>JAURQC010000050.1 GCA_030836325.1 Candidatus Nanopelagicales bacterium
CACCAAGGATGTCCTAGAAACACGATTGCGCCCGATCGTCGTGCGGGCCTTGACCAACACCATCGGCCAGGACGTGCGTCTAGCTGTCACCGTCGATCCGACCATCACACCGGCGGTGGACGAGACCACAACCGATGAGATGGCCGATGCCACCTACGCCGACGATCCGGTCGCACCCATGAGCGCGGAACCACTCGAGGAGAGCACCCGACCAGGCACGGGTTCCCCAGACACCCGCTCCGGTGACGGTCGTTTGAATGACAAGTACGTCTTCGACACATTCGTGATCGGCTCGAGCAACCGGTTCGCCCACGCTGCGGCAGTCGCCGTGGCCGAGCAGCCCGCTCGCGCGTACAACCCACTATTCATCTACGGCGGCTCCGGTCTGGGTAAGACCCACCTGCTGCATGCGATCGGTCACTACACACGCACTCTGTACAAAGGCACGCACGTGCGGTACGTGAGTTCCGAGGAGTTCACCAACGAGTTCATCAACTCCATTCGTGACGACAAGGCGGCCGCCTTCCAGCGCAGGTATCGAGAAACCGACGTACTACTGGTAGACGACATCCAATTCCTCAGCGGAAAAGTCCAGACGCAGGAAGAGTTTTTCCATACTTTCAATACGTTGCATAACGCCAATAAGCAGATTGTCATCACATCGGATCTTCCGCCCAAGCAACTCCAGGAATTCGAAGATCGGATGCGTTCTCGATTCGAGTGGGGCTTGATCACCGATATCCAGCCCCCTGACCTCGAGACCCGTATCGCCATCTTGCGTAAGAAGACGAAGCACGAACGGCTCGTCGCACCGCCGGAGGTGCTCGAGTACATCGCATCGAAGATCACCACCAACATCCGTGAACTCGAGGGCGCGTTGATCCGGGTAACCGCCTTCGCATCATTGAATCGACAGCCCGTCGATCTGACGATCACCGAGATCGTGTTGAAGGATCTCTTGCCATCGGAAACTGGTCCGGAAATCACGGCCGCGCAGATTATGGCCGCAACGGCTCAGTACTTCGGGGTGACAGTCGATGACCTATGTGGGGCCAGCCGTTCGCGTGTGCTCGTCACGGCCCGACAGATCGCGATGTACCTATGCCGGGAGCTAACCGATCTCTCCCTACCGAAGATCGGGCAGGCCTTCGGCGGCCGGGACCACACCACCGTGATGCACGCCGACCGGAAAATCCGACAGCTGATGGCCGAACGGCGGTCCTTGTTCAACCAAGTAACGGACTTGACCTCACGCATTAAATCCCAACCACGACCTACCTAGAACCTTCCCGGCGCGTTCATCACATCAGCCACATATGTTCACTTTGGTCGTCGTTATCCCCAAACTATCCCCAAATGTGGATGGTACCTGTGAATAACACTGGGGATAACTTTGTAACTTCCGTCCTTTTTGTTCCATCCGTACGGCTATCCCCACGTGTGGATGGCCTGTGGATGGTCAACAGAGTGCCCGGCGGTGGAGCCCAACAACACTGTGGACGAATCCCGATCCCCTGGGTACAGCCGTGAGCCCAATCCAACTAACCCACATCGACTCACAAGCCAGCGCCGCTCGCTCCACAACTTGCCCTCAGGTCCCAAACCCCGGTCTACCCACGAAACCGCTTGGTATCCACAGCATCCACAACACCGATGACTACTACTACTTTTCTCTCTATCCTGAATCTTTCGAAAGACTTGGCGATGACGGCCGTGGATACCTCCCGTACTGTCTGACCCGTCGTTGGACGTCATGAGTGGACAGGCTCGAGGAGGCACACGGTGAAGATCAGGGTCGAGCGGGACGCACTCGCCGATGCGGTGGCCTGGTCGGCTCGGACTCTGCCCACCCGGCCTAGCCTCCCCGTCCTAGCCGGAGTGGTGCTGACCGCGACCGATGACGCGCTTTCCATGAGTAGCTTCGATTACGAGGTATCCACCCGCGTCGATATCGAGGCGGCGGTCGAAGCAGCCGGAACAACACTGGTGTCAGGCCGTCTTCTGGCTGATATTGCTCGCTCGTTACCAGCCCAGCCGATCACTCTGGCTGCTGAGGGAACGAAGGTGACGATCACGTGTGGTCGTGCGTCGTTCACCCTTCCCACCTTGCCGATCGACGACTACCCCGCGTTACCGCAGATGCCGGAAAGCAGTGGAACGATCGAAGCATCACTGTTTGCCAGCGCGGTGGGACAGGTGGCGGTGGCGGCAGGCAGGGACGACACGCTGCCGACGCTTACCGGCATACGTGTGGAGATCGATGGTTCTTCCATAGTGCTTGCTGCCACAGACAGATATCGACTCGCGGTTCGCGAACTGCAGTGGAAGCCGAGTAATTCGGTCAAAGAAGCCGAGTTGTTGATTCCGGCGAAGACATTGGCTGATGCGGCTAAGTCCTTTGCAAACGCCGAGGAAGTTTCGATGGCTTTAGCAGGTGAAGGAGATCGTCTCGTCGGATTCGAAGGGGATCGACGCCGAACCACCACACGGCTTCTCGATGGTGAGTTTCCTAAGTACCGGTCGTTGCTGCCGAATGAATCATCGACTCATGCAAGTGTCGACACCCAGACCCTCATTGAAGCCGTCAAACGCGTTGCACTCGTCGCTGAACGCAACACCCCTGTGCGGCTCACGTTCTCGGGAAGTGAACTGGAGTTGCGAGCTGGCGCCGGTGATGACGCCCAAGCCGAGGAGACCCTCGAGGCTGGGATAGAAGGGGACGACATCGAGATCGCGTTCAACCCCGGATATCTACTTGACGGCCTAGCTGCGATCGATGCTCCGACGGCGCAATTCGCATTCACTCAGGCAACGCGGCCGGCGGTCCTGACCGGAATCGTCGACGATGCAGTGCAAATGGAGTACCGCTACTTGCTCATGCCCGTTCGCCTCACCGGCTGAGCGCACCACCGTCATGTGGTTGCAGGCCCTGAGCCTGACCGACTTTCGTTCGTACCCCCAGGCGGACATGCAATTTCAACCCGGCGTAACCACATTCGTAGGGATGAACGGACAAGGAAAGACGAATATCGTCGAGGCGATCGGCTATTTAGCCACGTTATCCAGCCACAGAGTTGCCGCCGACGTTCCACTGATCCGTGCCGGGTGTAGTTCGGCCGTAGTGCGAGCCAGGGTGCAAGAGGACGATCGAGCAGTTTCCGTC
>JAURQC010000051.1 GCA_030836325.1 Candidatus Nanopelagicales bacterium
GAACGAGGCAAAGATCCAGATGAGCTCACCGAAGAGTTGCGCGGCGAACTTTCCCAACTACTCGACGCGACGATCGAGCGGTATCCCGATCAGCCGCCGGGAGCCGCGTGGATTCCCGCTCGGCACGGTGGCTCTGCCCCCACTCTCGAGGAAGCACATCGACTGGAGGAAGAGCGGCGCGCTCGTCGTCGAGCTGAGCGCGAGGCGAAAGCCCGCTAGTCCGGGGTTGAGGCACGAAAGGCATCGATAGCTGTTGGCATCGTCTGAAAGACGTAGGCATCACCGATGGTGTTCAAGACGCCGTGTGCCTGCAACTCGACCATCAACTCGGACTTGACGCGAACGAGTCCGAGTTGAATTCCACGGCGCTGACAGTCATCCACTAGTTCAGCGAGTGCATCGAGTCCGGTGATGTCTGCCTCGTTCACCGCTTCCACGTTCACCAGCATCCAGCGAGTCCCATGCGCTTTGCTCAAGGCCCCTCGGGCTCGGCGCAGGAAATCCTCGGCGTTCGCGAAGAAGAGAGGAGAGTCGTAGCGGAAGACCAAGAGTCCCTGCTCCTGTTGTGCCCCGGGGTAGTCCACGATGCTGTGCCAACCAGGTACCCCGTCTACCGTTCCCAGGACCGCCGCGTGCGGTCGGGCAACGCGACTTAGTAGGTCGACTACCGAGACAGCAACGGCGATGGCGATGCCGTACAAGAGTCCGAAGGCCAGAACGCCGATCGTTGCTATCAGCGCGAAGAGAAATTCCCGCTTGCGAAAGCGCCACAGGCGACGGAACTCGCCGATATCCACCAGAGATAGGGCAGCGAAGATGATCAAGCCGCTAAGGGCTGCCAGCGGGAAAGTGCTGAGGATGTTTCCTAGGCCGAGTAGTACGACGAGCACCAAGGCTGCAGCCACGAGTGAGTACACCTGTGTCCGAGCGCCTGCCGAGCGAGCGATCACCGCGCGGCTGGCGGAGGAAGATACTGGAAACCCACTCACGAACGATGCCCCCACATTCGCTGCTCCCAGCGCAACGAACTCCTGATTCTTATGCACCCGGTGGCCGGTACCGATCGCCAGCATGCGGCCGGTGAGCAAGTTGTCCGCGTAGCCGACCACCACGATGCCGAACGCGGGGAGTGCCAGGATTCCGAGGTCCGAGGCAGCGAGAGCGGGGACCCCGATCGTGGGACCTCCGACGGGAATGCTCCCCACTGTCGGCAAGGCCGAGGCCGCGGACGGAAGCGCGGCGGTGAGCAGGGCGGCTCCCGAAACCATGATCAATGGCCACGGCACGCTGTGCATGCGGGTTCCGAGAAGAACAAGGGCGCCAGCGATCGCAGTGGCCATGATCAATGGCGCCCAGGCAAACGACGACACCTGTACGTTCCGAATGATCGCCAGGACCTCTTCAGCGAACGTCATGGGATTCCCAGGTGTTTGGGTGAGCGACATCACCTGGCTGGAGATCATCAAGACCGCCACCCCCGCCATGTACCCGATCAGCAGCGGCTTGCCGAGAAGATCGCCGACGAAGCCCAATCGGAGGACGGCGGCGAGTAGAGCGAGGCATCCGACGATCAACGCCAACGCCGCGGCCAACGCCGCGTAGCGCAACGGGTCCCCACCCGCGAGTGGCGCGAGTGCAGTTGCTGTCAGAAGGGCAGTGCTGCTCTCCGGGCCTACGGAAAGCAAGCGTGAACTTCCGACGAAGGCGTAGATGACGAAGCCGACAATCACAACCCACAACCCGCTGGTGGCAGGAAGTCCGGCCAGCGTCGAGTAGGCCATGACCTGCGGCACCAGATAGGCGGTGACAGTGATGCCGCCGATGATGTCTCCCCGTAGATCACGGCGGTCGTAGGACCGAAGCCTTCGTAGGCCAGGCGCGATGTGCACAATCCGACGGTAAGTCGGGCCTACCAGGTTTTGCTACTGATCAGTACGTTCCGTTCAGACAACAACTCGACAGTGCCCGAACTGTTCATGAGCAGCGGACGGTCACGCCCCCAGAATTGAGTCTTGTTGGTTGGCACGCCTTTGCCGATGAAGACCGTCAGTTTCTTGCCGGGGGCGATACGTGAGTCCACGGTGAAGGGGTAACTCGCACCTCGATAGCGCAGGTAGTAGCCGTCAAGATTGATCTCCTGATCCCCTGTGTTCTGGATGATGACGTATTCCTGATTTGCCGCCCGCGCAGGCTTCTTCGCGGTGGCGACAGGATTGACATCGGTGATACGCAATGTCCCCTGGGCTGGATCGGTGCAGTCGATCACGCATGGCCATTCGAACCAGGTCCGCATGGCAGTCGACTTGTCCAATAGGTAGACGCCGTCTCCTGTGAAGCGATCGTCCGATGTGTTGGCCAGTAGGGCACCAGGGGATCCCATATAAAGATCACGAGGATTCGGCGAACCCGGTTGCCCTTCCCCTGCGTGAACCACTCGATAATCACCGGGCTGCAGTACTGACCCCTCTGGGAAGTTGAACCAAAAGGACAAACTCGAATCGCGCAGGAGCCAACCGCTGATATCAACGGGAGTGCTCCCAGTATTGCGGACGATCGTGTATTCCCCGTTGGGATTCGCATTGTCGTTTCGCCCGGCATCCCAGTGCGCGATAACGCTCAAGGATGCGTCAGGTTGCTCGATCGGTCCGCAGTACTCCGGGTTCCAGATTCCACGCCGCTCAAGTTGTGCCTGCGACGTCATCACGGCGTACGGATACGAGAGCGCCGCTTCGTCCCCCACGGTGAACCACATCGCCAAGCCAGCCTGAGCAAGAGCTGCCTGCACGTCGATGTCGTAGGCCCCAGTTGCCGGGTTATAGGCGAAGGCGTAGCGCTGGATACGCCCATCAGAGCCAATCGACTCCTTACGTAGTGACCGAAGCTGGACCGGCCACCCCGGCGGCAGCAGCGACGAGAGTAGGTCCGTGGCTGCCACGGCACCGCACATGTCCTCATCCCGGTTCTTGCTATAGAAGCCTCGAACTTCAGGTGTGTTGATGCCTAACAAACGGACGGTCACAAAGTCCGAGGTGCCCTCTTCGATGAAGCGAATGGTGTCCCCATCGGCAACCACATCGACAACTCCGGTCTCTTGTATCGGAATCTGCGTGTAATCCACCGAGGTTGGATCGGGAAAGGGAAATGGCTCGCTGTACGTCGCCGC
>JAURQC010000052.1 GCA_030836325.1 Candidatus Nanopelagicales bacterium
AACTGCTCCATACGCAACATGTTCAAGGTGGTGACACCCAAGATCTGGGTCTCACCGCGCTCGAACAGGGCCGAACCGTGGGTGCGGGGCAGGATGTCGACCTCGGCGCTGAGCGCGCGGATGTCGGTCAAGCCACGGCCATCGATACGGACCTTGTCGCGAAGGACGCGGTCACGAACGGCCTTCTTGGTCACCGCACGGAAGGCTGCGGAGAGTTCCTTCTCCCGACCCTCGAAGTTGGCGGCGAGTTCGGCGACGACAGTCGTCTTGATGTCGTCCAGGCGTGCCTCACGCGGAGCCTTCTCCACGATTGCAAGGGCGTCGCGGACGTCGACCAGGGCCAACCGCTCCACGGCGTCGTAGGCGTCGTCCTCGAACTCCAGGAAGACCGGGTAGTCGGCCACCGGCTTGGCGGCGGCGTCGGCCAGTTCCTGCTGGGCATCACACAATGCGCGAATGAAGGGCTTGGCCGCTTCGAGTCCAGCACCGACGATCTCCTCAGTAGGTGCCTGGGCTCCACCAGCAACGAGATCGATCGTCTTGTCGGTGGCCTCAGCCTCGACCATCATGATGGCGACATCGTCACCTGCGATGCGTCCAGCGACGACCATGTCGAAGACCGCGTCCTCGAGCTGCTCGTGGGTAGGGAATGCAACCCACTGACCGTTGATAAGTGCGATGCGCACCCCACCGATTGGACCGCTGAACGGCAAGCCCGAGAGTTGCGTTGACGCCGAAGCACCGTTGATTGCCACAACGTCGTAGAGATCGTTGGGGTTCAACGAGAGAACGGTCACCACGACCTGGACCTCGTTGCGCAGACCCTTCTTGAAGGTCGGGCGCAGCGGGCGGTCGATCAACCGGCAGGTGAGGATGGCGTCCTCGGTTGGACGACCTTCACGACGGAAGAACGATCCCGGGATGCGTCCAACGGAGTACATCCGCTCTTCGACATCAACCGTAAGCGGGAAGAAGTCGAATTGATCCTTGGGATTCTTCGAAGCGGTAGTTGCGCTCAACAGCATGGTGCCGCCGTCGAGGTAAATGGCCACGGAGCCCGCGGCCTGACGTGCGAGACGACCTGTCTCGAAGGTAACGGTGCGTGTTCCATACGCGCCGTTGTCGATGACGGCCTCAGCCGTCGCGATCTGGGAACCCGTCACGGGTGCCTCCTGTTCATAAGCGGACAGGGGCAACCACGGCAGACGTCCGGTGGCGGTCTTCGATCGAGGCCCCCGGGAACTTCCTCCGCGAGAGCCACTACCGAGGACCGACGACGACGCTTCCGCAGCGCCCCGGATCCTTACTGGTGTGTTCGTTACATATTCGGTTGTAGAACCGGGGTGCCCGAGTCGGCACCCCAGCAGAGTCTGTCGGTTAGTACCTAGCGACGGATGCCGACACGCTCAATGATCGAGCGGTAGCGGTTGATGTCCGTCTTGGTCAGGTACTTCAGCAGCCGGCGACGCTGTCCAACGAGGATCAGCAGGCCGCGGCGGCTGTGGTGGTCGTGGGGATGGGTCTTCAGGTGCTCAGTGAGCTGGGTGATGCGCTTGGTCAATAGCGCGATCTGAACCTCGGGGCTACCAGTGTCGCCGGGACTCGTCGCGTACTCGGCGATGATGTCGGCCTTGGTCTTGGCGTCGAGTGACATTTGCGTTCCTCTCGGGCGCGCCGGTCTCCCGGCGATGACCGCACCGTGCGGCCTAGTCACGTATCGCCGAGCGCCCGCTCAGCAACCGTCGTAGTCGAGGCTATCAGGGCGCCGGCTCCCGCTCTCCGTGCGCCCTTGCGGCAGCGATGTCGGCCTGCATCTGTTCGATGAAAGCCTGCTCGCTTTCGAACACTTCCTGACCACGCAATCGGGCAGTAAATCCGACCTCGATGTGCGCCCCGTACAAGTCGAGGTCATCGCGATCGATCACATGGGCCTCGATGCGTCTTTGGGTCCCGGCGTACTGCGGGTTGTCACCAACTGAGATCGCTGCCGTCATCCGGGGACAAGCGCCTTGGAGGACTCGCACCCAACCCGCGTACACGCCATCGGCGGGCGCGGCGCGGTCAGCGGTTACCGCAATGTTCGCGGTGGGCACCCCAAGTGTGCGCCCCCGGTGGTCTCCGTGAACAACCTCACCGCGGTAGGTAAACGGCCGTCCCAGCACTTCCACCACCTGAGCGAGATCGCCGGCGGCCAGCGCCTCACGGACCCGTGTCGAGGAGTACCGCTCGCCGTCGCCCCGCAAGACCGCACTCTGGACCGCGAAGCCCAGTTCCGCACCGAGTTCGCGCAACGTGTCCACGTCGCCTGTGGCCCGGTGACCGAATCGGAAGTTCTCGCCAACCACCACCAAGTCGGCGTGGGTGCGTCCGATCACGAACTCATTGACGAACTCCCGGGGAGACTGTTCCCCCAGTTCGCGCGGGAAGTCGATGACCACTACGTCGTCTACCCCCGCATCGTGCAGTGCGTCCGCACGGTCGTCAATGGACGAGAGCATGGCCGGAGCTTTATCGGGCCTCAGCAGCCGCAGTGGATGAGGGTCGAAAGTTAAAGCCACAACGCGGCCATCCCCTGCGAGCGCTCGCGCCTGAGCGATCAAGGCTTGATGTCCGCGATGCACACCGTCGAACACGCCGACGATCGCAACCCGCGTTTCCACGAGTCGCAGCCTATTGCCGGAGCCTGATTTCGAGGGACCCGTAGGTGATCCCGTGGCAGCACGGTCCCCGATCCGCAAATGGCCGGTTCACCGCTCGCGGGCACTACGGTGCTCTCGTGCGTAAATGGCTGCCGATCATGGTTCTCGGGCTCGCCCAATTCGTGATGGTGATCGACGGCACCGTCATGAACGTGTCGATCACCGCGGTCGTTAACGATCTCGACACCACCGTGAGTTCGATGCAACTGGCGATCGCGACCTTCACGCTCACTATGGCGGCATTAATGCTGGCCGGCGCGGGAATCGGCGCCCGCATTGGACGCCGGCGCGCCTTTGTGATCGGCACGATCATCTACGCCGTCGGTTCACTCACAACTGCCCTGGCAAGTGGCTTCGGCATGCTCTACATCGGTTGGTCGATCGTTGAAGGCATCGGTGCAGCGCTCGTGATACCGGCTATCGCCGCCCTGGCTGCGATCAACTACACCGGACGCGATCGGGCGGTCGCGTATGCGCTTCTCGGAGGTATCGCCGGCGCCGCGTCAGCCGCCGGACCATTGATCGGCGGTTGGGTAACCAGCTCGTTCAGTTGGCGCTGGGTCTTTGCAGCCGAGACGATCATGATCCTTGTCGCGATCCTGCCCCTGGCCGGCAAGATCAAAGATCTTCCCGTGACCGCCAAGGCTGGTCGCTTCGATTTCAGCGGCATCGTGTTATCGGCAGTGTCTATGGGCGTTGTGGTTCTTGCACTCGTATCGGCCAGCAGTTGGGGATTCATTGAGCCCATGAACCCACCATTCGAGGTCTTCGGGTTCTCCCCCACGATCCCGATGGTGATGGTCGGCTTGCTGATCGGCTGGGCCTTCATCGCATGGGAACGCAAGGTCTCGGCCTCGGGCCGCGAACCGCTTGTGGGCACCGACTTGTTCAGCATTCCCACCCTGCGCGCGGGCCTGGCATCGCAATTAGTCCTGTACTTCATCATCTCCGGCTCGTTCTTCGTCCTGCCGCTGTACTTGCAGACGGTGTTGAACCTCGACGCTCTTGACTCAGGTATCCGAATGCTCCCGATGTCGGTGGCACTGTTCTTGATGGCGATCGCCGGATCACGCCTGGCAACCCGCTTCTCCCCTCGCGCCATGATCCGCAGCGGCATCATCACCGCCTGCTTTGGCTTACTACTGCTGATCGGCGCGATCACCCCTGAAGCCACCGGCGGACTGTTCGCACTTGCCATGGCGGTGATCGGCATCGGTGTGGGCTTGGCGATCTCGCAGATCGGCAACGTCAATCTCTCCTCGGCCGATGAGTCCCGAAGCAACGAGGTGGGCGGCTTGCAGGGCACAGCTCAGAACCTAGGAATGTCCCTGGGCGTCGCGCTTGCCGGTACGGCCGTCTTCATCGGTTTGGCTGCCACCTTCACCACTTCGGTTTCGAATAACGACGACATCACAACCGCGCTGCAGGACGGAGTGGTCGAAGCCACCGCCACTGGAGTGCAGGTGATCACGGTCGAGCAAGCGCAAGAACTTCTCCAAGAGCAAGGTGTCCCTCAGGACCAAGCCGATGTGGTAGTCGAGGAATACGCGGCCAGCAAGTTGCAGGCGCTGCGCGCCGGCCTGGGCATCGTTCTCATCATCGGACTCGTCGGGTTGCCGCTGACACGGGGACTGCCACGCGAGACCATCACTTCTTAGCAAGGAGTCGGTGGAAATACAGCCGAGAAGGAGTAGGCGCCGGTAGCGCCACTGGTGTCCACGATCGCCACGAGGTCCTCATCGGGCCCGATGAGTGCCACAGCCGACTCCGGCGGCAACTCCAGCGAGATGCGACTTCCGTTGCGCACTTTGAGCACATCTGAATCCTTGATATCGACCGACGGCAACTGACGCCTAGCGAAAGCCGCGGGGGGTACCAGCGATTCGACACTGACCGAATCCACGTCGAGGCAGTCCTCGACTCGGACGCCACCGGATCGGGTTCGGCGAAGTTCGGTGAGATGCCCGCCGACGGCCAGCGCCTCGCCCAGGTCGCGCGCCAGAGAACGGATGTAGGTCCCGGCTGAACACTGCACGCGCACAGCAACGTCAATCCAGTCGTCTCCGCGTTCGATCCCGAGGACGTCGAATGCATTGATGGTCACCGTTCGCGAGGGAAGTTCGACTTCCTCGCCGTCGCGAACCCGTTGATAGGCACGCTTGCCGTCAATCTTTACGGCGCTGACCGAGCTAGGTCGCTGCTCGATAGCCCCAATGAACGACGCCACGTGGTCTCGAATCGCAGATTCGGTCACGCCACCGATCTGCTCGGTTGAGGCCTGCGACAAAACATCGCCCTCGCGATCGTCTGTGACGGTGGATGCACCGAGCCGGATCGTTGCCGTGTACTCCTTGCCGTGGCCTCCGACGATTCCCAACAGTCGCGTGGTTGGCCCAACGCCCAAGACCAAAACACCCGTTGCCATCGGATCCAAGGTCCCGGCATGCCCGACGCGTCGAATACCTAGCGCGCGACGTACCCGGGCGACAACATCGTGGCTGGTCATCCCCGCGGGCTTGTCGAGGAACAGCCCGCCGACCACGGTGGGGTCGTCATTGGACCGACGTTTGCGGCCGCCCACCGAGGACCTACTACTCGTCCTCTTCCCGAGGATGCCGGTACGGATCGGCATCTCCGGCGTACGTGGCGCCGACAGCCTGTTCGTGTACCTGGGCGTCGGCCTGTGCTGCCTGGGCGAGAAGTTCTTCCACGTGGCGCGCGTTCTCGGGCACTGCGTCCGGGATGAACTCCAACGCTGGCGTGAACTTGATCCCGGTCTGCTTGCCAACCTCACTACGGATGACGCCGGTGGCAGAGGCGAGCGCCGCAGCGCTCGCTTCCTGCTCCTCGACGTCTCCGTAGACCGTGTAGAAGATCGATGCCTCACGCAGGTCTGGAGTTACCCGGACATCAGTGATCGTCACGAAACCGAGCCGCGGATCCTTGATCCGCAACTCCAGCATCTCCGCGACGATATGCCGAATCCGGTCAGCCAATCGGCGCTGACGAGCGACGTTCGCCATCATTCCTCCCAGCTTTCGTCAATCTAGAACGCGTGAAATCGTTCTAGGACGCGCGCGGCTTCTCGCGCATCTCAAACGTCTCGATGACGTCGTCGACCTTCACGTCCTGGTACGAGCCGAGGTTGATACCGCACTCGTAACCCTCACGGACCTCGGTGACGTCGTCCTTGAAGCGGCGCAAGCCGGCGATCGACAAGTTTTCCGCCACCACTGCGCCGTCGCGGATGAGGCGAGCCTTGGCGTTGCGCTTGACCTCACCGGATTGCACAAGACACCCAGCGATCGTGCCGAACTTGGAAGACTTGAACACCTCGCGTACCTCTGCGGTGCCGAGCTGAGCTTCCTCGTATTCCGGCTTGAGCATGCCCTTAAGAGCCGACTCGATTTCATCGATCGCCTGGTAGATGACGCTGTAGTAGCGCACATCCACACCTTCGGCGGTCGCGAACTCTGCAACCTTGCCTTCGGGTCGGACGTTGAAGCCGATGATGATCGCCTTCGACGCACTGGCCAAAGTGACGTCGTTCTTCGTGATCGCACCGACGCCGCGGTGGATGACGCGAAGGTTGACGTCGTCACCGACGTCGATCTTCATCAACGCATCCTCCAGAGCCTCGACCGAACCGGAAACGTCACCCTTGATGATGAGAGTGAGTTCTTGCACCTCACCCTTCTCCAAGGACTCCAAGAAGTCCTCAAGAGAACGCTTCACACGGCTCTTTGCCAGTTGCGCGTTGCGTTCACGAGCTTGCCGGGTTTGCGCAATGTGCCTGGCGGTGCGGTCCTCCTCCACCACGAGGAAGGAATCGCCAGCACCGGGAACCGAGGTGAGACCAAGCACCTGCACCGGAGTGGACGGGCCTGCTTCCTCAACAGGGTTGCCGGCGTCGTCGAGCATCGCTCGAACGCGGCCGAAGGCATCACCTGCGACGATCGAATCGCCCTGACGCAACGTTCCGCGTTGGACGAGGACGGTCGCCACCGGGCCGCGACCACGGTCCAAGTGTGCTTCGATCGCCACACCCTGAGCGTTTTGGTGAGGGTTGGCGGTCAGTTCGAGTGCAGCATCCGCAGTCAGCAGCACGGCCTCAAGCAGTTGCTCGATACCCATTGACTGCAACGCCGAGACGTCCACGAACATCGTGTCG
>JAURQC010000053.1 GCA_030836325.1 Candidatus Nanopelagicales bacterium
CCGCAGGTTGCCCCGGCAGCCTCAGCAACCAGCCTGTCGAGGAAGCGCCGTGAGCGCAGACACCGCGGCTCCGAGTCGTAAGAAACCCACTCGTCGGTGGGTCGAACTCCTGCTTTTGATCATGGCGTGGGGCATCGGCCTACTGGGAACGATGCAAATCGGTTGGGTTTCCGGGGAGGGGATGACCACTCGACTGTGGGTGACAGCCGGGGTAGTGGGTGGCCTGGCATTGGTTGCCCACGTCACCATCCGCATCGTCGCAAAGTACGCGGATCCGATCATGCTCCCCGTCGCCACATTGCTCACGATGCTCGGTTTGCTGATGATCTATCGAATCGATGTTGCATCCGCACGTCGCGCCGTACTGAGTAATTCGCCTCCGCCGACGCCAGACGTGTACTCACAACTCACCTGGTTCTCTGTTGCCATCATCTTGTTCATCGCTGTTTTGGTGCTGCTGCAAGATCACCGACGTCTGGCTCGTTACACGTACACCTTCGGACTCGCCGGTCTTGTGCTGTTGGTTCTCCCGTTAGTTCCCGGGATCGGGACCACGGTCAATGGCGCAACGTTGTGGATCAGGGTTGGCGACCTCTCCTTCCAGCCCGCCGAGGCAGCGAAGATCCTGCTGACAATCTTCTTCGCTGGGTACCTAGTCGCCAAACGCGATCCGCTCGCAGTCGTTCGTACGAAATTCATTGGCATTGAACTTCCTCGACTAAAGGATCTTGGTCCGTTGGTCATCGCCTGGCTTGTCTCGCTAGCAGTGTTGGTGTTCGAGCGCGACCTCGGTACATCACTGTTGTTCTTCGGTTTGTTTGTCGCCATGCTCTACATCGCCACCCAGCGAAGGTCGTGGATCATCCTCGGTGGCTTGATGTTCCTTGTTGGAGCAGTACTTGCGTACTACAACTTCGCGCACGTTCGCTCTCGAGTGACTGTCTGGCTTGATCCGTGGGCGTATGCCGATACTGGTGGTTACCAGATCGTGCAATCGATCTTTGGTCTCGCCAACGGTGGAGTTCTGGGTGCGGGCCTTGGACAAGGGTTTCCGAACCTGGTGCCGTTCGCCAAGACGGACTTCATCGTCGCCGCACTCGGTGAGGAGATTGGCGTCACCGGATTGTTCGCGCTAGTGATTTTGTACGCGATCTTGATCGAGCGTGGACTGCGAACCGCCGTCGCGGCGCGAGATGCCTTCGGGCAACTGCTGGCTGCGGGGTTGTCGATCGTGCTGGCGATCCAGATATTTGTCATCATCGGCGGAGTCACCGGTCTAATCCCGTTGACAGGCCTCACCACTCCGTTCCTGTCATACGGTGGATCGTCGTTGGTAGCCAACTGGGTGATCGTGGCAATCTTGTTGCGCATCTCCGACCGCTCTCGACGACCGGCACCCGTGGCACCATCTCCCGACGACGCCATGACGCAAGTCGTGCGGGCGGTATGAGAACGCTGTGATGAGTCGCCAGATCCGCAGGTTGTCCTTTGTTTTCGCGCTTCTTATGGTTGCGGTGCTCGTCAACATCACGCTCATCCAGGTGGTCAACGCCGGTGACTACCGCGACCGTGCCGGCAACCAGCGCATCCTGCTCGCCGAGTACGACCGTGAGCGCGGTCCGATCCTGGTGGGCGCCGACCCGGTGGCACGATCCGTCGAAACGGGCAACACCTTGACGTACCTGCGCCGCTACTCCAATCCGCGGTTGTACGCACCGATCACCGGTTTCTACTCACTCATCTACGGCGCCACCGGGCTGGAGCGCACTGAGAACCGGATCTTGAACGGCAAAGCAGACATCTTCGCAGTGGATCGCATCCAACAACTGGTGTCCGGACGCCAGCCAACCGGTGGCGCAGTGACAACGACAATCGACGCCGCTGCACAGCGTGCCGCCTACCTGGGACTTCGTGGGAAGAAGGGGGCTGTCGTTGCCATCGAGCCAGCTACAGGTCGGATCCTGGCCTCAGTTCAGTCACCATCGTTCGATCCAAACAAACTCTCTAGTCACGATCCGGCTGAGATCCGTGAGTACTACGACGAACTCGAGGCCGATCCCGACAAGCCCCTACTGAACCGACCAATCGTGTCGTTGAATCCTCCGGGTTCCACGTTCAAGTTGGTCACCGCCGCGGCCGCACTGTCCTCGGGTCGGTTCAATCCAAACTCGGTGATTCCCGGCCCACGCACCTACGAACTCCCCTTGACAGACAAGGAACTTCGCAACTGGAACCGGCGGCAATGTGGACCTGGCGGGAAAGTGACGTTGCGCGATGCTCTCGCCATTTCCTGTAACACCGCATTCGCCTGGCTTGGTAACGAACTCGGTGCCGACGCGGTCCGAGAACAGGCCGAACTCTTTGGCTTCGACACCAGTTTTGAAATCCCTCTGCGCGCAGCGACATCGCGATTTCCCGCCAATCCTGACGAACCCCAGACGGCGATGAGTGCCATCGGACAGTTCGACGTTCGAGCCACTGCACTGCAGATGGCGATGGTCACTGCAGCCATCGGCAACAGCGGCCGAACTATGGTGCCGTATCTCATTCAAGAGGTGCGGGCACCGGACCTAACCATCCTGCAAACGACGGAACCTGAAGTGTTTGCCGACGCCCTTCGGCCGAGCGAGGCCCTGGCACTCACCGAAATGATGGTCAACGTCGTTGAAAACGGCACCGGAACCAACGCACGTATCCCCGACGTCCGAGTAGCTGGGAAGACGGGAACCGCTCAGACTGGTAACGATCGCCCAACAGTCGCGTGGTTCGTGGCCTTTGCGCCGGCGGCCGCGCCGCAGGTAGCCGTAGCCGTGCTCGTGGAGGATGCGGGGGCAGAGGAAGTCAGTGGAAACGGCCTTGGGGCCCCAATCGCGAAGGACGTGATCGAGGCAGTTCTCGAACGGCGTTGATGATGCGCATCAACGTCGTTCCCGGCTGATGAGCCGAGACCTGCGACAATGGCACGTCCGCTCGAGAGCACGTTCTCGAGGGAAATGAGAGGAACGACGTGACAGAGGCTGAGCCAGGCAAGATGCTCGGCGACCGCTACCAGGTCGGCGAGGTCATCGGTCGTGGCGGCATGGCTGAAGTCCACGAGGGCCGTGATCTGCGCCTTGGTCGTCGTGTCGCGATCAAAATCCTTCGCCCCGACCTTGCCAAGGACCCTACGTTCCAAGCTCGTTTCCGCCGTGAGGCCCAAAGCGCCGCGGCACTAAACCACCCGAACATTGTTGCCGTATACGACACCGGAGAGGACACCCTCACCGATCCAAACGGTCAGGACGTGATCGTTCCCTACATCGTCATGGAGTACGTCGACGGTATGACGTTGCGGCAACTACTCGCGAGCGGACGTCGGCTGCTGCCTGAGCGAGCCCTCGAAATCACAGCAGGAGTCCTTACCGCTTTGGACTACGCACACCGACACGGCATTGTCCACCGCGACATCAAGCCGGCGAACGTGATGCTGACCCGCACCGGCGATGTCAAGGTTATGGACTTCGGTATCGCACGTGCTGTCAACGAGTCCGGCCAGACGATGACGTCTGCCTCGGCCGTCATGGGGACCGCTCAGTACTTGTCCCCGGAGCAAGCGCGCGGCGAAGTGGTGGATGCCAGAAGCGACCTCTACTCCACTGGTGTCTTGCTGTATGAGTTGCTAGTCGGTCGCCCGCCATTCACCGGTGAGAGTGCTGTCTCCATCGCCTACCAACACGTGAGCGAGATGCCCACTCCTCCATCGCAGGTAGACAATGGAGTATCCGCTGAGGTTGACACTGTGGTCCTAGGTGCGCTCGCGAAGCGGGCCGACGATCGCTACCAAAGCGCGACTGAATTCCGTGCTGACGTCGAGCGAGCCATCGCCGGAGCTCCAGTGACGGCGGCCGTGCCCACCATCGTCGCCGACTCCACTCGGCAGATGGCTCCGGTGCAGGCTGCCACCGCGGGTGGAGATGCTGGCTACTCGGATCCGATCTACGACACCTCGCGTAGGCGCCGTGGTCGCGCCGGACGGAGCACGATTTTTTGGATCATCAGCCTTTCCGCCGTGGCCATCGCCGTTCTCGGTGCCCTGGCCATCGGACGCTTCGTGTTCGGAGGCACCACGGCTGACCTCGTGACAGTCCCGAATCTTGACGGGCTGACCCTCGAGGAGGCCACGGCAAGCCTCGCGGAGTTCGAGCTCCGACTCGGCGCGCAGACCCCTGAGATCTCCAGCCGACAGCCCGGCACGATCATCGCCCAGCAACCAGCTGCTGGCGAAAGCATCGAGCAAGGTCAAGCCGTCAACGTCACGATCAGTACCGGTCGAGAGCAAGCGACCGTTCCCCAATTGCTGGGACTCACGTCCCTGGATGCTGTTCGGACAGCCCTTGAAGACGCGAATCTGCAACTTGGTGAAATTACCGAAGAGGATTCCAACCAACCTGCCGGATATGTGCTCGCTCAGGATCCAGCAGAGGGAGCGCAACTGGCAGCCGGAAGTGCCGTTGCTGTAGTCGTCTCGTCCGGCTTGGTGGAGGTGCCCGACATAACCGGAGTCTCCGTCGCGCAGGCCCGAAGCGACATCGCGCAAGCTGGCTTCGACATACAAGTGATCGAGCAAGAGTCGAGCATCGAGAATCCAGGAATCGTGCTTGCGCAATCACCGCAGCCGGGAACGTCACTCGAGCGTGGGTCGGTGGTGACCATCACGGTATCGATCGCCGCGGAGCCAACCGAAGCTCCCACTCCCGAACCGACTGACCCGCTCGCACCGACGGATCCGGCGCAGCCCACCGACCCGGGCCAACCGACGGATCCGGCGCAGCCCACCGACCCGGCGCAGCCGACACCGGCGCCAACAGTCGCTCCCGAGCCTGCGCCAACGGCTCCCCCGGAGCCACAACCAGCCCCGACAGTCCCTGTCTCGTAACTCCGCGAACTTGCAGTGTGGGAGCGCGAACTTGCACGCTGAAATGTCCTGCGCAAAGTCGAAGCTCAGATTTGCAAGTTCGACGTCAGGATTTGCAAGTTCGACGTCAGGATTTGCAAGTTCGCGGGCTAGTCGTCGAGGTCGTCGTCGTTCTTGCCGATAACCGGCTGCAAAGTCTTCGCCCGATCTCGAGCAATCGGATAGCCACAGTCGGCAAGCCAGTTCGCGAGCATCTCGTGGCCACCTTCGGTCAGCACTGACTCCGGGTGAAACTGCACGCCCTCAACTTTCGCGTCGCGGTGCTTGAGCGCCATGATCACACCCGAGTCGGTGGTGCCGGTCACCTCGAGCTCGGCCGGCATAGTCGACGGATCAACAGCGAGCGAGTGATACCGCGTTGCCGTGAAGGGTTTGGGTAGGCCGGCGAGCACGCCAACGTCCTGGTGCACGACTTCCGACGTCTTGCCGTGCAGCAATTCTGGGGCGCGGGTCACGACGGCGCCGTACGCCTCGGCGATCGCTTGATGACCCAGGCACACTCCGAAGATCGGCACCTGGCCCGCGCACTCGCGCACGATCTGCACGCAGGCTCCCGCGTCTTGGGGGGTGCCGGGACCCGGCGATAAGAGCACCCCGTCGTAATTGCGGCAATCCGCCGGGGTTACGTCGTCGTTCCTTTTCACCGTTACCTCGGCACCCAATTGGGCCAGGTATTGAACGATGTTGAATACGAACGAGTCGTAGTTGTCGACCACCAGGATCCGTGGGCCAGTCACGGTGCCATTCTCCGGTACCGGATTCCCAAGCGTGTGGCAGGCTAGGCCAACAAGCGCGAAACGAAGGAGTGCACCGTGCCGGAGTCCAAGGGCCGCAAGAAGACGCCCTACACCCCGCCGCCGTCCAAAGGCGAGCGCAAGATCGCCAAGATCGGCTCCCCCGGGTGGCTCGCCCCAGTCATGGTCGCGTGCTTTGTCATCGGCCTGGTCTACATCGTCATCTACTACGTGGCCGGATCCCAAATCCCGGTGATGAACTCCATCGGTGGCTCGGCGAACGGCTTGGTGAACGTCGCCATCGGCTTCGGCTTCATCATCGTCGGTTTCATCCTGTCCACTCGCTGGAAATAGGTCTCTCGCCCGCTTCGGTCATGGGGGATCGACCCTCCTTCGCCCGGTTCCTGGGAAAAAGTGGGACAAGTCCCCGCACTCTGGGAAATCGGGCTATTTGTCCACAGGTTATTCAAGTCCCCTGACGGGGTGACATTGCCAATTCGTGGGGGAAATCGAGTTACAGCCGTGTAGTTCTATCCCCAGTTGTGGAAAGTGTGTGGATAAGTGGGAAGTGCGGGGATCTGTGTGACGAATGTGATTACAGAAGCTCCACAATGGTGGCGTTCGCCATACCGCCGCCCTCGCACATCGTCTGCAATCCGTAACGAATGTTGTCCCGCTTCATGCGATGCACCATCGTGGTCATGAGTCGGGCTCCGGAGGCTCCCAAAGGGTGGCCCAGCGCGATGGCGCCTCCCTGCGGGTTCGTCAAGGCGGGATCAGCGCCAGTGTCGGCGTACCAGGCTCCCAGGACTGCCGCGAATGCCTCATTCACCTCGAAGGTACCGATGTCTGCCAGCGGCAGACCGGACCTAGTGAGCACTTTGGCTGTCGCGGGGATCGGCCCCGTCAACATGATCACCGGATCCACACCCGCCATCGCGAATGAGTGCAGCCGTGCGATCGGAGTGAGACCAAGTTCGTGGGCTTTCTCACTCGAGGTGATCAATAGCGCCGCGGCGCCGTCTGAGATCTGCGAGGCATTCCCTGCCGTGACCACACCGTCCGCTGAGAATGCCGGCTTCAGGGCAGCAAGTGACTCAGAAGTGGTGTCCGGTCGGACTCCTTGGTCGGTCGACACCGGTCCTTCCTCAGACTCAACAGCCGTGATCTCCCCATCGAACAACCCGTCCTTCGCTGCTCGCGCTGCTCGCTGCTGGGACTCGGCCGCTAACTCGTCGAGGTAGGTGCGTGTGAGCTTCCATCTCTTGGCGATCATCTCGGCACTGATGCCTTGGTTCACGAGGTCGGGATAACGCTCCAGCATGCGCGGACCAAAGGGTCCATCACCACCGACCATGTTGGAGAACATCGGCACCCGAGACATCGATTCCACGCCACCGGCGATCACAACATCCATCTGACCGGACATCACCGACCCGGCTGCAAAGTGCACAGCCTGCTGACTCGATCCGCATTGCCGATCGATACTGACGCCGGTCACAGACTCAGGAAGCCCTGCAGCGAGGGCGGAGTTACGCGCGATGTTTGCGCTCTGCTCCCCGACCTGACTCACACATCCCCAGACGACGTCGTCGATGTTTCCAGGATCGATACCGCAGCGACCAACGAGGGCGTCGATCACGTGCGCGGAAAGGTCGACAGGGTGCACGCCCGAGAGTGCACCCTTGCCCGGCTTGCCGATACCCACCGGTGTGCGGACGGCTTCGACGATAACGGCGTCGTTCATAAACGTAACGCTACGCCCGATGCGCCTTGTTAGGTAGTGATAACTCCCAGAGGTGCCAGCATTTCTTGGATCTGGGCCGTGCGCATCAACGTCACGGCAACCAGGACCAAGAACACCCCGCCCAGCCCAGCGACTTGAATCAGTGTTCGAGCCATCTTTGGTGCATGCACCAAGATCGCCGCAACGACCGCTCCGACGACTAGCCCACCGAGATGCGCGCGCCAATCAATTCCCGGTGCGATGAAACCGATCACCACGTTGATGCCTAACAAGACAAGCACCTGGGTGACGTCGTAGCGCAAGCGCCGACCGGCCACAACGAGTGCACCCATCAGTCCAAAGATCGCGCCACTAGCACCCACAGACACGGTTCGAATATCGGAGAAGTAGTACGACGCAACCGCCCCACCTAGTGCCGCGAGAAGGTAGAGCGCAATGAAGCGTGTGTGTCCAAGTATTCGCTCAAGAGTCGGACCCAGTGCGAACAGCACATACATGTTGAAGGCAATGTGCAGAAAAGATCCGTGCAGGAATGCGCTTGTGATGAGCCGGTACCACTCATCACCAACGACGATTCCCACCGGCCACATACCGAACTGTTCGGCAACCGCATTTACCCCAACCGAGTATTGATATGCGAAAACGAGCACGTTGATGACGATCAACGTGTAGGTGACATACGGCTTGAGGATCGCCGTCGCACCGGCAACCGTGGTCGGCTGAACCGGACGTTCGGTACGCATGCAATCCGGGCATCGATAACCCACCGGTGCCTCGATCATGCACTCAGGGCAGATCGCCTTGTCACACCGCGAACAGCGAATGTACGTCTCCTTGTCCAGGTGTCGGTAACACCGGGGAGCACGAGGGGCCTGCTGCTCGGGGGGAAGTTCGGTCACAACAGTTCTGTCAGGGACTTCAGTCGCGAGTGATGGTGATCGACTCGATCACCACATCCTGCGTGGGCCGATCCTGCGCTCCGGTCTCCACGGCGGCAATTGCATCGACCACGTCGCGGGATGGCTGGTCGGCAACCTCACCGAAGATGGTGTGCTTGAAGTTCAGCCACGTGGTCGGCGCCACGGTAATGAAGAACTGCGAACCATTGGTGTTCGGTCCTGCATTCGCCATGGCGAGGAGGTAGGGCTTGTCGAAGGTGAGCTCGGGGTGCGGCTCGTCGTCGAACCGGTAGCCCGGGCCGCCAGTGCCGGTACCGAGCGGGTCGCCGCCTTGAATCATGAAGCCGGGAATCACGCGGTGGAAGATCGTGCCGTTATACAGCGGCGCGGTGGACTTGGCGTTGACCTTCGGATCCGTCCACTCCTGGGTGCCCTCCGCCAGACCGGTGAAGTTGCGCACAGTCTTAGGGGCGTGATCGGGGAACAGATTAACGTTGATGTCGCCGAAGTTCGTCTTCAAAGTCGCGGTAGTAGCCATAGACCTGATCCTGTCAGACCGTGTCCAGTGGACAAGCGACGGGCTGTTCACGAGTCGAGCAAGCCCAGGCCTTCGGCTTGGTAAGCCGTAGCGAAGATTTTCTTGTGGAGGCTAGGGGACTCGAACCCCTGACTTCTGCCTTGCAAAGGCAGCGCTCTACCAGCTGAGCTAAGCCCCCGGAAGTGGCGCCGAGTGAGATGGCGCCCTGTGGGACCACGAAGGATAGCCGGACTAGTGCACGGCAACGTCGGGCGGTTCGTCCAGTTCCGCCTTGTTGATCGCGAGGCCGGGTGGCGGTCCGAGACTAGTTAGCGGAGATCGGGTGCGGCGGTCGCTTCAGCCCAAAGATCCTGCTCGGCTTGGCTAGCCATGTACTGGCGATAGACCAGGTAGCCGACGCCTCCAAGGATGACCAACAAGAGCAACTTCTTCATGGGGATCTCCATTTCCTGCAGTGGAGGCTCCATAGTGCCCTGTGCTCTTGTATCCGCGCCAACGGGGTGGCAGTTCGGATGCGACAGGCTGGTCACTCGAGTGTGACTAGGTGGCTACTCGCAAACGACTTAGGTGAACAAAGAGTGTCGCTCCGGCAACCGGTGAGCGCCCTTTCCGCCGGCTGTGACACTCCAGCGAAGAGTTGTTCACTTCGTGTTCACTTTTTTCTCCCCTATGAGTCATACGGCCTCCCTAGCCTTTCGCTTACTCAAGGACAGGCCACGTACCCACCATCCGGAACTTCCCCGCCGGCCGAGCACCCGCAAGGACCTTTGTGCGCCCTCGGGTTATCCCACGCATCGCCGCACCTCGCGGCGTCGTTGGTGTACTTGCCGCCGGATCGTTCGCTCTAGCAGGCTGCGGCGGCTCCAACACTGTCAATCCAGCTATTCCGGCCGCCGAAGCTGCCATGGCTGCAGGCGACATCGACTGTGTCGACGGGAAGATCCAGACGGCAGGTTCCAGCGCTCAAGCCAACGCCATAACCGAGTGGGTAAACGTCTACCAAACTGCCTGCCCCCAGTCCACCATCGACTACCAGCCGGTTGGTTCAGGTGCGGGTGTTGAAGCATTCCTATCGGCGCAGACTTCCTTTGGTGGCACGGACAAGCCCGTGGTTGACGAGGACCTCACGGCCGCGCAGGCACGATGCGATGACAACGCCGCGCTGAACATCCCGCTCGTTGGTGGAGCGATCGCCGTGGCATATCACCTTGAAGGTGTCGAAGAATTAATACTCGATCCTCAGACCTTGGCGGGAATTTTCGCAAGTGAGATCACCCGGTGGGATGACCCGGCAATCGTGGCTTTGAACCCGGCAGTGGAAGTGCCTGATGCTGCGATCGCACAGTTTCACCGTTCGGATTCCTCAGGAACCACGGCAAACTTCTCGGACTACCTAGAGGCGACCGCCCCCGATGCTTGGGACTACGACACCGGCAAGGAATGGACTGCTCCAGGTGGCCAAGGTGCCAAGGGGTCTGACCAAGTTATCGCCTCTGTTGCACAGACACCGAACTCAATCGGTTACGTAGAACTGTCCTACATACTCGATGCGATCAACGCAAAGCCTGTTGCGATCGACCAAGGCGCCGGTCCCGTGCTCCCCACGGCTGACAATGCCTCGGTGACTTTGGCGTCGTCGCCTTCCACGAACGACGACAGCAACATCATCTTGGACATTGACTACACGACCCAGGTTCCCGGCGCGTACCCGATCAGCATCGTGACCTACGAGATCGTCTGCAGCGCAGGGCTGGATCAGGGGCAAAACCCTGAGCTGGTGTCTGCTTTCTTGTCCTTCGCATCATCGGATTCAGGCCAGGCATTGCTAGGTGAGATCGGATACGTGCCTTTGTCAGGCGACCTCCTCGAAGGTGTTCGTGGGTCCGTGGCCAAGGTGGCTCAAGGAGCCGGCCGATGAGTCTTTTGACTCCACCACGCATTACCGGCTCTTCAGTGCGCCCAGGAGATCGGAACTTCCGATTCATCACCACGGGTGCGGGAATCACCGTGCTGGTGGTTCTTGCTGCGATTGCGGCGTTCTTGATCTGGAAGTCGATACCAGCCTTACAGAACAACACCGGAAACATCTTCACCAATCAACAGTGGCTACCCGATGCTGATCCACCGTCATGGGGAATCGCCGTTCTAATTTTCGGCACGATTTGGACGTCGGTTATCGCGATGGCCATCGCTGTTCCCATCGGAATCGGCACAGCCCTCTACATCACGTTCTATGCACCGAGGCGTATTGCTCGCACCCTCGGGTTCATTGTGGACTTGCTGGCCGCCGTTCCCTCCATCATTTTCGGCCTATGGGGTCTCTACTACTTCATGCCAGAAATCGTGCCTGCCGCCCAATGGCTATCGACGTATCTCGGATGGCTGCCAATCTTCAGTAACGACCTCGATCTCTACACAAAGAGCATCCTGATCGCCGGCTTTGTGCTCGCGATGATGATCTTGCCCACGGTTTCGGCAATCTCTCGCGAAGTTTTCTGGCAGGTCCCCAAGGGTCACATCGAGGCCTCACTGGCTCTTGGTGCTACTCGCTGGGAAATGATCCGGATGGCCGTTCTGCCATTTAGTCGGCCAGGAATGATCTCCGCAGCAATGCTGGGGCTCGGGCGTGCACTCGGTGAAACGATCGCAGTTGCGCTAATTCTGTCCGCGGTATTCGAGATCAATTGGCAGATCACCGAGCCAGGCGGCAACTCGATTGCCGCCAATATCGCTTTGAAGTGGGGTGAGGCTGCAGGCAACGGACGCAGTGCTCTTATCGCCACCGGCATGGTCCTTTTCTTCATAACGCTCGTGGTCAATATGACTGCGCGTTGGGTCGTTAATCGTCGTCGTGAGTTTTCGGGGGCCAACTGATGGCGCTTCGATCCGATATTCACGCACCGATCGCGGCAGGCGATGACCCGCTGCGCCTGACTGGCCAACGGCTCCCACGCTGGGCGGCTGGCGCCTCGCTGGGGGTTGGCGTCCTGATTGGCCTTGCCGTACAGATCACTGGGTTCACGATCATCGGCCTCGCACCAGCGGTGATGGCCGTGCTGGCTTTCTTGATCGTGTACACAACGTGGACCCTCGCCATCGAAGGACGCAGACACGCAGTTGATCGCCTCGCCACCGCCTTGATCTACTCCGCCGCGACGCTAGCTCTTGTTCCCCTCGTCTGGATTCTCATCACGGTGGTCATACAGGGAATCAGTGTTCTGAGTCCGCAATTCCTCTTCGTTGACACCATGCGCAACGTCAATCCACGTGCAGCTGGCGGCGGCGTTGCGCATGCCGTTCTCGGAACCGTCCAGCAGGTGGGCATCGCAACTTTGATTTCGGTTCCCGTTGGATTGCTAACTGCGATCTACCTCAGTGAGTACGGTCGCGGACGGCTTGCGCGCAGCATCAACTTCTTCGTCGATGTCATGACTGGCATCCCATCAATTGTTGCCGGCATGTTCATATACACCTTCTGGATTCTGACATTGGGATTCCCCCAATCCGGATTTGCTGCCGCGTTGGCGTTGACGATTCTCATGATTCCCGTCGTTGTTCGTTCAGCCGAGGAGATGCTGCGCATCGTCCCTAATGAACTCCGTGAAGGTGCCCTCGCGCTGGGAATTCCCAAGTATCGGGTGGTGCTCAAAGTGGTTCTGCCCACCGCAATCTCCGGAATCATCACCGGTGTCATGTTGGCTATTGCTCGCGTGACCGGTGAGACCGCGCCTCTACTCCTCACCACCTTCTTGGCCCAGGACGTCAACTGGAATGCATTTGATGGCTCCCAGGCATCTCTTCCGACGTTCATTTGGGACCAGATCGCCCGAGGCACCCAGTCCTCCCTTGATCGTGCGTGGGCAGGTGCACTGGCGTTGATCTTGATTGTCTTGACCTTCTACGCAACCGCTCGAATCCTTGCTGCCCGCTACGCACCGAAGGAACGTTGATGAATCCCACGCCCACCAAGCTTCAGGACAGCGTCGAGACGAAGAATCGAATCGAACTCGAAAACCTAAGCATCTTCTACGGGGACTTCATGGCCGTCGAAGATGTCAACCTCCAGGTCCGGCCGCAATCGGTGATGAGCTTCATCGGGCCGTCTGGCTGTGGGAAGTCAACCGTTCTGCGTTCCATTGACCGCATGCACGAAGTGACGCCGGGCGCACACATCCGTGGCCGGGTCCTACTCGATGGCGAAGACATCTACGCCCCCAACGTCGATCCGGTGCTGGTACGCCGAATGATCGGAATGGTCTTCCAGCGTCCCAACCCGTTTCCCACGATGTCCATTTACGAGAATGTCGTCGCCGGGATGAAACTTGAAAAGGCTGGTCGATCTCGCAAGACGGACCTCGACGACGTCGTGGAGAGGTCCCTTCGAGGTGCCAACCTGTGGGAAGAGGTCAAGGACAGGCTGAATCGTCCGGGCGCGGGACTATCCGGTGGACAGCAACAGCGGCTCTGCATTGCACGCGCTATTGCTGTGCAGCCGGAGGTCTTGTTGATGGATGAGCCTTGCTCGGCACTAGACCCGATTTCAACCTTGGCTATCGAGGAACTGATTCACGAACTCAAGAATGAGTACACGATCATCATCGTCACTCACAATATGCAGCAGGCTGCTCGAGTGTCAGACGAAACCGCCTTCTTCAACCTGTCGGGTGTCGGTCAACCCGGCCGTTTGGTTGAGGTGGGACCCACAACTGAAATCTTTTCTCAGCCCAAGAACCAGCAAACTGAGGACTACATCTCAGGTCGATTCGGTTAGAGCAACTGGAGTTTGCTCAGCCAAATTTCCCGGTTACATAGTTCGATGTCCGTTCATCCTTCGGGTTCGAAAATATGTTGCGCGTCTCATCGATCTCAACAAGGACGCCTGTGCGGTTGTTCGTGTCGTCCATCGCGGCCACTGTGAAGAAGGCAGTGAGGTCGGAGACTCGTGCTGCCTGCTGCATATTGTGAGTGACGATCACGATCGTGTAATCCTCTTTTAGTTCCAACATGAGGTCCTCCACCTTGCCGGTAGATACAGGATCGAGTGCCGAGCAAGGCTCATCCATCAAGATCACATCAGGCTGCACAGCAATGGCACGGGCAATGCAGAGTCGCTGTTGCTGCCCGCCCGACATCCCGAAGGCGTTGTCTTTCAATCTGTCCTTGACTTCATCCCACAGTGCTGCCCGACGCAGAGACGACTCAACGATCTCATCTAGGTCCCCCTTCATTCCCAAGATTCGAGGCCCAAAGGCGATGTTGTCGTAGATCGACTTGGGGAATGGATTCGGCTTTTGAAAGACCATTCCGATGACGGTGCGGACCTGGACGGGGTCAATCTTCGGGCCGTACATGTCCACACCGTGATACAAAACCTTGCCACTAACGCGGGCGTTTGGAATAAGATCATTCATTCGATTCAAGGACCGCAAGAGAGTCGACTTTCCACACCCGGATGGGCCAATGAACGCCGTTATCTGGTTGTGAGGAATCGCGAGAGAGACATCCTTAACGGCAAGCATGTCGCCGTAATGAACATTCACGTCACACAGTTCGAATGTGTTCACTTCTGTCGTCTCGGGGACCGAATCTTCCCGACTAGACGGCGCATCCTTCGGGGCCAGCCCCGAAACAGCGTCACTCTCTAGCGTCATGGGGGCTCCCGTCGTTGTTTGCGGCATTACCAGGTCCTCTCGAACCGATTACGTAGATAGATGGCAACTGAATTGATCATGATCAGCAGGACGAGCATGATCACAACGCCAGCAGCAGCAAGAGTCTGCAACTCCTCTTGTGGTCTCTTGGCGTAGCTGTAGATCATTGTGGGAAGCGTGCTGTACCCACCTTCAAAAAACTGCGGATCGAACGTCACGAAGGTCACCGCACCCACGAGTAGGAGAGGAGCGGCCTCACCACTTGCTCGTGCCACAGCAAGTATGACTCCGGTGAGAATCCCTGGAAACGCAGCCGGCAAAACCTGTCTGGATACGGCTTGCCACACCGTCGCACCCAGCGCCAGCGATGCATCGCGAATCGATGATGGAACAGCCCGTATCGCCTCCCGTGACGCCAGAATCACCGTGGGTAGGACGAGTAGGGCGAGAGTCAACGAGCCCGCGGCAGCGACAAAGCCGAGGCTTAACGGACCACGAACAATGAATGCCAGTCCCAAGATCCCGAAGACGATGGAGGGCACTCCAGCAAGGTTCTGGATGTTGAGATCCACGAAACGGTTGAACCGATTCTTCGGGTTGGCAAATTCCTCCAGATAGACAGCGGCTCCGACACCAAGGGGGACGATAAGAAGGATCACTCCGCCGATCACGTACAGCGTTCCGAAGATGGCGGTCCGATAGCCCGCGTTCTCCGGCATCACGACAGATGGAACATTGGTGAACAGGTTCATGTTCAGCCGTGGGCCACCGGCCACGAACGCCCACGTGATCATTGCGACGATCGACAGGAGTGCCGTTGTCAGACCCAAAAGCAGCAGAGAAACAAAAATTGCTCCGCGAATCTTCTTTCGACGATCGCCACTGGACAGCATCGCTTCCGTTACCTCGCGCGCGCCGCTGACCGCCGTGCGTGTTCGAGGAGGTAACGCCACTCGCGATGAAAGCTCCGATTCGACGGCCATCAGTCGTATACCTCCCGGTATTTCTTCACCATGCGGATAGCGAGAACATTCATGGCCAACGTCATGATGAAAAGGAGTGCGCCAACAGCAAAGATGCTGTCGTAGGTGATCGTGCCTTGAGAGATGTCACCGGTGGCCGTACTTCCGATATACGCCGTCATGGTTTGAATGCCTTTAGTTGGGTCGAAACTCAACACAGGGTTACCTGCACCGGCAACGAGGAGAACAACCATCGTTTCTCCGATGGCTCGTGAGATCCCAAGGACAAAGGCCGCAATAATTCCCGAAATTGCCGCTGGAACCACGACCTTGACTGCTACTTCAAACTTGGTTGCTCCCATCGCGTAGGCCCCTTCACGTAGTGCCCGTGGAACAGAGCGCATCGCATCATCAGACACAGATGCGACCAAGGGAACGATGAGTAGTCCAACCGTGATTCCGGCGACTCCGATAGAGAAGGGCCCAGTCCACGGTAGGAACGGGGTCAACTCTCGGATTACGGGCGTAAGGACGTTGAATGCAAACAGGCCGATCGCGACCGTTGGCAGCCCTTCGAGAACCTCCAGCACCGGCTTAATGGTCTGACGAGTCCTTTTTGATGCGTACTCCGAGAGGAAGATCGCGGACGATAAGCCGATCGGTACCGCAACAATCACAGCAAAGAGAACCACCGTCAGCGTACCGACGACTATCGGTAGTACTCCAAACTGTGGATCAGCAAACGCTGGCGCCCAGATAGTTCCGGTCAGGAACTCGACCAAGGACACCTGCTGGAAAAAGCCAATGCTCGGGAGCAGCAGAGAGATGACGATTCCGGTAGTGACCACTACGGATAGCGTTGCTGCGAGCCACAGCAGACCCTTGATCACGCGTTCCCCAACACGTGGCCCAGGGGCCTCCAGCGATCGGACATTGGATCCGCTCGTGGAAGCCCCTGGGGTCATAACACGGGAACTCATACTGGACTTCGTATTTCGCGACGTCAGGCTCGGGTTACGAGCCAGACAGAGCTGCGACCTTGGCGAGTTGCGCCTCGGTCTGCTCGGGCGACAGACCCACCGCTCCGGCAATCTCTGCGATCTGGGCGGCATTGTTGATGTAGAAGTTGAAGAACTCCACAGTCTCAGGCTTTGCCACTGCAGTATTGCTGGCGTACACGTACAGCTCGCGACCCAATGGGGTGTAGCTACCGTCGAGAACGTTCTCCGGGGTGGGGGCGATGCAACCATTGCCACCGTCAATCTCCAGACCCTTCACCAGATCAAGGGACTCTTGGTAGAAGGCGAAAGGTACGTATCCCATGGCGCCAACGTCACCGCTGATCGCTGTGACTGCCGCATTGTCATCCTCGCCGATGGAGGTGTAATCGATGCGAATGCTGCCTTCTTCTCCATTGACGACGTCGGTGAAGAAGTCGAAGGTTCCCGAATCGGTGCCTGGTCCGTACAGCGCGATGGGTGTGTCGGCGAAGTCAGCTGGGATATCCAGGCCTTCCACATCACCCCAAGTGCTGACCGTCGATCCGTCACCCCAGATCTGGTTTGCCTGCTCGATCGTGATGCATTGGAGTGGGTTTTCTTGGTTAACCAAGATCGTTAGGGCGTCATTCGCCACCGTGATGTTGTCCGACGCGATTCCATTGGCCTCACAGTTGGCAACTTCTTCGTCTTTGATTTCTCGCGAAGCGTTGTTGCCGTCTGTCTCGCCGTTGCAGAACTTCTCGAAACCGCCGCCGGTTCCTGAGACGGCAACAGTCACCTGGACACCCGGGTACTGCTGCATGAATAGCTCTGCTGCTACCTCGGACAGAGGACCGACAGTGCTGGACCCGTCAAGGTTGATGGAACCGGTCAGTTCGCCGCTGCCAGTCTCCTCAGTTGTTGCGGCAGTTGTCTCTTCGGACAACTCCGAAGACGTTTCACCGCCACCGCAAGCAGCAAGCAGCAGAGATATTCCCAAGGCGCCTGCCACCACGGCAAGTGTTCGTGTGGACGTCATGCGTCACCCTTCCGTCGTCGACCTTGTGGGTCATGATTCGATGCGAAAGGGACGCTAGGAGCTTTGTCTGGACTTGACGCGTAGGTAAGGCAAACGGGAAGTTAACTCTTCATTGCCATCAAGGTCTGCCAGGCGTTGGGGCGCTTACTTCCACGAGCCGGCGATCGAGATCAAACTGTCATCTTCGCCTTCTGAAATGGTGGCGTTTATACCCACCTCCATGTCAGGTCCGATGAGCTTGTACGTCAATACTCGGTGCGAGTTGCTGGCCATATCGAGGAACCCATCACGATCGAATCCCATCATTTCCCACTGCTCGACGTAGGAGTCCGCATAGTCGGGATTGC
>JAURQC010000054.1 GCA_030836325.1 Candidatus Nanopelagicales bacterium
ACGCTGGAGACCAAGGGCCAATCAACGATTTTGCTATCGTCCACCGCGTGCGCGGATCGAAGCGAATCATCGCCGGTGCTGCGGGTGTGGCCCTCGTTTCTACCGGCTTTGCTGTCTCGGCAACGGCGGCGCAAGATCCCACCGGCTCCCTGGGGACTCCAACGGCCCTCGGCCTCGACGGAGCAAGCCCCCATGCCGATCTATTGGCTGACGGAACGGTGCGGCTGTACTTCCCCAGCGTGCAAACCGGGGGCACGGCCATTGCGCAGTGCACCTTCGTCGGGAATTGCCAGATCGTCGGGTCCATCGATCGAATCGCCGATCTCACGGATGTAGTTCTCACCGATGGCTCGCGGCGGGCGTACTTCGTGGAACTCGACCCGTCTACTCAACAAAAGACCATCTACACAGCACTGTTGTCTGCCGATGGCCTCGCGCTGGGCGATCGCAGCTCCCTCGGCATCTCCAGCGGCGGTGCGATGGCCTGGGGCGTCCCCGATGCCGTCCTCTTGCCCGATGGTCGTGTTCGCCTGTACTGGGTGGAACCGAGTCCGCAAGGTGGGATGGCCACCGAGGTAGTGGTCAGTGCCACATCTACCGATGCCTCTGGCACTGCGTTCGTTCGCGATGCCGGTTACCGGACTACCGGAGGGCTCGTTGACTTCGAGGTGCTGCGCGCGGAGTCGGGGAATTGGCTCGGGATCATGTCGACATCGCCGGAGGATCCGAAGAACCCGCAACGCCTCTTGCTCGCCTCCTCCGACGACGGCCTCACCTGGCGGGTCAATCCGAAGTCGCTGACCCCTAACTCGATGAGTTACCTGGATCCCACCGGCGTGCCCACGGGCAAGGACACATTCTTGATTTACTACGCCAAGGCGCCCAATGTGCTCGGTGATCGGCAGTACACGCTCGAGCAGGTGACCTTGACCGATGGAGCCGACACGAAGGCCGATACCAAGAAGAAGAAAAAGAAGAAAAAGAAAAAGAAGAAGAAGCGTTGAGATCCCTGCGCATCATCCTGGCCGCGTCCGTAGTTGCGGCCGGACTCACGATGGCCCCCGCGGTTTCGGCGGCTGAGATCCAGACGTGCATCTCCTACGAGGGCGCTGAGACAGACTGCGTGGAACGCCCCAGGTGGCGCTATGAGTTCTGTTACGACCGTCCACCGAAGCGGGCCTTCCTGCAGAGATACACGAACGGCAACTGGCGTTTGGTTACGGAGAAGGAACTGCAACGCAACACCGGCTGCCCTCCGGACTATCCCTGGGAACTCAAGGTCAGCCGCAAGATCAAGAAGGACGGCGTGAAGCGTTTCCGGTGGGTTCTCCAGTACGGGTCCATCTACGAGCCGGTCTACGAGTACTTCACGGTGTCCCGCACCAGCAAGTGACCGTCGAGTCCCCTGCGAAAAGGGACGAAAGTCCCTGCCAGATAGGTCTGACCCCTGAATGGCCACCTACCACTGCGAATCGCGATCCGATGCAGTGTGTGACGTCAGAGATCCGTGGTACCCAAGGGGCGATTGGGAAAACCGCGAATTGGGGGAGAAATGAATAGGAGCGCAAACCGACGACCACCGGATCCGAGTCTGGTGACACGGCTCGTGGACTTTCTGTGGTCCGAGCCAGCCATGGAGTACCTAGCACGCGAGCTACTCCTCACCTTCTTGCAAGCGTTCACTGCACGCTCGACGCACATCGCGGTCTTGCGTGCGAATGCATGCGTAGAGGTGGTGAGCGGGTTCGGTGTCGATCCCTGGGCTTCGCATGACGAACAGATCGTCAACTTGTGGGACGACGTGCCCTCGGCGGTAGCCATGAGAAACCGCCGCACGGTGGTTGCGGTGAATCGCGGAGACTTCCAGGAGACGTTTCCTTCCCGGATGGACCGCTGTGTTCCGACACGGTCCCTCGTTGCAGTACCGCTTTGTACATCGTTGACAACCATCGGTGCCTGGTGTGTGTCATTCGAGAGCCCGGACTACGTCAAGGAAGCAATTGGCCCGATGGAAACGACAGCCGATGTCCTTGCCTTGTATTTCAGCGGGCGTTACAACCGATTCGACGCAGGCGGTTCGATCAAAGTCGATCCGAGCAGCCAACCTTCCATCGCGCAATCGACTCTCAAGGTCTCATTCGAACTGAGTGAAAGGCAAGATATTGTCCTGCGGCTGCTGGCTTCCGGGCTGACGTACGACCAAATCGCTCGTCGTATCGGCTTCAGCAATTCGACCGTTCGGATGGAACTGCTGAAGATGTACCGGATGTTCGGCGTTACTTCCCGTCTAGATGCGGTGACGAAAGCAGTTTCGCTGGGCCTGGTCGATCGACAGGATCTCGGAGACCGCGAGCGCATTCGAGTGGGGGGGGGGCACTGGTGCCTTGTGAAGCGAGCCTGGTCGAGTGATCGGCCGCTTACTATGCAGCCGTAGTGTGAGGCTATGAGCGAGGGAAATGAGCCGGTCACCGTTGTCGGTTACCCCGAGCAGGCTCCGGTGTCGACTGCACAGTCGACGCCCGGTCTTGCCGCCGTACGCATAGGTGTTTCCACCGCTCGGGCGATAGCTATTGCGGCGCTAGTGCTGGTGATCGTGGTCATCGCTGCCGCCGTTGTGGGGTTCGCAGTACTGAGGGGACAGATCTCGACCTTGTCGGCGCAGGTGACAGCTCTGCAGAACGAGCAGTCGCAGATCCTGGATCGTTTGGATGAAGCCCCCGCGGCCGTGCAAGACGAACCGACTGTCGGCCAAGAACCTGCGCAGTCGAGC
>JAURQC010000055.1 GCA_030836325.1 Candidatus Nanopelagicales bacterium
ATCATGGTGTTCGCGATCTTGTTCGGGCTGTCCATGGACTATCAGGTCTTCCTGGTGTCGCGGATGCAAGAAGAATGGACGAAGACCAAGGACAACGCCGAAAGCATTCGCTCGGGTCTGCGCAACTCCGGCAGGGTGGTTGTTATCGCGGCGCTCATCATGGCGGTCGTCTTTGGGGCCTTCGTACCGTCGCCCGACGGGATCATCAAATTGTTCGGTGTTGCCCTCGCGTCAGCAGTCTTGATAGACGCGTTCGTCGTTCGCTTGGTGCTGGTACCGAGCCTGATGACGATCTTCGGCAAGGCGAACTGGTGGCTTCCGGGCTGGCTCGAGAAGATCCTGCCGACCGTCACCATCGAGCCTGGTGAGGACGAAGTCGCCGACGACGTCGATCCGAATGCGGAGAAGCAGCCCGTAGGCGTGTGATCGTCAGATAATCAATGATTACCATTATCAGCATGGCGGGTATAGGCTGAGCGGTCTCGAACATGATTGACGTGAGGGGTCCCGGTGAAGCCGTACCGCACTGTGTTGTTCATCCCAGCGCATAAGACGTCGTGGTTCGACCGTGCTGTGGAGGCGGGGCCAGATGCGGTGGTGTTCGACCTGGAGGACTCGGTTCCCGCGGACATCAAGACCCAGGCACGCAACAACGTCGCCCAGGCCGTTGCCCAATTCAGCGCTAGCCATCCGAATCTGGGGCTTTTCGTCCGGGTGAATCCTCTGTCAACACGTCTAACAGGCAAGGATCTCGACGCCGTGATCCGGCCGGGACTCACCGGCATCTTCGCGCCCAAGATCAACGCCGCACGCGATGTCATTCAGTACGACGCCCTCGTGGACTTCTTCGAAGCCGAACATGGTGTCGAGGGCCTTGAATACATCGTCCCGGTGGAGACCATCCACGGAATTCAAAACTGCGAAGCAGTGGCCGGTTCGTCACCTCGAGTAGGCGCGGTGATCGGTCCTACAGCCGAGCATGCGGATATCGCGCGGGCTGTTGGCTTTGAGTGGTCGCCCGAAGGGCTGGAATCCCTCGTCCATAGGACCAAGATCCTGCTTGCCACGCGTGCCGCCGGCCGCCACCCGCTGACGGCACTGTGGGAGCGGATTCATGACCTCGACGGGTTAAGGGAGTTTGCCACCCAGGGTCGCAAGATGGGCTTTCGCGGGCAGATTGTCTTGCACCCCTCGCACGTCCCGGTGGTCAATGCCGTCTACACACCGCCGGCCAAGACCATCGACTTCTACCGAGGGTTGGTCCAGACCTACAAGGACGCCGAAGCGCGTGGCGATGGCGCGGTGATGTACGGCGATATCCACGTCGATAAGGCACACGCTGACAAGGCCACAGAGTGGCTCGCACGAGTTGACGAGCTGGAGCAGCTCAACGGCGGCATTTGATTTCCAACAACAAAGGCACAACAACAGGAGAGAGTGACACGTGGCTGGTCTGTATTTCGAGGAGTTCGTCGTCGGTACCGAGTACAAGCATGAGTGGTCGCGAACGGTGACCGAGACCGACACGATCATGTACTGCTCGATCACGATGAACCCGGCTCCGATTCACCTCGATGCGCATTACATGGAAACGACAATTCACGGCCAACGGTTGGTTCCGAGTCTGTACACCGCAGGCTTGATCGGTGGCATGATCGTCCACGACCTCACGTTGGGGACCACGCTGGGTAACCTCGGGTACACAAAGTTCGATTTCCCCAAGCCCGTCTTTCATGGCGACACTTTGCGCGCAGAGACAACGATCATGGACAAGCGCGAATCCAAGAGCCGAGACGATTCAGGAATTGTGTTCTTCGAGCATCGAGGCATCAACCAGCGCGACGAACTTGTGCACATTGCCCATCGCGCCGGCCTAATGCTCAAGCGTCCCGTCGAATAGGCATTTTCCCAAAAGTCGCACACAAATCCCTGGGCATGATTACTATCAATTAACAGTGGTGCCCAAGGAGGCTTGCGTGTCCGTATCAATCGAAGAAGTACCCGCCCATATTCCCGAATCTTTGGTGTTTGACTTCGACTTCTACGCCACGCCGGCGGAATTTTCGGATCCTCAATGGGGTGTATCGCAGCGCCTACACGGCGAAGCACCTCCAATCTTCTACACGCCGCGCAATGGAGGCCATTGGGTGGTGACCCGGCGCGCGGACTGCCTGGAAATGCTGCGCGACTACGAGCACTTCCCGTCGGATCCTCAGTTCAACAAGGATCGACGGAACAATCCCATGCGCTTCTTGGTCAAGGATTACGACCCGCCCGAGCACACACAGATGCGTGCCCTGATCAATCCGGTGTTCTCGGTCGAGGCCGTCCGGGAGCGCGAGGCATTGATCCGCGAAGTCGCCAGCGCCCTCGTGGCCGACCTCGCTCCTGCTGGCCATGCCGACTTCGTGAGCGCTATTGCCGAGCGTTACCCGGTGGAAATCTTCCTACGCATGGTGCGCGCACCTTTGGAATTGCGTGAGGAGATGCTCGAACTCGCTCATACATTCTTCCGCAGTCAAGATCCCGAAGAAGCCCGCGCAGCGATGTCGGGATTAGGTGAGATCCTCACAGGACTAATTGAGGCGGCTCGTGCCAATCCGGATGATGACCTGCTGAGCAGGATGGTCCTTGGCGAAGTGGATGGCCGACCCCTTACCGACTCAGAGATCCTCGGTGGAGCGGTCTTCGTTTTTCTCGCGGGCCTGGACACCGTGACGGCGATGCTGTCCTTCGTGATCAAGCACCTCGCGATGAACCCTGAGATGTACCAGCGGCTACGACAAGAGCCAGGAATCATTCCAGGGGCCACGGAGGAATTGATCCGCGTAAGCGGCGTTGCTCAGCCCGAACGAGGTGTCAAGGGCGACTTCGACTACCACGGTGTCCCGTTCCGCGAAGGCGACAGGATCATCTTCTTGATCCAAATAGGTGGCATGGATCCCGAGGTTGTCGACGATCCGCACACCGTCGACTTTGACCGGTCCCGCAAGGCGCATCTCGCGTTCAGTTCGGGTCAGCACATGTGTTCCGGTGCGGGGCTAACGCGAAGTGAGATCCAGGTCTTCTTAGAAGAGTGGACCTCGCGCGTGGCGAGCATGGAAATCACGCCGGGTTCTGAGATCAAGGTCCGCGGTGGGCGAGTGTGGATGCCGGAGGAATTGCCGCTGACGTGGAGCGCCGCGCAACAGTGAGTTGGCCTCTACGAGTAGGGGGCGATTCTCGTGAGCGGCCCCGCACGGGGGCGCGTCCTACACTCCTCAGGTGACACAACCACGCACGTACCAGGTCCGCACCTACGGGTGCCAAATGAACGTGCACGATTCCGAGCGGCTTACTGGGTTGCTGGAGGAGTCTGGACTTGTTGCGGCAGGAGAGGGCGAACAGGCCGATGTTGTGGTCTTCAACACCTGCGCTGTTCGCGAGAACGCGGACAACCGTCTGTACGGGAACCTGTCGCACCTGGCGCCGATAAAGCGCGAAAACCCGGATATGCAGATAGCTGTTGGTGGTTGCCTCGCTCAGAAGGACAAGGGCGTCATCGTGGAGAAGGCACCCTGGGTGGACGTGGTCTTCGGCACCCACAACATCGGCTCGCTCCCGGTTCTCCTCGAGCGGGCACGCGTGCAGCGCGAAGCCCAGGTCGAGATCGAGGAAGCACTCGAGACCTTTCCGTCGGACCTGCCCGCCAAGAGGCAATCGGCCCACTCGGCATGGGTGTCCATCAGTGTCGGATGCAATAACACCTGCACCTTTTGCATCGTGCCGTCACTTCGCGGCACGGAGAAGGACCGCAGGCCCGGTGAGATCTTGGCGGAGATCGAGGCGCTTGTTGCAGACGGTGTCGTGGAGGTGACGCTGCTCGGTCAAAACGTGAACGCCTACGGAGTGGAATTCGGTGATCGAAGCGCCTTCGCCGATCTACTGCGTGCGTGTGGAGAAATCGACGGCCTCGAACGAGTGCGGTTCACCAGCCCACATCCCCGCGACTTCACAGACGATGTCATCGATGCGATGGCAAAAACGCACAACGTCATGCCCCAACTGCATATGCCGCTGCAATCGGGCTCTGATCGCATCTTGCAAGCTATGCGTCGCAGCTACCGAAGTGAGCGGTACCTCGGCATCATCGATCGTGTCCGTGAGCAGATCCCGCACGCGGCGATCACCACGGACATCATCGTCGGCTTTCCCGGCGAGACCGAGGAGGACTTCCTCGCGACCATGGACGTCGTACGCAAGGCCCGATTCGCGAGCGCTTTCACCTTCCAGTACTCCAAGCGACCGGGAACTCCAGCGGCGGAACTACCGAACCAGATCGACCCTGAGGTCGTACAAGAGCGGTATACGCGCCTGGTTGAGCTGGTGAACGAAATCGCCTGGGAGGAGAACAAGGCCTTCGAGGGGCGCGAGGTGGAGGTGTTGATCGCCGGCGGCGAAGGTCGCAAGGACGGCCGCACCGAGCGAGTCAGCGGACGCGCGCAGGACAACCGGCTGGTGCACGTCGCCGTCGACGGTTACGACCCCGTGTCCGAAGGAGACATCGTCATTGCCCAGGTCACCTATGCGGCCCCCCATCACCTGGTAGCCGACGAGGTGATCGACATTTACCGACGCGAAGGCTCGCCCGGGGCCTGGTCGGGCGTTGTCCTCGGCATGCCGGGAATCGGCGTTCCTGCGACCTGACCGCTGTCTACATGACCGTGATCCCGACTCCATTGATCGCCGTCGTCGGCCCCACGGCGTCAGGCAAGAGCTCGCTGGCGCTCGAGGTAGCCCAGACGCTCGGCACCCACGGGCGATCAGCGGAGATCGTCGGTACGGACTCGATGCAGGCCTACCGCGGGATGGATATCGGAACCGCCACGCCCAGCCAGCAGGACCAAAATGGAATCCCGCACCACATGGTCAATATCTGGCAGCCAAGTGAGGCTGTCAGTGTCGTGGAATTTCGCGACCGGGCCCGGGTAGCCATCGACGACATTCGGCAGCGTGGCGCGACCGCGCTGGTTGTCGGGGGAAGCGGCCTCTACGTGCGAGCGGTGCTCGAGCAACTTGACTTCCCCGGCACCGATCCGAAGGTTCGGATCAAGTGGGAGCACGAGTTAGAGCAGGTGGGAGCGCCGGCTTTACACGCCAAACTCGCACAAGTCGATCCGAAGGCAGCAGCTTCCATTGAGGTCAACAACGGTCGGCGAATCGTGCGCGCACTCGAAGTGATTGAGCTGACCGGCGGGCCTTTCATCGCCACACTGCCCGAACCTGTGGATGAGTATCCAACGACCCGATTCGGGCTTCGGATCGACAGAGACGTTCTCGATGCGCGAATCGAGCACCGAGTCGAGGAGATGTGGCACCAAGGATTCGTGGATGAAGTACGGCAATTAGAAAAGCAGGGCTTACGTGCGGCCCCTACTGCATCGGCGGCCCTTGGATATGGCCCGATTCTTGACCTCCTCGCTGGTGAGATCACCGAAATCGAGGCCATGCAGCAGACCATCGACGACACTCGCAAATTCGCACGACGTCAGCAGCGCTGGTTCGCTCGGGATGACCGAATCCACTGGTGGGACTACGACTCCCCAGACCTGGCGCCAGCGATCGTGGAGTCGGTGACGTCCACGTAGTACTCGGTTCCCAAAAGCAGGTGCGCGAGCGGGCTCGGCAGGGTGCCAAGAATCTGCAGAGTTCGAACTCCGTCATCGGCACCAGATTGTGAAGCGTGGGCGGCTTGCGATGCACGTTTGGCTGCCAGATGTCCTCGGACATTCACGCGGTGGGTAATCGCAGCGCGCGGAGTCCAAGCTGTGTCGAATTCACTGGGATCAAATTCAGCCGGCGTGGCGCGAATGCGGGCAGCCAGGTGCACCGCCCGCGCGATGGGCTCTCGTGGAAGTGTTGCCTCGAACAGCCGAACGTGGTGAACGTTCGACCAGGCTTGCGCCGCCGCCCGTGTCACGCGATGCACATGCAAATGATCAGGATGCCCGTAGCCGCCACTGGGGTCATACCCCACCACGATGTCCGCAGCCTCCCACTCCAAGATTTCGACGATCCGTGACGCGACATCGGCTTCGGGTGCGCCGACGAATCCTTTCGGAGCATCGCCCTTAAGCCCAGAATCTGCGTATCCGAGATTTACTGTGCGGTGCACATCCAGGATGCGAGCCGACGCTTCAAGTTCCTTGCTTCTTAGCGAAGCAAGGTCGTCAATGTCCGAGCGTGCCAGTCCCGCAGCACCATCGGTGGCCATGATCAGGACGACCCGGTGACCGTGAGCCGATGCTTTGGCCATCGTCCCGGCCGTCAGTAGGGCCTCGTCGTCGGGATGCGCGTGGACGAAGACCAGGGTACTCACGCCGGCATTGTGTCGCAGCGTTGATTCGTGGGAAGCGAGGTGTCGTAACGTCACCCTGTGCGAATCGCCCACATCACCGATTGCTATGCGCCTCGCACAGGTGGAATCGAAACCCAGGTACAAGGCCTTGCCGAACGCCAGCGTGCCGCTGGGCACCACGTCCGTGTCGTTACCGCAACGCCTGGCCGGGACGAGCATCGGACCGGAGTCGACGAGGTGGCTGGCATTCCGGTGTTCCGCGTCGCGGCCCGGTTGCCGTTTGATCTCCCCGTTCACCCCAAGACCCGTGAACACGTGTTGGAGTTCTTGCGTCGAGAACGCATCGACGTAGCTCACGTCCACGCGGGTGCAGCGTCACCGTTTGCCTGGGGCGGCATTCGGGCAGCGCGTCAAGCACGCGTGCCCACCGTGGTGACAGTGCACAGCATGTGGGACGCGGTGACCCGTGGGGGTAACCGAATCTTGGACCGCACAGCCTGGGGGATGGGCTCTGGTGTGGTGCTCAGTGCCGTCGGGTCGGCGGCTGCTGCGAAAGTTGAAGAGGCGCTGAATCAGCCGGTCTTGGTGTTGCCGAATGGGATCGATCCCTCCGAATGGCAGGTGTCACGAATTCCGGATCCCCATGGAGTGGTGCGGGTGGTCAGCGTCTTGCGGCTCGCTCCGCGAAAACGGGTGCTTCCCCTCATCACTGCCATGCATCGAGCTATCGCGGCTTCTGGTGGTCGCATGCGCGCCAGCATCATTGGTGATGGTCCCGAGTCCAGTCGGGTCGACAGGTACATCGAACGACACGACCTCGGTGATGTGATCACTGTTTTGGGGCGCCTTAGTCGGCCGCGTATCCGGGCGCACTACGCAACTTCGGATGTCTTTGTCCAAGCGTCGGTGCGCGAGTCATTTGGTATCGCCGCACTCGAGGCCCGGACGGCGGGGCTAGCCGTGGTTGCTCGCTCACAATCGGGCACAGCAGACTTCGTCACTAGCGAAGTAGCAGGCCTGTTGGCTGACGACGATGCCGGACTGGTGACATCGCTACTGAGGCTGGCCACAGATCAAGAATTGCTCACATCCATCCTTGAACACAACCGAACGGTCCCACCGGCGCAGGCCTGGCCCAACGTCCTTGACCTCGTCGACGGTGCATACGACGAAGCCCGGGGCCTGCGGCGTCGCACATTAGGCTGACGTGGTGACGCGCATCTCAGACGTGGCTTTCATCAAGGGCCACGCAACGCAAAACGACTTCGTGATCCTTCCGGACTTCGAGGGTCGATTGGATGTGACGGCTGAGCGCGTGCAGTGGCTGTGCGACAGGCGCCGCGGTATCGGTGCCGACGGTGTCTTGCGGGTAGTGCGATGTGCAAACGATCTGGAATTTGCCTCCTATTCCGACGTAGCTGAGTTCTTCATGGACTACCGGAACGCGGACGGCTCGATCGCGGAAATGTGCGGTAACGGCGCCCGGCTGTTTGTGCGATACCTGCACGCCACCGGTGCGCTCTCATCTCGGACGACAGTCGTGGCAACCCGGGGTGGTTTGATCGAAGCCGAGGTGCGAGGGCACGAAGCTGAGGAGATCGCGATCGGCATGGGCGCGGTCACTGCTGAGGGATCTCCGATTCCCATCACCGCCCGACTTGGCGAGCGATCGTGGGATGCAATGTCGATCCATGTACCCAATCCGCACGCGGTGGCGTTTGTCGAGTCTTTGGACACCGATGTCGTGAGCCTCGATGTGCCTCCGTTGGTTACCCCTGCAGAAGCATTCCCCGACGGTGTCAACGTCGAATTCGTCGAACGGGTCGGCGCGGGCCACGTCCGGATGCGTGTCTATGAACGAGGTGTGGGCGAAACCCGGTCTTGTGGAACCGGGGCGTGTGCAGCGGCATGGGCGGCGGCTATTACCGATCCGCTAGATACCTGCGACTCCTACCGCGTCGACATTCCCGGCGGAACCGTCTGGGTCGATATCGAAAGCGATGGCCGGCTAACCCTGCGCGGACCCGCCGAACTCGTCGCCCGCGGCACCCTCCAATGGCCCCGGGGTCTGTAAGTGGAGTTCCACCTGTGACCGAACCAACCCTTGGCGAGGAGCAACTCCTCGATCGGCAAGCTCTGCGCCGCGTCAGCGGACTATCGACCGAGCTCGAGGACATCACCGAGGTCGAGTACCGGCAGGTCCGCTTGGAGCGGGTGTTGCTCGTAGGTGTGTGGACCTCCGGGACGCTCACCCAGGCGGAGCGATCCCTCCGCGAACTTGCGCAACTCGCGGAAACAGCGGGTTCGGCGGTTGTCGGTGGTGTGGTTCAGCGCAGAGACGCACCGGATCCCGCGACCTATGTGGGCTCGGGTAAGGCGCGTGAACTTCGCGACCTGGTGGTGACGTCGGGAGCAGACACAGTCATTTGCGACGGGGAACTGAGTCCCGGCCAACTGCGCACCCTCGAGGGCATCGTCAAGGTGAAGGTGGTCGATCGCACCTGGCTGATCTTGGACATCTTCGCTCAGCATGCACGCAGCCGAGAGGGCAAGGCGCAGGTCAGCTTGGCGCAGATGCAGTACCTGTTGCCGCGGCTGCGTGGTTGGGGTGAGTCGTTGTCCCGACAGGCCGGTGGGCGCGCCGGCGGAGCCACCGGCGGCGTGGGGACCCGTGGTCCTGGTGAAACCAAGATCGAGACGGATAGACGCCGCATCCGTTCGCAGATGGCCAAGATCAGGTCTCAGTTGCGCAAGATGGAGGCAACACGCGAAACCCAACGCCAAGCGCGCCGCAAATCAGGCGTCCCGACGGTTGCCCTTGCTGGGTACACCAACGCGGGTAAGTCGAGCCTGCTCAACCGCCTCACTGGCTCGGGCGTTCTGGTCGACGACTCGTTGTTCGCCACCTTGGATCCCACTGTGAGAAAGGCCCGCACGCCGCAAGGACGCGAGATCACGTTGTCCGACACCGTCGGATTCGTTCGGCACCTTCCGCACCAGTTGGTGGAGGCCTTTCGATCCACGCTGGAAGAGGTTCGCGATGCCGATCTCATCGTGCACGTGGTGGACGGATCCGATGAAGCACCACGTGAACAGATCGCCGCAGTGCGCGAAGTGCTGGGCGAGATCGAAGCCCGACAAGTGCCGGAGATCATCGCCATCAATAAGGCCGATGTGGCCGACCCCGAGGCAATCGCCGACGTCCTTCGGGCTGAGCCGCATGCGGTGGTGGTGTCAGCCAAGAGCGGGACCGGGATCGAAGAGTTGCTCGCGGCGATCGAAGCCGACCTGCCACAGAGCCTGATCGATATCGATGTGGTGGTGCCGTACGGCCGCGGGGATCTGCTCTCGCGTGCCTATAGGGAAGGTGATGTGGTCTCGGTCGATCACGATGACGCCGGATCACACCTGAAGGCACGCGTACCCGATGGACTCGCCGAAGAACTCCGCACAGCGGCCACCACCCACTGACGTGACTGATTCTGGCGCCGACGCCACCGTTGACCAGGCGATGACAAGTCTCGACGCGATCGTTGAGTCCATGGGTGGACGTTCACGTCCCGGTCAACACGAGATGACCAGGGCCGTGATGGATGCGTTCTCCTCCGGCACCCACGTGGTCGTTCAGGCAGGGACGGGAACCGGAAAGTCGCTGGCCTACCTCGTTCCTGCGGCGCAGATTGCACGCGATAGCGGCCCGGTGGTCGTAGCAACTGCCACTCTTGCCCTGCAGCGGCAATTGATCGAGCGTGAACTACCCCGGCTGGCGGACTCGGGTATCGACGTGTCGTGGGCAGTGCTCAAGGGGCGGCAGAACTATCTGTGCCGTCAGCGCATCGGTGAGGCTGCGGGACAGGAATCACTCCTGATGTACGACGACGCAGGCCCCAAGGCCCGTGGCACCTTGGAAGAGCAAGCCGCGATGGTCCATGACTGGGCAAGTCACACCGACTCCGGTGATCGTGATGATCTCGATGCTGAACTCGATTCGCGTGTCTGGCGGTCGGTGTCGGTGTCCTCGGCTGAGTGCGTGGGAGAGAGCCGCTGCCCCTATGGCGAGGAGTGCTTCTCTGCCCTTGCGCGTGCCAAAGCAATGGAAGCAGACATCGTGGTCACCAACCACGCAATGCTTGCGATCGATGCCATCGAAGGCATCCCGGTTCTTCCTGAGCGTTCCGCGCTGATCGTGGATGAAGCCCACGAGTTGGTTGATCGAATTACCAGTGCGGTCACCGGAGAGTTGTCGGTTGGTGTACTGGAGCGACTGGTGAACGACGCTGCCCGTGTCTCCGACGACCAAGGCTCACTTGCCGACGCTGTTGACGATTTCGCGATTGCCTTGGCCGAAATCGTCGACTCTTCACCTCAGTCGATGAGTCGAGTCACCGAGTGGTCACCGGCGATGGTCCTGGCTTTGACGCGGTTACGCGATGCCACGCGCGCCATCATCTCGGCACTGTCGAGCGATCTCGCTGCATCAAAGGACGACGAAACCATCGACGCTGCGGCACTTCAGCGAGTGCGTGCCAGCGTAGAGGAAGTGTTTGCTGTCTGCGGTCGGCTCATCGCCTTGTCTGGTGCTGACGTTGCCTGGTGGTCGTCCGAAGGCCCGCGTGGATCCGTGGTGCGCATCGCGCCGCTCAGTGTCGGAGATGCGTTGGCTGAATCACTCTTCCCGCAACAACCGGTGGCTCTCACCAGTGCAACCATCAAGGCTGGTGGGTTCTTCGAACCCGTCCTGGCATCACTGGGCTTGCCTCCGGATACTCGTTGTCTGGACGTGGGTGCCGGCTTCGACTACGCGCGACAGGGAATCTTGTACGTGGCTCGTCACGTGCCACCCCCAGATCGCGACGGTGCATCGATGGAGGCCTTGGACGAACTCGCCTCCCTAGTTGAGGCAGCCGGCGGACGAACGCTGGCGTTGTTTTCGAGCTGGAACGGCGTCGAGCGCGCTGCGGACTACCTGCGCGTTCGCCTCGGACCGGTTCTCGATAGCGGTGAAGTCGGCCCGGTCTTGTTGCAACGTCGCGGGGAGTCGGTGGCCCCGCTGGTGCAACGCTTCGCCCAGGAACCGGCGAGTGTCCTGGTCGGCACTGTCGCGTTGTGGCAGGGAATCGACATTCCCGGGGACTCGTTGGTGCTGGTTACCATCGACCGCATCCCCTTCCCGCGTCCGGATGATCCGGTTCTCAGCGCGAGGCAGGCCGCAGTCGATGCCGCCGGGCGATCGGGCTTTCGCGAGGTCGCGTTGGCCAAGGCGGCGCTGCTCTTGGCGCAAGGAGCCGGGCGACTCATCCGTTCGGAGTCAGACCGCGGCGTCGTGGCAGTACTCGATTCCCGGATGGCTACTTCGGGCTACGGGCAAGCGCTGCGCGCGTCAGTTCCGCCGCTGTGGTTCACCACTGATGGGACGGTAGTTAAGCAAGCCCTGACTCGCCTGAACGAGGACTCGACTGTTACCTGATACGGCGTAGAACGCTGACAACCTTGCCCAGTATCTGCGCGTTGTCACCCAATATGGGTTCGTAGGCCGGGTTGTGCGGCATTAGCCACACATGCCCATCGCGCCGCTTGAACGTCTTGACGGTGGCCTCACCATCGATCATTGCAGCGACGATCTCACCGTTTTCGCAGGTTGGCTGGCTACGAATGACAACGAAGTCTCCATCGCAAATTGCGGCATCGACCATGGAGTCCCCGACGACGGTCAGCATGAACAGTTCCCCGTCGCCGACGAGATCGCGGGGGAGCGGCATGACGTCCTCGGTGTGCTGCTCGGCCAGGATCGGGCCACCGGCGGCGATTCGACCAACGAGCGGGACCCCCACGGCCGATGATCGGAGTTCTTCTTCGATGGCTGTGACGGGTGCCGGCGGCTTCACAGGCTGCGGGGAAGCGCTCGGACGGGCGACCACCAGAGCCCGGGGGCGGTTGGGGTCGCGGCGTAGGTAGCCGAGTTCCTCCAGCGTCTTGAGTTGGTGGGCCACCGAGCTAGGGGAAGTCAAGCCGACGCCATGGCCGATCTCGCGCACACTCGGCGGGTAACCACGGTCGGCCATGGTTTCCTCGATCATCCGCAAGATCGCCCGCTGGCGTGGTGTGAGGCCGGAGTCGTCTGGCTGACCGTCTGGAAGTTCGGCGATGTTGCTGGCCATGTCTGTCTCCTGCGTCCGGTGGTTGGTTGCCCGCTGCGCGCCGGGGTCGATGTCAGACCCCCACGCGATGCTGCACGTGTGTTCGAAAAATATGCCTTGCGCGACACGAAATCAAACACCTGTTCGATAAATGACGGGTGTGTCGGGCAAACCATGGTAAAAAACGAACATGTGTTCGATCGTACACACGTTCGAACACCCGATCCGGGTCCAGGCCACGGCAATAACCGGGGCAACACCCAAGGCATGAAAGGCAGCGCGATGACTTCCCCAACTTCCTCCACTTTTCGTAGTTCCCCCACACACACGGCCCTGAAGACCCGTGAACCCCGAATCTCGTCCGGAGCCCGTTCCGCCACACGGGCTCCGGACGTACGTCCTTCGCCGCGGCGCGTCGTGAACGCCGGTAATCACGGAGCAGTTCGCCTGACCCGACGCGGACGTTTCGTTGCGTTTTCGGCCTCGTTGGCAGCGCTGGGCACCATCATCGTTGGAGCCGGCCAGGTGGCCGGCGCTTCAGCCCAGACGGAGGGGGTCCAGTACAGCACCGTTGTAGTCCAGGCCGGGGAAACTTTGTGGGGAATCGCCCGGGATGTGGCACCCGGTAGTGACCCGCGAGGAGTGGTTCAGCAGATACGTGACCTGAATGAGTTGGGGACCGAACCCATCGTTGTGGGGCAGTCGATCATCGTGCCCACAGCCCGGTGATACTGATCTGGTGCTCGTTCGTCGTATCACTACCACTGTCATCGCTGGCATTCTCGCGGCATCCTTAGCGCCGATCAGTGCTAGCGCCTTGGAAAGCGGACCGCGTAAGGATCCGAAGTGGACCACCGAGGGTGATGCCCGTGCATGTTCGGGCCCGATTTGGCCCAAGTCTCTCAACACCACACCCGGTCCCGGTCAGGGTCGTCGGGTGTTGATAATTGGGGATTCGCTCACCCGCAACGGACGCCAACCGCTGAAGAAGGCACTGCGACTGGACGGATGGACGCCCACTGTTCGCTGTTTCGGCGGTAAGCGACTGGACTGGGCCATCGCGCAGGCCAAGCGCGCCAAGCAGCTCGATCAGTTGCCAGATACGGTCGTCATCGCAATCGGCACCAACGACATGCGCTGGATAGATCGTGGGACTACGGCCTCGCGGATGAAAGAACTGATGAAAGTGCTGGGTAAGAAGCGCACGGTGCTGTGGGTGGATACCTATGCCAGTGGCGGAGATCGGTTCACGCGGGCGAAGGAAAAGTGGTTCAACCGCCAGGTGAAGGAACTTGCTGCCGATCGCAAGAACCTCCACCACGTCGTATGGGGGAACTGGGCTCGTCGCAACGACGTCCCCTTCGCCGACGCGCTGCACTACACGAGTTCGGGGACCCGGACCTGGGCCCAGCGTGTGGCCAGCCAAGTGACCCGTTTCGCCAGCTAATTTGCCCCCTAGGGACGCAACACGCCGAAATTGACTCGGCCGAGGCACTTGCACTCCCGTGGTGGTGGCCCTACAGTCCTACCCCTAGATGTAGTAGTCACACGGATGTTATTCATCCACAGGTTGTGGTCCTGCTACACAGGTCGTCCACAGGGTTTCCCCAAGAATCCCCACAGATGGCCGAACTGCCGAAACAGATGTGACGAGAGTGACAGGAGGGGACCATGAGGTGTCCGTTCTGCCGTGAAGAAGATTCACGCGTCGTCGACTCACGCACGTCCGATGAGGGAAGCGCGATCCGGCGACGCCGCGAGTGCGCTTCCTGCGGTCGACGCTTCACTACCTCCGAGACCGCTCAGTTGAACGTAGTCAAGCACTCGGGAGCCAGCGAACCTTTCGTTCGCGCCAAGGTCGTTACCGGGGTGCGAAAGGCATGCCAGGGTCGACCGGTAAACGAGGATCAGATTGCGGTCCTGGCCCAAAGGGTTGAGGACGCATTGCGCGCCACGGGCAACGCCGAGATTCCAGCCGAGGAAGTCGGCCTGGCGATTCTCGGGCCGCTTCGTGAACTTGACGAGGTCGCGTACTTGAGATTCGCGTCGGTGTATCGCAGCTTCGACTCCCTGGAGGACTTCGAGGCGGAGATCACGCTGCTTCGAGCCGAAGGCGAGGCAACGGCAACCGAGCCCACCGTCACACCCCAGAGCCAAACTGCCCCGACGTAGACGTAGGAACCTGACCTCACAACTGAATTTCCACAACTGCACCAGCACAACTGCACCAGCACAACGAGACAACACCAGACTTCCCAGCTACCTATCCGCTCGAGAAAGAAAGGCACCACCGATGTCCCAAACCATCAGCACACCCGCGGGGTTCGTGCACAACACCCTGCACGGCCCCGGCTTGGCTATCGAGCGGCTTTACACCACCGCCGGTGTTCACCCGTACGACGACGTCACGTGGGAGCGCCGGGACGTGGTGCAAAACAACTGGAAGACTGGCGAGGTCGTCTTCGAGCAGCGCGGGGTTGAGTTTCCCGACTTCTGGAGCGTCAACGCTTCCACCATCGTCACCACGAAGTATTTCCGCGGCGCAGTGGGTACCGAGGCTCGCGAGTGGAGTTTGAAGCAGCTCATCGACCGCGTGGTGCTCACCTACACAAAGGCGGGCAAGGAGAACGGGTACTTCCGCAGTGATGAAGATGCCGAGATCTTCGAGCACGAGCTCACCTACATGCTCCTGCACCAGGTCTTCAGCTTCAACTCACCCGTATGGTTCAACGTCGGCACCACCGCACCTCAGCAGGTCAGCGCCTGCTTCATCCTCAGCGTCGACGACACCATGGACTCGATCCTCAACTGGTACAAGGAAGAGGGCTTCATCTTCAAGGGTGGTTCCGGTGCCGGCCTGAACCTTTCGCGTATCCGTTCCAGCAAGGAACTGCTCCGCTCGTCGGGTGGCACTGCTTCCGGTCCGGTGTCGTTCATGCGTGGTGCGGACGCATCCGCGGGAACCATCAAGTCCGGTGGCGCCACCCGCCGCGCGGCGAAGATGGTGGTGCTGGATGTAGATCACCCAGACATCGAGGAGTTCATCGAAACCAAGGTTCGCGAAGAGGACAAGATCCGGGTGTTGCGCGATGCCGGCTACGACATGGATCTCGGCGGCCAGGACATCACCTCGGTTCAGTACCAAAATGCCAACAACTCCGTTCGCGTGAGCGATGAATTCATGCGCGCGGTGGAAGGCGACGAGGACTTCGGCCTTAAGGCGCGCACTGATGGCGAGATCATCGAAACGGTTAGCGCTAACCGACTGTTCCGCACCATGGCCGAGGCGGCCTGGGCGTGCGCTGATCCGGGTATCCAGTACGACGACACCATCAACGACTGGCACACCAACCCCGAGACCGGTCGCATCAATGCATCTAACCCATGCTCGGAGTACATGAGCCTGGACAAC
>JAURQC010000056.1 GCA_030836325.1 Candidatus Nanopelagicales bacterium
CCGGGATGCTCATGGCATCCGCGCGCTTGGATGTCGCCTCGGTATTCGTCTACGCCGGATCGATCCTGCCTGGTCACGTGAAACTGTCCGACGGCACGGAGAAGGACGTCACCATCATCGACGCATTCGAAGCAGTGGGTGCCTGCGCCCGGGGGTTGATGTCGCGGGAGGACGTGGACCGCATCGAGCGTGCCATCTGCCCGGGTGAAGGCGCATGCGGCGGCATGTACACCGCCAACACGATGGCCAGTGCCGCCGAAGCGATGGGGATGTCCCTGCCCGGCTCGGCGGCACCTCCTGCGGTGGATCGTCGGCGTGACGGGTACGCACGCAAGAGCGGTGAAGCAGTGGTGGCATTGCTGCGGCAGGGGATTACCGCGAGGGACATAATCACTCGACAATCGCTCGAGAACGCGATTGCAGTCCTCATGGCCTTCGGTGGTTCGACCAATGCGGTGCTGCATCTGCTTGCGATTGCCCACGAGGCCAACGTCGAACTGCACATCGAGGACTTTCATCGGATCGGGTCGAAGGTGCCGCTGCTTGCGGACGTGAAGCCGTTTGGCCGTTATGTGATGAGCGACGTGGATCGGGTGGGGGGCGTTCCGGTCATCATGCGCGCACTGCTTGACGCTGGTCTCTTGCACGGCGATTGCCTGACCGTCACGGGCAAGACGATGGCCGAGAACCTTGCGGACATCGAGGCCCCGGATCCGGACGGCACCATCTTGAAGGCGAGCCAAGAGGCCATTGCTCCCACCGGCGGCATCACGATCTTGTCGGGATCGTTGGCTCCGGAGGGTGCAGTGGTGAAGAGCGCTGGTGTGCCGGTGGAGGTGTTCGAGGGGACGGCGCGAGTGTTCGAGCGCGAGCAGGAAGCGATGGCTGCGTTGGAGGACGGGACGATTCAGGCTGGCGATGTCGTCGTTATCCGTTATGAGGGCCCCAAGGGTGGTCCGGGTATGCGTGAGATGTTGATGATCACCGGGGCGATTAAGGGCGCCGGTTTGGGTAAGGACGTCTTGTTGATCACCGATGGGCGTTTTTCCGGTGGCACGACCGGGTTGTGTGTGGGCCATGTGGCACCGGAAGCGGTCGATGGTGGCCCTATCGGATTGTTGCGTGACGGGGATCGGATCCGGATCGATATCCCGAATCGAGCGCTGGATGTGCTAGTCGACGCGACCGAACTCGAGGCGCGGAGGGCGTCGTTCGAACCGCTGCCTCCTCGCTATACGCGAGGGGTGTTGGCCAAGTACGCCAAGTTGGTGGGCAGCGCATCGACGGGCGCCGTCACCGGCTAACAACCCCCAGGATTCTTCCCGAATCAACTGACTTAGCGGCACCTTTCCCATCGGAAGGATTGCTGGAACCAAACCGAACACCACTGAGGAGGCAGAGCGCATGAGATTGGCGAGGATCGGCGAACGGGGTAGGGAAATCCCGGCGGTCCTCGATGAGTCGGGGGTTCATCGAGATGTGTCGTCGATAGTCGACGATTTCACCCCGGAGTTCTTCGCATCCGAAGGGATCGCACGACTACGGGAAGCTGATGTCCTTGCACTTCCGTCGGTATCCGGTCGCATCGGCGCTCCGATCGCACGGCCGAGCCTGATCTTGTGTGTGGGCCTGAATTACGTAGACCACGCGAACGAATCGAACATGAAGGTGCCCGACGAACCGATCTTGTTCACCAAGGCGCCCAATTGTCTCGTCGGACCGAACGACAACGTGCTGATACCGAGGGGCGCTACCAAGGTCGACTACGAGGTGGAACTGGGTGTCGTGATCGGCCGAAAGTGCCGCTACTTGGACTCACCTGAGCAGGCGCTGGAGCACATCGCCGGGTTCACCATCACCAATGACGTGTCCGAGCGGGCATTCCAGATCGAACGCGGTGGCGGGCAGTGGATCAAGGGCAAGTCGTGTGAGACGTTCAACCCGTGTGGACCGGTTCTCGCGACGCCCGATGAGGTCGACTTGGTCAAGGGTCTTGATCTTTGGCTGGACGTTAACGGTGAGCGTCGGCAAAGCGGTTCAACGCACGACATGATCTTCGACGTAGCCGTGCTGCTTCATGACATCAGCCAATTCATGGTTCTCGAGCCCGGTGATCTCGTGAACACCGGGACACCTCCGGGGGTTGCCATGGGAATGACCGAACCCAGCTATCTCTCGGCCGGTGATGTCATGACCCTGGGGATCACCGGATTGGGCGAACAGCGTCAGGAATTGGTGTCCGCGTAGGAATCCCAGTTTCCTCCGGCCAGAATCCCGCCTTCGATCACGATCGACTGCCCGGTGATGTAGCTCGATGCTGGGGTAGCCAGGAAGATTACGGATCCGATTAGTTCGTCGGCTTGGGCGAGGCGCCCGATGGGAGTGGTGTCCTCGAACCAGCGTGCACGGTGCTCTTCGCCCCACAAGGGTTTGGTGAATTCCGTCTGGACAACGGCTGGTTCGATGCAGTTGACGCGGATGCCGTCGTCGACCCACTCGCGGGCGAAGCTCCGGGTCATTCCGGAAACGGCTGCCTTGGTCGCGGCGTAGACGGAGATGGTGTTGAAGCTGTAGCGGGCGCTAAGCGACGACAGGTTCACGATGGCGCCGTTGTCCGAGGCCTTCAAGTAGGGATGGGCAGCCTGGCTAAGGAAGTAGACCGCCCGCATGTTGACGGCGGTGATGGCGTCGAAATCGTCGACGGTCACATCGAGTATCGGCTTTCGGCGGTTGATGCCGGCTCCGTTGACTAGGACGTCGAGCCCGCCCATCGCCTCGACAGCGTCATTGATGAGGGAAACGCACTGGTCAGGGTCTGACACATCCGCAGCGAGAGCGATCGCGGTCCCCCCGCCTTCGGTGATATTCGCCGCGAGTGGCGCGACCTTGTCCGTTGTCAGATCGTGCAGTGCGACGGTGGCTCCGAGGTCGGCGAAGGCCTTTGCTAGCACGGTGCCGATCGCACCTCCGGCGCCGGTGAGGAGAACGCGCAGGCCATCCATCCGAAACAGGTCGGAAGTCGCAGGGAGAGAAGGTGCTGGCTTCATCACGTGCCTTTCAGTTGCGAGCGGGTAGTTCGAGGATGGTGAGGCAGGAGGGATCGACCGCAACCGGGTCGCTGCCGTCGATCCGTATGGTGTGTGACTCGGGGGTCCAGTTGACGATGAGCGCTCGGTGGATCGAAGTGCCTGTCACCACAAGTGCGTCGATCTGCTCGGCATCGCTGGATCGGCAGGTACGTGCGGTTGTAGCGCCGGCGAGTGCGTGGAAGGTCTCCCACACTGGAAATCGTTGCCCGGGTTCGGAGGGGAAGTTGAGCGGGTCCGGCGATCCTGCCTCGCGCTCGAGAACGCCCTTCCAACCGATGGTCTCGAAGTAGGTCGCGCTGGCAACGGTGCCAGCCTCGGATAGGTACTTGATGCTCATGGCCGTCCAGTTCGCAGTGAAGTAGCTGGCCTGGCGGGCATCGACGTCGCTGGGAAGGGCTGTGTTGCTGACGTCAGCGTCGGGGTCGGTTGCGTTGGGGTTGAATCGAGGGCGAAGCGAGATTGGTGCCACGGACAGGGGTGTCTGCTTCGTGATCCGAGGAGCGTTCGCAGCTACAGCAGCCTGTGTCATGGCGTTTTGGACGAGCGTCCGATCGTCGAACGCGTGCACCTGCGGGTTGATGGAGAAGTTCAGGACGTCGAACGCCGTGGGATCGGGAGGCTCGCGATTCAGTTCGGTGAAGTAGAGATCCGTGCCGCCACCGAGTGGTACAGCTACGAATGCGCTTGCTAAGGCCGCCCGTGCACGCACCGCCCAGTCATCGGGAGTTACCTTGTATTTCTGACTGAAGACGTACCAACAGTCGACCAGTTCGACGGTGTCCGTGGCCAGATCGGCGAACGCGGACAATTGGTCGGGATCGTCGCAGTGTGACGCGACGCGCAATCGAGCGCCTACGGCCCGCGCCTGTCTCGCTGCCTCGTCGATGTGTTCGACAGCGCGAGGATCGACGGCGTCGACTGACACGCGAAGGTGGTCGAGAGACAGTTCCGCGAGGGCTGCGAGTTGCGCATCGGAAGGCGGCTCTTCACTGACGGCCACACACAATCCGAGGCGGGGGATTCGTGTTTCCTCACCGGTAGTCGTGATCTCTATGGCATTGGCCTGGTTCGTGGTCGCGAGTTCAAAGGTCGATGTTCCGGGAGAAAAGGAAACCTCTACCGCTTGATCGATCACGTCGCCTGCGCGCACCTCAACTGGGAAAGGTATGGAGATTGGCGTGCAGTAAGTCTTGAAGGACGCGTCGGTCCAATTGCGGTGATCCTCCATCTCGAAAACCTCGCCGAGCAGGTGAACGTTCGTCCGGGTGCCGTCGGGCAATTCGTGGGTGATGGACCGCATGTCGAGGAACGGCTGATTCGGGGAGATGTCAGTAGGCAGAGCCGCCTTGGTCCTGCTTCCGTCTACGTGTTCCACCTCGACTGACGTTCCCGCTGCTGCCATCGGGTGCAGAACGCATATCCCCAGGCGGTTGCGTAGGAAGTCACCGTGCGAGGTCCCGTGGAAGCGGTAGTCGATGCCGCGATCGCTGATCGAGGCGGAAACCTCCCAGTGCAGGGGAGCGGCATCGAACGAGCCGGTGCCACTGACCGTCAGGATGACGCTTCCGTCGACTTCCTCGACGGACTCCCCGGTGATGACGAAGAGCCGATTAGTCCAATTCCGATCCTGGAACACCGGGTAGATCCGGCGTACCGCTTCCTGACCACGCCAGCGGATATCGCGAAGATCCGCACCATCGATGGTGACACTGATGTCGCCTACGACGATGGTGTGTGGTTGCGTCACAGCATGCTTCCGGCCTGGTACGGCTCACCGGTATCCAGGGATTGGTAGGCACCGAGGGTGAGGTCCAAGACGCGCAGAGTGTCGGCACCACTTGTTTCGGGCGTCTCTCCGGTTTGCAGACAGTGGATCCAGTGCCGCTGCACATTCACCACGCTGTCTTGAATGCAGTTCCAGGGAACCGACGCCCATGGATGCTCAGGGATCTGCAGGGTTTCCTCGCGAACACCCTCCGGTGAGACCACCTGTAGGTGGTAGTCCGGCCCAAGGGTGACGGTGCCCTCGGTGCCTTCGATCGTGACGAAGGTCTGAGGATAGGTGCTGTGGTCGGACTTCGATTCGTAGCTGGTGTCGACAACGCAGGTAGCCCCCGGAAGCCCGAGCACGATCGTCGCGACATCCTCGCCCTTGATCTTGGGATTCACCCGAATCGCCTCGGTGAACAGCCGTTCGGGTTCACCGAGGAAGAAGCGCGTCAAATCGAATTGGTGGACGGAGACGTCGGCGATGATCATTCGCTCTGCGTCCATGCACCATGGTTGCGCAGAGTAGACGTCGTGCGCTGTCCGGAAGCTAATGCGACCGAAGAACGGTCGCCCGATAGCTCCGCTGTCGAGCACCTCCTTCACTTTGCGCATCGGGTATTGGAATCGAAAGTTCTCGTGGACCATAAAAGGCAGATCCGCATCCGCCATTGCCTGCACCATCGCCTTGGCATCGTCCATATCCCACGCGAGCGGCTTCTGGCAGATCGCTGCAACGCGGTGCTGAGCTGCTAGCTCCACCATCATCCGATGCGTGGGGGGAGTGGTGGCGATGTCGACGAAGTCGAGGTCCTCGCGTTCGAAGAGCTCGGCGGCGTCGGTATAGGGAGTCCCACCGAACTGCGTGGCTGCAGCAACCGCGTTCTCGTAGTTGATGTCGCAGGTGGCGACCAGTTCGACCTCGGACATCTCAGACCATGCCTGCAGATGGTTCTGGGCGAAGAATCCGCAACCGATGAGAGCGAAACGCAAAGGCTGCGTCACAGTTCCACCTCTCGTTCAGGATCAAGGATCCATTCACTCCACGATCCGACGTACATGCGGGCACCTGGTAGCCCGGCGTGCTCCATGGCCAGGACGTTCTGTGCTGCCGTCACGCCCGATCCGCAGTAGAAGATGATTTCGTCTGGATTGCGTCCCGCGCGCAAGATGTCGTAATGCTCGCGGAGTTGCACCGGGCTTCGAAATGTCCCGCTCTCGGTGAGGGTCTCGGCACGATCGGCCAATCCCGCACCCTTGATATGCCCCCGCACAGGGTCGTAGTACTTGCCCTGGCCGTGATAGCCCTCCGGTCCGCGGGAATCGAAGACAGGAGTGGGTTGGGATTCGCGCACGGCATCGACTTGATCGATATCGGCGAGCATCCCAGGCCGTTCAGCAAGTTCGAACGA
>JAURQC010000057.1 GCA_030836325.1 Candidatus Nanopelagicales bacterium
AGAAGGTCCTCTTGTCGAAGTGGATCGGCACTGAGCCGGAAATCCTGGTGCTCGATGAGCCCACACGGGGTGTGGACGTGGGCGCGAAGTCTGAGATTTACCGCATTCTCTTGGCTCAGCGAGAGAAGGGAATGAGCATTCTGGTGAGTTCTTCCGAGGTGCCGGAGTTGTTAACGCTGTGCGATCGCATCGTCGTTATGCACCGAGGTCGCGTCGCCGGCATGGTAAGTCGCGAGCACGCCGACGAAGACGCCATTCTGCGAATGGCTATGGGACATGAATGAGATGAGGAGCAACGCGTGCGTGCATTGATACGGCAACGATTTTTCGTGGTTCTCGTTGTGCTCGTCCTGATGATTATTTTCTTCTCGCTTACACAAGAGAAGTTCCTGTCTGGTGCGAATATAAGTGCGATCCTCACTTCATCGTCGATCTTGTGGATTGCGTCCATGGGTTTGACCTTCGTGATGCTCTCGGGTGGTTTCGACCTTTCGATCGGATCGATGTTGGCTCTGACCGGTATCGGCCTGGGCTGGTTCTTGAATGAGGCCGGTCTCCCGGTCGCAGTGGCGATCATCGCAACGATCGCACTCGGTGCGATCTTGGGTGGCCTGGTGAACGGGGTACTCATCGGGAAACTCGGCCTTTCCTTCCTGGTGGTGACTCTCGGTTCCTTAATCCTGTTCCGCGGGCTCACTAACTTCTGGTCGCAAAGCAAGACGACCCAGGTAATCTCACCGTTCCTGGATGCGCTGGCTTTCGGGAGCACCTTTGGAGTTCCGAACCCTGTCTGGGTCATGTTGGCCACCTACCTCGTGATGCTCTACATACAGAAGTACACGTTCTTCGGTCGTGACATCTATGCGGTGGGCGGAAACACGGAGGCCGCGCGTTTGTCGGGGATCCGTACGTCGCGAACTGTCATAGCCGTGTATGCGATTTCCGGCGGTTTGGCTGCTCTCGCGGCAGTCATGCAGGATGCGCGAATTGGGGCAGCAAGCCCTCAGGTCGGTGAAAACCTTGTTTTCAGTGCAGCAGCGGCGGTGCTGCTCGGCGGCACCGCCTTCAGTGGTGGCGTAGGCGGGGTCAGTGGAACTGTCGTCGGTGTGCTGTTTCTCGGCGTTCTGCAAAACGGATTATCGGTCGCAGGTGTCGAGAGCTATTGGCAGCAGATCATCACCGGCCTAATCCTGATCGGTGCCATCGCCTTGGATTACGTGCAGCGTAAAGGCGTTCGATTTCGACGGCCCGCGGCGACCTCGTGAGAGGACCGCCGGATGCAGGGACTGCGAGCGTATGCGTCGCAGTTCGGTTCTGATCCTGCCGAGGTTGAGGAGTACTTCGTCACCCGATTCGGTGCACGCTTTGCCGAGGAGGCATTCCAGGCAACGGGAGGGGCGGCCTGGCACGAGGGGTCTTTGGATCTGAAGTACCGGGGTTTGATCGTGATCGGCATCTTGGCGTCCCTGGGCGGAGCCGAAGAACGGCTGCGCGGACATGTCACGTGGGCGCTGGCCAACGGCGCCACTCCCGGGGAGATCGAGACTGCCGTCTTGCTGGTGGCCAACTACGCGGGGTTCGCGCGGGCGTCGATCGCGCAGGAGGTAGTGCGGGATGTCCTCGCAGCCGACGTAGAGGACCAGTGACCTCGGTGACTCACCTCACGCTCGCCGACGGCACGCGAATCCGATGCACCGTGGCTGGATCCGGACCCGATGTGGTGCTGGTCCACGGGTGGAAGCAGTCGCACCGGTTATTCGATCAGGCAATCCACCGACTCTCGGCCACGCATCGGGTCATCGCGTTTGATCAGCGCGGTGCGGGGGAGTCGGATAAGCCGGAGTGCTCCTACGATTTCGATCTCCTCGGAGCCGATCTGCGGGAAGTGATGGATATTCACCAGGTCACTGATGCGACCGTGGTGGGTTGGTCGATGGGGTGCACGGTGGTGCTATCGAGTCTGAAGCAACCATCGCCCCGGGTTGGTCGCGTCATCGTGATGAACGGTCCGCTGCGTCTGACTCGCACAACGGACTTCTCCCATGCTCTCCACGAGGAAGAGTTACACACCTACGTCGAGGGAATGGAGGACTCCTGGCCGACCGACCAGCGCCCATTTCTGCGCGACTCGCTACTGGCAGCCAACGTTGAGATGCTGCCACTGCTGGAATACGTCGCATGGCAGACACCGCTGCACATCGCACTTCGCCTGGTGCGAAACCAAGCGCTCATCGACCATCGCACCACCATTCGAGAGTTGGCGGTACCTGTTCTTGCGGCATACAGCGAGCAGGATCCCTACTGGTCGGTAGATGTAGGCAGGTGGATCGCTGCCAACGCTCCGCGGGGAAAATTGCACACTTTCACCGAGTCGGCTCACTGTCCGCCGCTGGAGGAACCTGAGGCATTCGTGCGAACTGTTCGAGACTTCACCGCAGGGAGGTCAGATGACTGACGCCACTGACTTGACGGACTTCTCGGTCCGCGCGCTTTTGGCTGAACTCAAAGCTGGGTCTACGAGTTCAGTGGAGATTTGCCGCGCATTCTTGGACCGTATCGACCAGGCCGACGCGGTTAATGCGGTCGTATTCACCGACCCCGAACACGTTCTGCAGGAAGCAGCTGCCGCGGATCAGTCGCGTGCGCAAGGGGATGAGGCACCTCTGCTGGGCATACCGTTCAGCGTCAAGGATTCGTTGGCCGTTGCGAACTGGCCTTGGCGGTCGGGGTCTTTTGCCCGCGAGTACGTAATCGCCGAGCGTGATGCCACCGTCGTCTCTCGATTGCGCGAGAGTGGTGCGATCCCACTATGCAAGACGGCAACGCCGGAATACACCTGGTCGGCGCAGACGCATAGTGAGTTGCATGGGCGCACTCGCAATCCCTACGACCTCGATCGCTCACCAGGTGGGTCATCAGGTGGCGAGGCGGCTTTGCACGCGATGCATGGTGCGCCGTTCGGCTTGGGAACGGACGGCTTCACATCGATCAGGGTGCCCGCGCACTTCTGCGGATCGTCGGGGCTGCGCCCCACTGCGGGAGTCGTCTCCGAAGCGGGTACCTGGCCAGCCACCAAACAGACTGGGATGGGTGACATCTCCACCACCGGTCCCATGGGTCGCTATGCCGAAGATCTCGATCTGCTGCTCTCGATCATCGCTGGCCCGGACGTGGAGGATCCCTTCGTGCATCCCCTGGCTCCAGCCGATGCGCCGGTGGATTTGCGACAAGTGAAAGTGGGAGTGCTGCCGTCCCTGCCGGGGTGCACTCAGGGAACCACGACGGCGATCGCAACCGCTGTCGAGGCCCTCTTGGCGGACGGGGCAACCGTGGTAGATCTTGAGCCCTGGAGCACAGAGGAAGCTGTCGAACTTGCCTTTGCATTGATGGCACCCGACGGTGGCGTACGGGCACGGCGGAACCTGGAACCAGCGGGCGGGCGGCATACCGAGGAATTTGCCGAACTCCTGCGTTCGCTGGAACAGGGGCGGATGGATATCGATGAGTACCTGCGAACCCTGGACAAGCTGGTCGTGTACCGCAGCAAAATCCGTCGATCAGTGGCCGCGGTGGATGTAGCGCTCGTACCGGTGGCGGCAGGCCCGGCTCCGCTGCACGATCGGCTACCGGGAGACGATCTGGCCGAGTACAACGTTGACGGATTCGCGCACGGATTTGCCATTGCCCTCGCTGGATTACCGTCGGCGGTGGTACCGGTCGTGATGGAGGGTCCCGTGCCGGTTGGGGTGCAGATGGTGGGCAGCGCCCATCAGGACTTCCGGATTCTAGAATTCGCCTCAGCCGTCCAAAGGGCCCGACAAGAAGCGATCCCACCACCGACCGCGTGGATGGGTTGACCAAAGGAGGAAGCCCATGTCCGACGAGCAGCCACCGGCCCCGATCGTGCGCGCCGAATCGATCACCGATGTTGCGGCCGAGCTGTACGTGATCCCCGATCACGGGGTCCCGTTGGTCCCCAATATCGGCGTCGTCGCGGGGCGCGACGCAGTCCTGGTGATCGATACGGGAATGGGGCCGCGCAATGCCCGTAACGTCCTGGCCGAAGTGGATCGAATCGCGAGAGGTCGCAAGATCTATCTCACCACCACGCATTTCCATCCAGAACATAGTTACGGTGCTGCGGTCTTGGCGGAACAGTCGACCTTCATCATGAATCGCGCCCAGTGGGAGGACATGAAGACCAAGGGCCCGGGCTACTTGGAGTTCTTCCGCACCTTCGGTGAGAGCGTGGCTGCGGAACTGGAGGGGGTGGAGTTCGTCGATCCGACGGTGGTCTATGACACCGAGTACTCCCTGGATCTAGGCGGACGGGTAGTCACCATGCACGCAACGGGACGAGCCCACACCAAGGGCGATCAGGTAATCAGGGTTCCAGACGTCGGGGCGGTCTTCTGCGGGGACCTAGTCGAGGAATCGCAGTTCTCGATCTTTCCGTGGTTCCCTCCCGAAGACGCTGACGTGTCGGGGATCCGCTGGATACGTGTCATGGAGGGCCTACTCGCCGCGGGTGACACTCTCGTCATACCCGGACACGGTCGGGTTTCGGATGCCTCGCTACTGGAGGAGGTGCACGGCTACCTGACATTCCTCCAACAGGAAGTCTGGTCTCGTCACAGGTCGGGCATGTCCGAGGACGAAATCGTCGAACAGATCTATCCGCTTGCCCGCTCGCGGAATCCGCAGTGGGTGGGTGAGGAGTGGATCGAAAAGGGAGTGCGTTGCCTGTGTTCCGAAGCCCCCGGCACCCCTGGGCATGCGGCCGCTGACGAGGGGTAGCGAACATGCGCATTTGGTGGCAAAGTTTTGTAGACGAGGAGTCCGGTGGCACGTACCTCGGCCATTTGCGCGACTATCTGGCGCAGCAGGGTGGCGACGATGTGCAGGTTGATGTGGAGGGCATGACCCCGCCGGCGCGCGGTTGGTCCCGGCTGAGCGAGATGCGCGGTGCGGTTGCCACCGTTCAGGCTGCGCTGTCTGCACAGGATCAGGGTTATGACGTCTTCGTCCTTGGCCACTTTCAGGAACCCGGACTGTACGAGACGCGTGCGAGTATCGACATCCCTGTGGTGGGCCTTGGGGAAGCAGTTCTGCTGTGGAGCGCTCACTTGGGGCGCCGATGTAGTTTGGTCACAGTCGATTCGGTTTTCGAGACCA
>JAURQC010000058.1 GCA_030836325.1 Candidatus Nanopelagicales bacterium
AGTGACATCTGCAAGATCTCGTGCCGCTTCTTTTCGCCACCAGAAAAGCCCTCGTTCACGTTGCGCTCGGCAAAGGCCGAGTCCATTTGTAGCCCGGACATGGCTTCCTTGACTTCACCGATCCAGGTGCGAAGCTTTGGTGCCTCACCTCGAACTGCGGTGGCCGACGTCCGCAAGAAGTTCGAGACAGAAACGCCAGGCACCTCAACCGGGTACTGCATCGCCAAGAACAGACCAGCGCGGGCCCGCTCGTCAACGCTCATCTCAAGGACATCCTGACCGTCCAGAGTGATCGATCCCTGGGTCACGGTGTACTTCGGGTGTCCGGCGATGACGTAGGCCAACGTCGACTTGCCTGAACCGTTGGGTCCCATAACTGCTTGCGTGCGGCCGGATTCCACGGTGAGGTCAACACCCTTGAGGATGGGAGTCTCCCCCGCATCGGTGACCACGCTCGCGTGCAGATCCTTGATTTCCAGTGTGCTCATGGTTGTTCCTTACGCCTCGTTGCTAACCAAATGGGGGGTGGGGTCAATCAGAATGCGTGCGTCGTCGCCGTCGCCATCGATCTCGACGCGATAGGTAGGTACGGGTTCGAGTGCTGGGAGTGACAAGGGCCTCCCGGTGCGCAGGTCGAACTGCGAGCCATGCAGCCAGCACTCAAGTGCGCAACCCTCGACCTCGCCCTCGGAGAGATCAACGTCCGCATGCGAACACTGGTTACCGATCGCAAAAACGCCCTCCTCGCACCGAACAAGCGCCACGTCTTGGCCTGCCACGTCCACCTTCACAGCGGTGTCCATCGCGAGGTCACCGGCGCGCGCCACGTCGACGAGTTCAGAACTCATCACTCGTCTCCACTCACGTGGCGCTCGAGCGCATCCATGCCGATCCGCTCCTCGATGCGGCGTAGGACGTCGCTGCGCAGTTCCTCGTCCTTGACCTTGTCCAAGACATCCACAAAGAAACCGCGCACCACCAACTGACGCGCGAGTTCCTCAGGAATACCGCGCGACTCGAGGTAGAACAGTTGTTCATCGTCGAATCGCCCCGTGGCACTTGCGTGGCCCGCACTGACGACATCGCCGGTCTCGAGCTCAAGGTTGGGAACCGAGTCCGCGCGGGGACCGTCGTTCAAGAGCAGGTTGCGGTTGAGCTCGTAGGTCTCGATACCAATGGCCTCGCGTCGCACGAGGACATCACCGATCCAGACCGTGTGGGCAGATTCCCCGGACAACGCCCCCTTGAACACGACATTGCTCGTGCAGTGCGGCTGGCTGTGATCGACGAAGATCCGAAACTCCTGGAATTGCTCGTCCGATGCCAGGAAGGCACCAAGCAACTCCGCCGAACCTCCAGGGCCGGCGTAGCGCACGGACTGTTGAAGCCGGATGAGCGAACCACCGAGGGCGATGGACAGCCCTTGGAAGCGCGCATCCCGTCCAACCGTGGCCGCCCACTGCCACACGTGGCGGCTTGTACGCGGGCCATCGTAGAGCGCAAGCACAGTTACATCCGCTTGGTCGGCAACATCGGTTACGACGATCCCGTTGACGTCCGACGTCATGTCCAGGCGCAGCACGATCGTCGCCTTCGAGAACCGACCGGCGGAGATCTCGATCCGGCCGTAGTTCATCGCCTCACCGGTGGTGAGGTCGACGACTACAACGTCGTCGAGTTCACGCTCAGCCGGAATATCGATTGCGACGACTGATGCAGCGTTGCTGCGGGCAAGCGCCGACGGAAGGTCCGTGGCGACCCACGCCGCAGCTTTCTCAACTGTTGACGCATCGGCCGATGCCGGAGTGATGGTGACGAATTCCGATTCAGGCGCGACAACCGAGCCGCGAACTCCGGTCTCGAAGAAGTCCGGGATGCGCTTGATCGGAGTGAACCGCCACTCCTCCTCGCGTCCATGTGGTGTCTCGTGATCGGCAGGATCATTCGACAGCACCCGGGGTGCGAGATCTGATGGTGGAGCCTGAACTGAGCTCACCCCACGGCTCCTTCCATTTGGAGTTCGATCAGACGGTTGAGTTCGAGCGCGTACTCCATCGGCAGTTCGCGAGCGATCGGCTCGACGAAGCCACGCACGATCATCGCCATTGCTTCGTCCTCATCGAGACCGCGTGACATCAGGTAGAACAACTGGTCCTCACTAACCTTCGACACGGTTGCCTCGTGACCCATGGCGACGTCGTCTTCACGGACGTCGACGTACGGGTACGTGTCCGAGCGCGAGATGTCATCCACCAACAGGGCATCGCACTTGACCGTGCTCTTGGCGTGGTGCGCACCCTCTTGGACCTGGACCAATCCGCGGTACGACGTACGTCCACCCCCGCGGGCAACCGACTTGGAGATGATGGAAGACGAGGTGTACGGCGCCGCGTGCACCATCTTCGCGCCGGCATCTTGGTGCTGCTTCTCGCCTGCGAATGCGATCGACAAGGTCTCGCCCTTGGCGTGCGGACCGGTCATCCACACTGCCGGATACTTCATGGTGACCTTCGAACCCAGGTTGCCGTCGACCCACTCCATCGTCGCCCCCTCTTGCGCGATCGCGCGCTTGGTGACGAGGTTGTAGACGTTCGTGGACCAGTTCTGGATGGTGGTGTAGCGGCATCGAGCACCCTTCTTCACCACGATCTCGACGACGGCGGAGTGCAGCGAGTCCGAGGAGTAGATGGGTGCGGTACAACCCTCGACGTAGTGAACGTAGGCGTCCTCGTCGACGATGATCAAAGTCCGCTCAAACTGACCCATGTTCTCGGTGTTGATACGGAAGTAGGCCTGCAATGGAATCTCAACGTGTACGCCCTTGGGCACGTAGATGAACGACCCGCCCGACCAAACGGCAGTGTTGAGTGCAGCGAACTTGTTGTCGCCCACCGGGATCACCGACCCGAAGTACTCACGGTAGATGTCCTCGTACTCCTTGAGTCCTGTGTCTGTATCAAGGAAGACGACACCTTGCTCCTCTAAGTCCTCACGGATCTTGTGGTAGACGACCTCAGATTCGTACTGCGCCGCTACGCCGGCAACAAGGCGCTGCTTCTCGGCCTCGGGGATACCGAGTTTGTCGTAGGTGTTCTTGATGTCCTCGGGAAGTTCCTCCCAGCTCGTTGCCTGCTTCTCGGTCGAGCGAACGAAGTACTTGATGTTGTCGAAGTCGATCCCCGTGAGGTCCGATCCCCACGCTGGCATTGGCTTCTTGTCGAACAGACGCAAGCCCTTCAACCGAAGGTCGAGCATCCATTCAGGCTCTCCCTTCTTGGCAGAGATGTCGCGCACCACGTCCTCGTTGAGGCCACGACGCGCACCTTCACCTGCAGTGTCGGCGTCCCGCCATCCGTATTCGTAGTTACTGAGCTCGGCGATTGTTGCTGCCTGCTCGTCGGCCGTGGTACTCATCGGCTCACCCTTTCCTTGGTTGCGCTTTCCATCGCTGCGGAACGTTCTTCGGTCTTTGCGTTGTAATCGTCGGTACTGGACTCGCTGATGGTGAGTGCGGGGATCAAAGTCGTGCAGATGCCATCTCCATGAGCGAGGGTTGCCAATCGGGTGACGTGGCGGCCGAGCAAAACGCCAAGGGCTTCGGTCTCGGCCTCACAGAGCTCGGGGAACTCCCCCGCCGCATCAACCACTGGGCAGTGGTGCTGGCACAACTGCGCACCGTCGCGGGCCAATGGCTCGACGGTGGCAGCGAATCCGTGGTCAGTTAATCGCTCCGCGACCTCGTGAGCGGTGGCAACAGCCGAGTCACCCCCACGCGAGGTGCCCAGCAGACGGCGAGCCCGGTCGGCTGCGAATTCAGCCACGGCTTCGCGGCCGTCGCGCTCGGCAAGAAAACGCAGGGCCTCAAGAGCAAGGGCGTCATAGGCCTGCTCACATGCAGCTCGGCCGGCTCCGGTTAGGGAGTAGACCTGGCTGGGACGACCGCGTCTGGGACCTGGTTCGGGGCCGTACGGCGCTCGATCTGAGGCCTGGACCAGTCCGCCCTCTTGGAGCGCGTGCAAGGGGCGACGCACGGCCGTCGCAGAAGTTCCCAACTCGTCAGCGAGCGCGGCGGCCGTGCTCGGGCCACGCTCGGCCAGGCATCGGGCCACACGCTCGGCGGCGTCGGTTGGGAATTTCACAACACCATTGTGTCGTAATTCGATATCGGTGCAACACGGGGTCGGATCGGCCCGAAGCCACCCCAGGAAGCACCGGCGACACGCAGTTACGATCCTGACGTGACTGCAACCGTCCAAACGCCTCCCGCCCCTCGAATGTCCGGTAGAAACCCCGGTTGGTCCCCGAGGTGGGTCCGCGGCGTTTATATCGCCAATCTGGTGGTGCAGTCCGGAATCATCCTCACCGGCGCCATCGTC
>JAURQC010000059.1 GCA_030836325.1 Candidatus Nanopelagicales bacterium
ACGTCCGCTCTCTGGAGGCCCCTGGGCTTCGCATTGGCGAACGGATTATCAAGGGCCTGTTGTGGACAGCGGCGACCCTGTCGGTGGTCGTGACGACAGGCATCGTTATCTCGCTACTGCTACCTAGCTTGGCTTTCTTCCAGCAGGTCTCCATCGTCGAGTTCCTCACCGGCACCATCTGGGCACCCGCCTTCGCGGAGCCGTCGTTCGGGGTGCTGCCGATCGTGGTGGGGACGCTGATGGTCGTCTTGTTCGCCATGCTGGTGGCAATCCCTGTTGGTCTGACATCGGCGATCTATCTGTCCGAGTACGCGCCGAAGAAGGTTCGCAAGACGATCAAGCCCATCCTCGAGGTCCTCGAGGGGATCCCGACGGTCGCGATCGGCCTTTTCGCCTTCAGCGTTTTGACACCGCTCATCCGTGAACTCACCCCGTTCCTTCCGTGGACGGGGCCTTTCTCGATCGGCGTCGCCGGTATCACCGTTGGCTTGCTGATCATTCCGCTCGTTTCGTCGGTTTCCGACGACGCTATGCGTGCGGTTCCCATGTCCTTACGCGAAGGCGCCTACGCCATGGGTGCCACTAAGTTCGAGGTGGCCCTACGCGTGGTGCTCCCTGCGGCAGTCTCCGGTGTTATCGCCGCCTTCGTGCTCGGAATCTCACGTGCCATCGGCGAGACGATGGTGGTGCTGCTTGTCGCCGGTGCCGGTAATCCGGTGTTGAGTTTCGACCCGACCAAGGGCATCCAGACGATGACGGCCTACATCGGCAGCACGGCGACCGGCGACATCTCCCAGGGCACCATCACCTACGACAGCATCTTCGCTGTCGGGGCGTTGCTGTTCTTGATGACGCTGGCCATGAACATCCTCGCGATACGAATGGTGAAGAAGTTCCGGGAGGTATACGACTGATGTCCGACGATTCCGAGTACTCGTCGAGAGTCGCGCTGCCGCCCCGCACACGCACCGCTGTCAAGGGTGCGCGCGAGATGACCGAGGCTGCACTTTCAACCGGTGACCGCAAGAAGGCCATTCGCGGCTCCATCTTCTATGCCGTGTTGCTTCTCGGTCTCACGACTGCATTACTGTCCATCGCGGCGATGATCACCTGGGCCTTCATTGCAGGCGGCCCGCGACTTAACCTCAACCTGTTTACCAACGTGCCTTCGGTTGTAACTCCGGAATCAGCCGGCTACCGGACGGCGATTCTCGGCACCTTGTACGTGATCGGTGGCGTGATCTTGCTGATCGTGCCGCTGGGTGTGGGTGCTGCCATCTACCTCGAGGAGTTCGCGAACCCAAAAAACCCGTTCAACCGATTCGTGGACTTGAACATCCAAAACCTCGCTGGCGTTCCCTCGATCGTCTTCGGCATCTTGGGCCTGGCATTCATCGTGCGCGGTCCGCTGAGTTGGGGATTCGTGGCCGCGGCTGGTTCGCTGACGCTAGCCCTGCTAGTGCTACCGACGGTGATCCTCGCTTCGCGTGAGGCAATCCGCGCAGTGCCGTCCTCGATCCGAGACGGATCCCTGGCACTTGGTGCGACGGTCTGGCAGGCGGTGTCCAAGCAGGTCCTGCCAGCCGCCTTCCCCGGAGTTCTGACCGGTGTCATCCTGGCGGTGGCCCGGGCCATCGGCGAGGCAGCTCCGCTGTTACTCGTGGGCGCGGTCACCTTCGTCACCTTCAATCCGCAGTTCTTCGAAGGCGGCTACAGCACCCTGCCGACCATGATCTACAGCTACGCCAAGCGTCCCCAAGAGGAACTCCAGGTGCTCGCGGCGGCCGGTGTCGTGATCATGTTGGTGCTTTTGATCGTTATCAATTCGGTGGCCATATATCTTCGTAATCGGTTTGAGAGGACCTGGTAATGCCCAAAGCAACGACAGGAGACACCGTGACTGCCGAAGACGAAGCCGCTGCTACTCCGGCTGTGGGAGTGGGAAGCGCGCTGATCGAGGACCGCGATCGTCGCGCGTCAGGGGTCAACACTTTCGAGCTACACAATGTGAACGTCTACTACGGCGACATGCTCGCCGTGAAGGACGTCTCCCTAGACATTCCACATAACGAGATCACCGCGTTCATCGGACCCTCAGGCTGCGGTAAGTCCACGTTGTTGCGGTCACTGAACCGGATGAACGATCTCATCGCCGGTGCGCGAGTGACCGGCGATGTTCTCTACCACGGTGTGGACATGTACGGCCCGAAGATCGACCCGGTGCAGGTTCGCACCGTAATCGGCATGGTCTTCCAAAAGCCCAATCCTTTCCCCAAGTCGATCTACGACAACATCGCCTTCGGCCCCCGCATCCTGGGCATGAAGGGTGACCTCGACGAGATCGTGGAGTCCTCGCTGCGACGCGCTGCGTTGTGGGATGAGGTCAAGGATCGGCTGAAGGACAACGCGTTCGGGATGTCCGGTGGCCAGCAGCAGCGGCTGTGCATCGCGCGCGCGATCGCCGTGCAGCCTGATGTGATCCTCATGGATGAGCCTTGCTCGGCCCTCGACCCGGTATCCACCGGCAAGGTCGAGGACCTCATGCTCGAACTCAAAGAGGACTACACGATCGTCATCGTGACCCACAACATGCAGCAGGCCGCGCGTGTGTCGGACCTGA
>JAURQC010000060.1 GCA_030836325.1 Candidatus Nanopelagicales bacterium
AGTCATGACGATCACCCCGCGCTCACCCGAAGGCCCAGGTTCGTTGGTCGACATCGCGCTAGCCACCTGCCGTGCGAAGTCATATGTCCCGATCAGGTTGATCTCGATGACCCGGCGGTATGCCTCGAGGTCCGCAGGGGAGTTGTCACGCGCCAAAGTCCGCTCGGCCCAGCCGATTCCCGCGCAGGCGACGCCGATGTCGATACGGTCGAAACGCTCACAAACCGCCGCGACCGCCTCGGTTACATCGTCGCCGTTGCGCACATCACAATGCACCGGCAGCGCTTTGTCACCTAGTTCGGCTGCGAGATCCGCCGCACGCTGGTCGTTCACATCCAGGAGTGCAACTCCCTGCGCCCCTTGCGCGATGGCACGTCGAGCAACTCCCTCGCCGAGCCCTGATGCTCCTCCGGTGATGGCTAGGACCGATCCGTTGAAATCCATGCGCTCATCTTGGCGCACAAACCGCTAGCCGTAGCCGAGTTCGTGGAGTCTGTCCTCTTCGATTCCGAAGTGGTGCGCGATTTCGTGCACCACCGTGATCCGCACCTGCTCCACGATCTCCTCACCCGATCGACACCGGCGCTGGATCGGTTTTCGATAGATCGTGATGCGATCGGGCAGATGCCCGGCGTAGTAGTGGCCGCGGCTGGTCAGCGGCACACCCTCATACAAGCCCAACAACCTCGGCCGTCCGGGCTTTTGGTCCTCGACGAAGACGACGACGTTGTCCATCAAGCGGGCGAGCTCCCGCGGCAGGGTGTCCAGCGCCTCGGCGACTAACTCCTCGAACTCCTCCTCGCTCAACTCGACCATGACCCAATCCTTACCCTTGAGTTGTCCTGCGCCACCCAGGTACCCCCACCACGACCTCCTGCCCTATGCTTTCTCGGTCACCGACGGCGTTCGGAGTCGGCGGAGATCGACAAGAAGGTTCTCGGTCCCCATCGTCTAGCGGCCTAGGACACCGCCCTTTCAAGGCGGCAGCGCGGGTTCGAATCCCGTTGGGGACGCGGCCTTACCTATAAGGCCCCGTAGCGCAGTTGGTTAGCGCGCCGCCCTGTCACGGCGGAGGTCGCGGGTTCGAGTCCCGTCGGGGTCGCCAGACACGGCGCAAGCCGCCTTCACCTTTGGAAGGCGGCAGCTACTCCGGAGTCCACCGGAACAATCAAACCCGTCGTCCTCGAGAACGATTCTCCCGTGATCGCGACGACGACCTCAGCGACGTTGTCAGGAACCACTTCTCGCTTCAGGATTGTGCGCTCGGCGTAGAACTTCCCGAGATCGGTCTGGTCGATTCCGTAGACCGCCGCTCGGTTGGCTCCCCAGCCTCCCGCGAAGATGCCCGAGCCCTGGACCACTCCGTCAGGCGCGACCCCGTTGACGCGGATTCCGTGCTCACCTAGTTCGACCGCGAGGAGCCGGACCTGATGGGCCTGGGCGGCCTTGGCCGCGCTGTAAGCGATGTTCGACGGTCCGGCAAAGACGGAGTTCTTGCTTGCTACGTACACGATGTCCCCACCAAGACCTTGAGCGATCATCGCCGGGGTGCACTCCCGTGAGACGAGGAAGGAGCCACGAGCCATCACATCGTGCTGACGGTCCCAGTCATCAACGCTCGTCTCGAGCAGCGGTCGACTCAGAGATAACCCGGCGTTGTTGACGACGAGATCGACGCCGCTGAAGGCCACACAAGCGCCTCGCACCATTTTGCGCACGGACTCCTCGTCCGATACGTCTACGTGAAGGGCGACAGCGATATCTGCGCCGCCCAGATCAGTGGCAACCGACTGGGCTGCTTCGAGATCAAGATCGGCGATCACGACGGCAGCTCCGTCTTCGACCAACTTCTCGGCGATGGCTTTGCCGATGCCGCTAGCAGCACCAGTGACGATGGCAACGCGGCCTGCGTGCACCTTGGGCTTCGGTTGGCGACGGAGTTTCGCTTCTTCGAGTTGCCAATACTCGATACGGAACTTCTCGCGTTCGGGAATCGGTTGATACTGAGAAAGAGCCTCGGCTCCTCTCATCACGTTAATGGCATTGACGAAAAACTCGCCGGCAACCCGCGCCGTCTGCTTGTTCACTCCAAAGGAGAACATCCCGATACCAGGGATCAGGATGATCGCCGGGTCCGCTCCTCGCATAGCCGGGCTATCAGCATCCGCCCATCGTTGGTAGTAGTCCGAGTATTCCGTGCGGTAATCGGCGTGGAGTTCCTGCAACCGCGCGATCATCTCCTCGACTGGTGTTGTAGCGGGAAGATCCAGAACGAGCGGCCGCACCTTCGTCCGCAGGAAGTGATCCGGGCAAGACGTTCCCAGTCTCGCCAGATCGGGATGCTTTTCTCGTGCGAGGAAGTCGAGCACCACATCGCTGTCAACATAGTGACCAACCATGCGCCGATCGTGGGACGCGATACCTCGAAGCACGGGGGCCAAACGGGCAGCGATCGCATGACGATCAACTGGCTCCAGCGGCTCGTAACCCGAAAGTGTCGGCCCGAAGGGCTCCGGGTGTCCGTTTTCGGAGATGTAGTCCTCCGCAGTCCGAATGATCCAGAGGGAATTGGCTTCGCACTCAGCGGAATCTGCTCCCCACGCAGTGATGCCGTGTCCTCCAAGGATGCATCCGATGGCCTGCGGGTTCTCTCGTTGGATGCGCGCTAGTTCCATGCCGAGCACGAACCCAGGGCGTCGCCATGGCACCCAGACAACTGAGTCTCCGAAGCATCGCTGGGTGAGTTCCGGACCATCGATGGACGTCGCGAACGCGATGCCGGAGTCAGGATGGAGGTGATCGACGTGCGCCATTTCGACCAGACCGTGCATGGCCGTGTCGATTGACGGCGCAGCGGCACCGTGACCATGGAGGCAGTAGTCGAACGCGGCCACCATTTCGTCTTCGGCTTCCTCACCGGGAAACACATCCACGAGGGAACGAAGGCGATCTAGCCGCAACACCGCCAGGCCTGACTCCGTCAGAGTGCCTAGATCCCCACCGGATCCCTTGACCCACATCACCTCGACGTCCTCGCGGGTGACCGGATCCTCTAGAGCTCCCTTGGCAGAGGTGTTGCCTCCCGCGAAGTTGGTGTTTCGAGGATCGGAACCCAGCCGGTGTGAACGGCCGATGAGTTCGGTGACCGGGGACGGGGTCATCTAAAGCCTTCCCACTACTTGTGATTTGGTGTTAACTTCACTAAGACTAACAAGCAAGAGAGTCGAAGGGGTGTGAAGTGGCCGTCGAAGGATCGCTAGCAGCCGAGGAGCGGCAGGCCGCGCTCCTCGCAGCGCTCCGCGATCACGGACACGTCGAGATCGAGGATGCAGCCGAGCGCTTCGGGGTTCATCCGATGACGATTCGCCGCTCACTCAAAGCTCTGGAGAAGGCCGGTCGCGTCCGCCTCGTTCGCGGCGGTGCCGTGCACGTGGGCACGGAGGAATTCGAGATTCGTCAGTCACGGGCGCTCAGTGCCAAGAGGCGCATTGCCGACAAGCTCCAACCGGAGATGCGAGAACACGAATCAGTCGGTCTTGACGCGTCCAGCACAGTTCACGTGTTGGCGGGTCACATGCCCACAGTCGACCACCTACTCGTGGTCACCTACGGCATCCCGACCTTCCAGCAACTACAGGGCCTTGCAGGCGTGCAAGCCATCCTGTCCGGTGGCGAGCTCGACCCGCGGACGGGAAGCCTCGTCGGGATGGTTGCGCAGGAATCGATCGAACGCTTCGCACTGTCCTGCTGTGTTCTCTCCACCAGCGCGCTCGATGCAGAGACCGGAACCATGGAACCGACGATCGATGAAGCGGCGATGAAGCATTCCTTGGTGCGTTCAGCCAAGCGCGTGATTCTCGCCATGGACAGCACGAAACTAACCCAACGATCATCCATCCGGTCTGTTCCACTTTCCGATATCGATCTCCTCGTCACCGAACTCGATCCCGATTCCGTTGAACTAGATCCGTTCCGGGACTTCGTGGACGTCCTATGACACATCGATCTGATGACCGAATGTACGACGACGCCCGCGTCGCCCGGACAAGCAGGAAAATGCGAGAGGACACAACATGGCGCAGTTGACGGGATCGACCGCGATCATCACGGGAGGTGGTCGAGGCATCGGCTTGGCCATTGCGCAGGCTTTAGCCGAACAGGGCGCATCGATTGGCATCATTGACGTTCTCGAGGAATCATCCGCGGTTGCCGCTCGCCTGGCTGCGGACTATTCAGTCACCGCCGCTGGCGTCGTTGCCGATGTGCGAGATGCCCAGGCGCTCGATCAAGCATTCTCGGATCTGTTCGATGTCCTCGGCGCTGCTGACATCCTCGTAACCTCAGCCGGGATCACCATCTGGGGTGACAGCATCGACGTGACCCCGGAAGACTGGCAACAGGTACTCGACATTAATCTCAACGGAACCTTTTACGCCACTCAGAGTTTCGCGCGTCGTCTAATAGCGCAGAAGCGGACCGGTTCAGCGATCCTCGTTTCATCAATGTCGGCACAGATCGTCAACGTTCCGCAGTTCCAGGCGTCGTATCACGCCTCGAAAGCCGCCGTCTCCATGCTGGCGAAGTCTCTTGCGGTCGAGTGGGCGAGGTCGGGAATCCGGGTCAACGCTCTCGAACCCGGTTACACGCTCTCGGCGATGACCCGCGAATTCATGGATGCCAATCCCGACCTCGCGGCTCAATGGACGGCGATGATCCCGGCAGGTCGGATGGGTGAACCGGAGGACCTCGTGGGAGCGGTGGTCTACCTGGCATCGAAGGACTCGTCGTACATGACGGGCCAATCGATAGTGATCGACGGCGGCTACACGGCGATCTGATGTCGAAAAGTTTCGCTGCGATCGATCTGGGTGCCACCAGTGGGCGGGTGGTACTCGGATCGTTCACCGACGATTCCTTCGACCTGGAAGAGGTCCATCGCTTCCCGAATGTTCCCGTGACGATCGATAACACCCGGTGCTGGGACACCGCCAGCCTGTTCAACGAGACTCTGACCGGCGTCGGTAAGGCTGCTGCGAGCGCGCACAACCGTGGC
>JAURQC010000061.1 GCA_030836325.1 Candidatus Nanopelagicales bacterium
AACCAGTGAAAGTGCAAGGCGTCCGGCGGGAACACGCGCTACTTCGTCTTGCGGCGCTTCCGCGGTGTTGGACGCAAGACCTGCGGAGCGGGCGAGTACCTCGCGCCGGATCTCTCGAGCATCAGCGAGCGTCAGGTACTTCAGCCGAACCCGCGAATCATCCTGACCTGCGACCTCGATCACCACAACGGCCATCGAGAACAGGCGCGCAGCAAACGGCTGGGTTACGTCGACAGCCTGGATGCGAGACACCTGCACGCGTCGTTGTTGCCGCAGTAACACACCGGATTGCACGCGGAAATCACCATCGTCGTCGAACCAGAAACTGAACGCTCGCCACTCTAAGTACTGGAAAGCAGCAACAAGGACGCTGAGAAATAGGGCGATGAGTGCGAAGGCCAGGATGACGGCAACGATCGGGGAAACGAACGACAAGCCTGGAACGCCACCAATTCCCTCGGCTAGGGAACTGATGCGTTGAATTCCAGCGGCGAATGCGATGCCGGCGATAGCGGGGAATACCGCGACGGCATAGATCACAGGAGAAATCGGGTGCACTTTGCGGTGACCGTCGGCGTCAATCAATCGGCTCCCCGGAACGGCCAGTCCGAGCCCGAGGTCATCACCGATGGAACTGCGCGAGGCCGGTGCGGTCTGTGGGGGGTCCGCAGGCGAGGAGCAGGTGTGGTCGTTCACAGTCCCGCCGATCGCGTCTCGCCCTTGCGTGCAAGGCGATCACGCAGATCTGCCGCGATGTTCGGCTCGAGTCCGGGGATCGCTGCATCTGTCGTGGCTGCGGCCGTATGCAACTGGACCGTGGTGACGCCAAATGCCCGATCGATCGGCCCTGCCTTTACATCCACGAGTTGCATGCGGCCGTAGGGAACGATCACCAGGCGCCTGAAGAGAATGCCACTGGAGACCAAGAGATCGTCGCCGCGCTCGCAATATGCATAGGACCGCACTCGACGTCCGATCAGCCACCAGGCCCAGATGAAAATCACCGTCGCAGCGGCCGCGGCGATGATCGGGATCGTGGGGGCGGCCCCCAACCACAACAACACGATGATCACGACGGTGGTGAACGGAAGTAGTCCGACCGCCAAGACCAACCGGCGTGCTGTGACGAGTTTCGGTGAAACCGCCACCCAGTTGTCACCTTCATTCGATGAGGTGAAGGCTGATTCGGTGTCCACGAGTGGCATTCAACCAGCGACTACGACGCGCTTTGCAGCTGTGCTGCCAAGTCCAGGGTTTGCCTAGCCATCTGTGCAGTGCGGTCGAGGTCACTCATCAGCAAAGGAACAGCTCGACACGCGATGCCATGAGCCTCGATAGTCGCAACGGACTCGGCGTCGGATTCATCGATTAGCCATCCATCAATCAATCCGCCTCTGGACCGGGAGCCGTAGTTCGCGGCCACGGCCGCAGCCGTCGTTTCGATGCCGCTTGCCTGTAGGCACGCATCAGCCATACCGCGCACAGGGGCGCCGGAGATGATCGGGCTGACCCCCACAACGGGGGCGCTCGTATTTCGAACGGCATCGGCGATCCCCGGAACGGCAAGGATTGTGCCGATGGAGACGATTGGGTTACTCGGGGGCAACACGATCGCATCGGCGTCGCGAATGGCATCAAGAACGCCTGGGGCGGGCTTGGCGTCTTCGATGCCGACGATCACGAAACGATGGGCGGGTAAGGATGCCCGGTATCGAATCCACCATTCCTGGAAGTGAATAGCGATTTGAGTTCCGGGATTGTCGGGATCATCGACAACAACGTGCGTCTCTGCTCGGTCGTCGGTCATCGGAATTAGTCGCACATCGGGCTGCCATCGTTCGCACAGTGCCGCCGTGACATCAGAGAGTGGGTAGCCGGCATTCAGACTCGTGGTGCGCACTAGATGCGTGCCGATGTCGCGATCCCCGAGACCGAACCACGTCGGTTCGACACCGTAAGCCTGCAGTTCTTCCTTTGCGCGGAAGGTCTCGTCATGTCGTCCCCATCCGCGCTCAGGATCGATGCCGTCGCCGAGGGTGTACATAACGGTGTCGAGGTCCGGACATACGCGAAGTCCGTGGATCCAGATGTCGTCACCGGTGTTTCCGATGACGGTAATGGCGGCATCTATTTCCGTGTTCACGCCGCTTTCATTTATGTGATGACAAAGTCCGCGAAGGAACCGTGCGCCGCCAATACCGCCTGCGAGAACCGTGATGTGCACCTGTGAATCCAACCACTGCGGTCTCGTCCCCCGGCCAGGGGACGAAAACGGACGCTGTAGGCCGATCTTGCCTAGATGTGTCTGACAACACAGGGCAAATCAGTCAATTTCGGCCGTGAAAGGGCCGCTTTTGCTCTGTCCGGCTTGACGAAAACGAACTACACCCCTGTAATACACCCGTAAGCGCGTTCACACGAGCGTGAGTCTCGGGTCGAGGAGGGTCCGGCGTGTCCGACCGAGGAACAATCGCGGAGCTCGCACTGCTGCCGCTGTCCGATGTCGAGGAACTCGCGTGGCAGGAACAAGCGCTGTGTGCACAGACCGACCCTGAGGCCTTCTTCCCGGAGAAGGGTGGAAGTACCCGCGAGGCCAAGCGGGTCTGTCTGTCCTGCGACGTGCGCAACGACTGCTTGGAGTACGCACTCGCCAACGATGAGCGCTTTGGCATCTGGGGCGGACTGTCTGAACGAGAGCGTCGCCGTTTGAAGAAGCGCGCCGTCTAGCACACACCACATCCGCTGAGCGCATCGTCCAACTTTTCCCCGTGGGCCGTACCCTGACCCGGTGACCGAGTCCACTTCCCCCTTCGTCACCCCCGGTGAGTTCGGCGATGAGCCGGTGAACGAGCCTCGAGTCGACATCACGGCTGATGCTCCCGTCGGCTTCGTCGACGACGCCCAGTGGGATGTGTTCGCCGATGATTTCGCAGATGAACCGCCGATGCCTCGGCGTCAGCACTTCATCACCACGGTGGTGGTTGCCCATGACGGAGCCGTGTGGCTCCCTGCCGTATTGACGACCCTGGGTCAGCAGACCCGCCCCATGAACGCCATCGTGGGTGTTGACAGCGCCTCCACGGACTCAAGTGCGCAGATGCTCAGGGAGTCTCTGGGTGAAGAGTCCGTCGTTGAACTCGACGCGGACAAGGGCTTCGGGGCTGCTGCATTTGCCGGTGTGGAGTCGGCACTTGCCCGCCAGCCTGAATTACCCACCGACGTTGTCTCGTGGATCTGGCTACTGCACGACGACAGCGCGCCTGATCCGTCATGTCTTGAACACTTGCTGGAGACGGCCGACAATCACCCGTCAGCAGTAGTCCTCGGTCCCAAGATTCTTGGCTGGCACGACCGGCGCTTGTTGCTGGAGGTTGGTGTCACTATCAATGCTGATGGCCGACGTGTCACCGGTCTTGAGCGTCGCGAACACGATCAAGGCCAGCACGACGGGGTTCGAGATGTCATGGCCGTCAGTTCGGCGGGGATGCTGATTCGCCAGGACGTCTGGCAGGAACTATCTGGCTTCGATCCGAACCTGCCGCTCTACCGCGACGATATCGATCTGTGTTGGCGCGCGCATCGCGCTGGCGGACGGGTTTTGATTGCCACAGGCGCTGTCTTGCACCACAGAGAAGCCTCAGCTCATGGCCGACGGGAGGTGCGCGAAGCGAACGAGCGCCCGCACCGGGCTGACCGCGAAGCCGCCGTTCGAGTGTTGCTCGCTCATTCCACCGCCGTGGGTGCACCGTTCGTCGCACTCCGACTGCTCATCGGTAGTGCGTTGCGCGCGGTTGGGTACCTCGTCGGCAAGGATCTTCGAGCGGCGCGCGACGAGGTCGCCGCCGTCGCATCGGTGGCCGTTCGACCAAGGCGTATCGCGAAGTCCCGGTCCCTGATTGCCCGAACTAGTACTGAGCCCGCATCGGTCACCCGATCACTGAGGCCAACGTCGGTTGATCAACTCCGTGAGGTTGCCGAAGCAGTCGGTGGGTTGCTGACGACGAGTTCGGCAACTGCACCGTCATCGTTGAGTGCTCTTGAGTCGGGTCCGATCGATGAGGAAGCTGCCTATTTGCCGGATGACTCGTCTGGGTTCGTGCGACGGATATTGCTGAAGCCAAGTGTGTTGACCACTCTCGTCCTGCTTGTGATCGCCGTGGTTGCCACCCGGTCGCTGTGGTGGGGTGAAGGAGTCCTGCAGGGCGGAGCATTACTGCCGGTTCCCGAGGGTGCGCGCGACCTGTGGACCACGTATATCCGTGGGTGGCACGACGTCGGGCCGGGATCTCAGACACCATCGGCGCCGTATCTGATCGTCGTTGCCTCCGTGGCAACCGCCCTGTTCGGCAATGCGGACTGGGCGATGAACCTGCTCGTGCTCCTGGCGGCACCGATAGCCGGGTGGAGCGCGTACTTCGCCGCCCGCGGCATGGTCACGAGCAAGGTCGTTCGTGCCTGGATGGGCCTGACCTACGCGCTGCTCCCCGCGATGACTGGCGCCGTTGAGCAGGGTCGAATCGGAACGCTCATTACGTCCATCGCTTTGCCATTCGCGATTCGCTCCGGAGTTCGACTGGCGCGCAGGAGTGGAACGATTCGACGAGCGGCCGGTACGGCACTGCTGATGTCGGTGATTCTCGCGGCCACTCCGGCCGTGTGGGTTGTGGCGCTCGTCGCCGTCGCTTTGGCCTCGATCATTGCTGTGCGCCGACTTGGCTCGGACGCCTGGGGAATCATCATTCGGTTCGCGATCGCGATGCTGATCCCACTGCTCGTCTTGATGCCATGGACCCTCCACTTGTTGACCGATCCGGCCATGTTCGTCTTGGAACCGGGATTGAACTCTGGGGGAATCATCGATCCCAATCTCCGGCCGCTGGATGTTCTGTTGCTGCATCCTGGTGGCCCGGGCATGAACCCGCTGTGGGTCACAGCAGGCTTGGGCTTCGCCGCATTCCTTGCGCTGTTTCGACGCGACACCATCGCGAATGTCGGTGCCTGGTGGATTCTCGGGCTGCTGGCCCTGACCGTGGGGGTGCTGCAGGCATCGATCACCGTCATCCCACCGGGTGGCCTGTTGCCGGTTCAACCATGGCCCGGACCGATGACTTTGGTGTTGGGCCTGGCGATGATCGCTGCCGCCGGAATCGGAGCCGAGGGGCTGCGTCAGCGATTCGCTGGACAAAACTTCACGCTCGGTCAACCCGTGGCCGTAGTTGCGCTCATCGGTGCAGTCATCGCACCTTTCGCCGCGGCAGCATGGTGGATTCCTGCGACGGACGATGTGTTGGTCCGGGCGCCACGAACCGACGTTCCGGCATTTGTGGCTGCTGAAGCCAATGGTGCCCAAGCTCCTCGCACCTTGGTCCTCACCGACAACGGTCAAGGCGAGGTGCGTTACACGCTGCTCGGCGGATCCGCGTTGACGCTCGGTGCTGCTGATACCCCGCCACCGGCCGAAGTGTGGCAACCCATCGACGAGTTCGTTGCGGCTCTCGCCTCAGGTCGAGGTGGCGGTGAAGTAGACGCATTGCGTTCTTACGGTGTTCGTTACGTGAAACTCACACCGAACTCATCACGCTCAGTAGTCCCAGCGCTGGATTCCGAACCCGGCCTGCGCCGGCTCGCCAGTGCCGACGGTGAGGTGCTGTGGCGAATCAGTGGCGTCACATCGCGTGCCCAGGTGCTGGATATTGACCCCGCCACCGGAGACTTCCTGCCCGCGGCGGTGGAACTCGCCCAACCG
>JAURQC010000062.1 GCA_030836325.1 Candidatus Nanopelagicales bacterium
CCTCCCTCGAAATCGACGAACGCATCTCCGCGGTGCAAGCGACGCTTGCCAACTTGGAGAAGGTCTTCGACGTCCCGGCTACAGAAGCTGAGATCGGCGAACTAGAGACCGCCGCGTCTGCTCCGGACCTATGGGACGACCAAGCCAACGCACAGAAGGTCACCTCACGTCTTTCTCTCTTGCAGGGCGAAGTGCGGCGGATGACCGAACTCACGTCCCGAGCGGCAGATATCCCGGTGCACTTTGAGTTGGCCGAGGCTGAAGGTGATCAATCGGCGCTTGATGAAGCTGTGGCTGAACTTGAGTCGCTCGAGAAGGACATCAGTGACCTCGAAGTCCGCACGTTGTTGTCCGGTGAGTACGACGAACGCGAGGCTCTCGTCACTATTCGCTCGGAGGCCGGGGGAGTCGACGCCGCGGACTGGGCAGAGATGCTGATGCGCATGTATCTGCGCTACTGCGAACGCCATGGCTGGTCGGTAGAGATGTATGACACTTCCTACGCAGAAGAGGCGGGCATCAAGTCCGCGACCTTCGCGGTGAAAGCGCCTTACGCATACGGAACGCTCTCGGTGGAACAGGGAACGCATCGGCTCGTGCGGATCTCGCCGTTCGACAACCAAGGTCGCCGGCAGACCTCGTTCGCCGGAGTCGAAGTCATTCCGGTGGTCGAGCAGACCGAGAGCGTTGATATTCCGGAGGACGATCTCCGCGTGGACGTCTACCGGTCCAGCGGCCCGGGTGGCCAGGGCGTCAACACCACCGACTCCGCCGTCCGTTTGACCCACATCCCAACTGGAATCGTGGTGTCGTGTCAGAACGAGCGCTCACAGCTGCAAAACAAGGCGACCGCGATGGGCATCTTGCAGGCCAAGTTGCTTGAGCGTCGTCGCCAAGAGGAACAAGCCAAGATTGACGCCCTCAAAGGTGATTCGTCCGGATCCTGGGGAAACCAGATGCGTTCCTATGTGCTGCATCCGTACCAGATGGTCAAGGACCTACGGACCGAGCAAGAGACGGGTAACACCCAGGCGGTCCTCGACGGCGAGATCGACGATTTCATTGCCTCGGGGATCAGGTGGCGTAGGCAACAGGCGGCCGCGTCCTGACGGTCTCGTGACCAGCCTGTGCTTAGACTGCCGATGGCCCGCGAACGCATTCCCCCGACCCCGAGGCAGCCGTGATTCTCTTCGACCACGTCAGCAAGACCTACGCCAGCCAAAACCGGCCGGCGCTCGACGATGTGTCCTTGGAGATCGAGAAGGGTGAGTTCGTCTTCCTCGTCGGACCGTCCGGATCGGGTAAGTCCACATTCCTGCGGCTCGTCCTGCGAGAGGAGGCCCCTAACTCCGGACAGGTCTGGGTGCTGGGCAAGGAACTCAACCGGCTTTCCAACTGGAAGATCCCCGCACTTCGGCGTCAGATCGGCACCGTGTTCCAGGACTTCCGGTTGCTGCCCAATAAGAGCGTGTTCGAGAACGTGGCCTTCGCCCTTGAGGTCATCGGCAAGCCGCGCTCGCACATTCGCAAGGTCGTCCCCGAAGTCCTGGAAGTCGTGGGGCTCGAGGACAAGATCGAGCGACGTCCGGACGAACTCTCCGGTGGTGAGCAGCAGCGGGTGGCCATCGCCCGGGCGTTCGTCAACCGCCCGATGCTGTTGATTGCCGACGAGCCAACCGGAAACCTCGATCCCAACACTTCGATCGGAATCATGAAGTTGCTCGATCGGATCAACCGTCTGGGGACCACCGTCATCATGTCCACGCACGATGCCCAGATCGTCGACCAGATGCGGCGGCGCGTTATCGAACTGGAGACTGGCCACCTAGTGCGCGACCAGTCGCGTGGTGTCTACGGATACGCCCGCTAATGCGCGCGACATTCGTCACCAGCGAAGTTGGCGCTGGGCTCCGCCGGAACCTCACGATGACCTTCGCGGTCATCATCACCGTTGCAGTCTCGCTCGCGTTGTTCGGTGTCAGCCTCCTCGTGCGCGCGCAGGTGACGACCATGCAGGACTTCTGGTACGACAAAGTCGAGGTCTCGATCTTCTTGTGCGCGCGAGGCAGTGATGCTGCTTCCTGCGCCAGCGGTGCCGTCACCGACGCCCAGCGCGACCAGATCCGCGCAGATCTGGAGTCGCTGCGCCCGCTGGTCGAAGAGGTCTACTACGAGTCTAAGGAAGAGGCCTACGAGCGCTTCCGTGAGCAGTTCGCCAACTCCGCGATCGTGGAGAACGTGACCGCTGAGGCGCTGCCGGAATCCTTCCGCGTCAAACTGGCCGATCCCACGCAGTACGACGTTGTGGCTTCGGCGTTCGCTGGACGGCCCGGCATCGAACAAGTCAACGACCAACGGCAAATCCTCGACAAGTTCTTCCGATTACTCAACGGCCTTCAGGCCATCGCCTTGATCATCGCGATCGTGATGCTTGTGGTTACTGTCTTGCTGATCGTGAACACGATGCGCGTTGCGGCATTCAGCAGACGCCGGGAGACCGGCATCATGCGGCTGGTCGGGGCGTCGAACTTCTACATCCAGTTGCCATTCCTCCTCGAAGCCGCAGTTGCTGCGGCCCTCGGGGCGGGACTGGCCGTGGTCGGCCTGGTGGCGGTCAAGAGCTTCGTGATCGACCGAGTTCTTGCGCCGTCCTTCCAGTTCACGGCTTTCGTGGGTTGGGACGCCGTGGTGGCCATCGCCCCCATCCTGTTCCTAACGGGCATCATCCTGGCCTCGCTGGCGGCCTTCTTCACTTTGCGCAAGTACCTCCGCGTGTGACAACTGAGGTTTATGTGACTTCTGGGGTTATCCTTGGCGGGTGCTTCCCCGCCGCTTGCTGACCCCTGCGCTCCTCCTGGCGGGTCTTGGCCTCTCCGCTTCGGTCCTGACCGGACCGGCTCAAGCCTTGCTGCCGGCGGACAAGGACTCCGGGAAGTCCAGTTCTGAGCTCAAGGCCGAGAAGCGCGACGTCGAGTCGCAAATCGACGCGACGGAAGATGCCCTCGCCAAGGCCGGCAAGAAGGTCAAGAAGGCCGTCGCAACGTTCAAGGACGTGGACGCCCGTTGGCAGGCGGCTCGGGAGTCCCGTCGGGAGGCCCTGGAGGAAGCCCGCGCTGCGCGCGAGGAAGCTCAGGCCGCCGAGGCCCGAGCGATGCGCGCCCGCCAGGCACTGCAAGTTGCTCAGCAGCAGAAAGTCCTGGTGGAAGGCAAGCTCGACGACATCCATGGCCAGATGGACGACATGGCCCGCGCCGTCTACACCCGCGGACCGCTCGCGGAAATCGAAGTCGTGCTCGACGCGAGTAGCCCCGGTGATTTCCAGGCTCGTCTCGCCAGCGTCGACACGGTCAGCCGTATGCGGGCCGGTGTCCAAAAGTCGTTGACGCAGACCGAAGCACACCTCGTGATGCAGGGAGTGCGTCTCGAAGCATTGCGTCTCGAAGCGGAGGCCGAGGACGCTGCAGCCGAGCGGGCCCTCGAGGACGCCCGGTCCGCGCTTCGCAAAGCCAAGGAGAAGCAGGCCAAGGTTGCCGAACTCCGCAAGGAGCGCAAGGCCGCTCTCGGTCAAGCGCAGGCATTCAAGTCCAAGGTAAAGAAGCGCTATGAGGATCTCGTCGCCGAGCAACAGCGTCTCGCTGCGGCTGCCCGCAAGGCCGCGGCCGAAGAAGAGCGACGACGCAAGGCAGCCGAGGAGGCAGCTCGTAAGGCGGCCGAGGAAGCGCGTAAGCGGGGTGAAGAACCACCTCCGGCGGCGGCGCCCGCGTTCACCGCTACCGGGTCCTTGATGATGCCCACCAGCGGCACCCCGTCATCGAATCCCGGCCCCCGTATTCACCCGATCTTCAAGCGCAAGTCCTGCCACACCGGTTGGGATATCGCGGCCCCTGGAGGAACCCCGATCGTCGCCGCGGACAACGGCTCGGTGGCCACCATCAGCAGCGGCGGTGCATATGGCAACGCAGTCATGCTTGTGCACGGAGACGGTATGACCACTTTCTACGCCCACATGTCTTCGACCAACGTCAAGATTGGTCAGGTTGTGAATAAAGGCGACGTCATCGGCGCGGTCGGCACGACCGGCTGGTCAACGGGCAATCACCTGCACTTCGAAGTTCGCATCAACGGCACACCGTATGATCCTCGGGGCTGGTTCGGTGGAGCACGTTCTCCGATTCCCTGCTAGCGACGCGGCCGCGTAGACGGCCGACGGTCAATCGTCAAGGTCGGTCGGAGGTGCGCCGTGGGCCAACAATCGCTGTCCGCTCTGTCGGCTCATCCGCGTCCGCGCCGGCTGTCCACGCGGGGAATCATCGTCGCGATCGTTTCAATGCTCATCTTTGTCATCGCCTACGTGCTTGTGGTTCGTGCGTACCAGGTTGAGGGCGACCTGACCGTTACGTCGAGTTCCGCTGTTGATCAACCGGATGTCTTGTCGATGGCCGAACCGGTGGAATTTGACGCTAGAACAAACACGCTCACCATGCGATTTCAGTTCCTTATGAGCAATGCCGACCTACTCGATGATGGCAATCGCCTGAATCAGGGAGTTCGCGTCACGATTTTTGCGAACGATGGGACCCATGAGGTTCGTTTTGCCAAGGGTGAGCCGATTGGCTACGCCGAGGTCGCTGTCGGAACCTCGGGAGAGGTTTCGGCATATCCTCTCGACTCGCACACTGGTTTCACGTCCATGTTGGTCGAGACGTTCGAACGCGGGGCCGGGGGCGTCAACGAGACCACTGGAACCCTCACGTCGTCGCTAGACGTCAATGGGTCGGTGAGCGGCTGGGACATCAACGCGAGCATTACCGAAGAAGACGGCGTCCCCATCGCTCTCATCGATTTGAATCGGGCGTTCTCTACGAAAGCTTTCGCCGTTGTCCTGCTTGGGATGGCAATATCCGTTGCGGTCTTGGCTTTTATTGCGGCCCTGTTAACCGTCACGAACCGACGGCGTTTCGAAGTGGCATTGCTGACTTGGAACGGCGCAATTCTCTTTGCCCTCCCGCTACTGCGCAATTACCTTCCAGGCAGCCCGCCCATTGGTGCAGCTATAGACATCTACCTGTACTTGTGGGTGTTTGTTTTTGCGGTCATCTCCCTTGTCCTAATGCTCATCGCTTGGTCAGAGCAGCGCAAGGGTGACCTGCTCGAAGAGCACGCCAAGCTCGGAGATCGCTGATATGCCACGCGAGACAGGTAAGAAAGTCATCGCGCAGAATCGCAAGGCACGCCACGATTATTCGGTCGAAGACGTCTACGAGGCGGGACTGCAACTCACGGGCACGGAGGTCAAGAGCCTGCGGGCTGGTCGGGCAACTATCACCGACGGCTACGGCTTCTACGACAACGGCGAGATCTGGCTCAAGGGAGTCCACATTCCTGAGTACGACCTCGGAACGTGGACCAACCACGAGCCGCGTCGTTCACGCAAACTCCTTCTTCATAAGGAAGAGATCAGGCGAATCGCTGGGAAGGTGAAGGACACGGGTATCACCCTCGTACCCCTCTCGCTCTACTTCAAAGACGGCTACGCGAAGGTGGAACTTGCTGTCGCCCGCGGCCGCAAGAGCCACGACAAGCGCCACGCGATCGCCGAACGCGAGGCAAAGCGTGAAGCGCAACGGGCAGTCGGACGACGCGACAAGGGGATCGAGTAGCAGGTGAGTTTTCTCTCGGGAACATCCTTGATTCCCGCCCCGCACAAGGGCTTTTACGGCTGGCGGATGGTCGCCTTCGCCGCGGTTGTTCTGGCGCTGACGGGTCCGGGTCAGACCTACGGAGTCTCGGTCTTCGTCGATCCGATGATCAACGATCTGGGAATCACGCGAACGCAAATGACCACCGCCTACCTCATCGGCACGTTGGTCGGTGCTCTCGCGTTGCCATGGATCGGTCAGGCGATCGACCGATACGGCGTGCGGCGCACCATGGCGATCATCGGAGCGATCTTCGGTGGCCTGTTGATCGGGATGTCCCTCGTTGCCAACATCGTCGGGCTCACCGTCGGCTTCATCGGTATCCGGATGATGGGGCAAGGCGCGTTGAATCTCACGGCCACCACAGCAGTCGCCTTGTGGTTCACCCGCAAGCGTGGTTTCGCCATGGGCATCGTGGCTGCGGCCGGGGGAGTTGGGATGACCCTTATCCCACTTCTAGGTGAGCGCCTGATCGCCGACCACGGCTGGCGCACAGCCTGGGTCGTCGAGGGGTTGATTGTGTGGGCGATCGTTCTTCCGATCGCTCTTATTGGCGTCCGGAATCGACCCAGCGACATCGGACAGCACGTTGATGGTGATCCTGCCCCGGAGGGCACATCGACCGAGGTCTGGGGTGTCACCCGAAAAGACGCACTTCGAACGAGCTTCTTCTGGCTCGTGACCGCCGCCGTTGCGACCATTTCGGCGATCACCACGGCTGTTGTTTTCCACCAGATTGACTTGCTCGGTAGTCGTGGTCTCACTCCCGCCGAAGCAGCCGCGAACTTCATCCCGCAAACTTTGGCCACTCTGGTCGCAACACTCGGAATCGGCGCCCTCGCGGACCGCGTCTCACCTCGCATCGTTCTCGTGGTCTCGATGACCATGATGGTCGGCGGTCTCCTCACAGGAACGATCGTCACGCCAGGATTCATCGCGATCTCCTTCGGGATGATGATTGGTGCTGCCGGAGGAGCCATGCGCGTCGTCGAGGCGACGGAACTGCCCCGCTACTTCGGCACCCTTCACATCGGCGCGATCCGCGGTGTCGTCACATCAGTGGGAATCGCCGGTGCCGCGATCGGTCCGGTCCTGTTCTCCCTGGGACATGACGTGACGGGCAACTACACAGCAGTCCTTTTGGCCAGCATCACAATTCCCGTGGCCGTGATCATCGGTGCGCTCGTCGTTCGACTGCCCCGACACAGCACCCCTGATTCCCAGGGGGAAGCCCACGTGGTCACGGACGCGTGATCAAGCACCACAAGAGCAGGCGTACAATTGAGGCATAACTCAACAGGGGGTGACAGGTTTCGACGGACAGTCGCTCTGCCCGGAGAAGCGTGCCGAGAAGCTCAGGTGATCTCGTTAAACATCCTGGGAAACAAATAACTGCCAAAAAGACGCAGTCTGCAGACGCTTACGCCCTCGCGGCATAAGTAATTAATCTGCCGTCAGCCCAATGCGTCCCCGAATTGGGGTCTGACGTCGCTAGGGGACTCACCAAGCGCTCCGGTCACGGGAGCGGGCGGAAAACCAAACAGTGACTGGGCCGCCACCGCGAAGTGCCGTACAAAGCGCGGGGGCCGAGAAAGCGACAGCACGGCTACGCACGTAGAAGAACGGAAAGATCCTGCACGGACCCGGGTTCGATTCCCGGCACCTCCAC
>JAURQC010000063.1 GCA_030836325.1 Candidatus Nanopelagicales bacterium
CTTTCGAGGCTGTTCCCAGTTCGGACACTCCCCGCATTTCCGGCGGGGTCTTCCACGGTGAGCCAGGACCCGATCTCGATCGATTCATCATCTCTCCTGCGCATTACGCCCTGGTCGTGTACGCGGCGCTGATCGAAGCCGGCCGACTCGACGAAGCCGCGCTCGATCAATTCAACAAAGACGGCTCCACCGTCGAGATGATCGGCGCCGAACACTCTCCAGGATTCGAGACCACCACCGGCTCACTCGCCCAGGCTCTTTCGACCGCCGGCGGAATCGCCCTCGGTCGACACCTCAAGGGTGACACCGGCCGCACTTTCGTCTTCATGAGCGATGGTGAATTCCAAGAGGGCCAGACGTGGGAAGCCGTGCAAGCTCTCGCCTATTACAACCTCGACTCAGTCCGAGTGATCGTTGACGTTAACCGGGCTCAGTGCGACGGCCCAATGGATTCAGTGATGAATATCGAACCTCTCGCGACCAAGCTCAAGGCCTTCGGGGCGAGCGCAGATTCCGTCGACGGTCACGACATAGCTGCGCTCACCCACGCCCTCGAACGTCCGACTGCGCGCCCGCACTTCGTTCTCGCCTACACCGACCCCGTCCGCGGTGTTCCCCTCATGAACAACCGTCGTCCTGTGTTGCACTATCTGCGGTTTACCGGCAACGACGAACGCCAGGAGTACGAGAGGTTCTACGAAGAACTCGTCTCCTCTGAGATTGCAGGAGGTGCACTGTGAGCACCCGAACCAACATCGAGGTCGTGACCCGTCCGCACGTCGAGAACTTCATTCAGTGGTCGGCAGACAAGCCCGAGGTACTGGTTCTTAGTGCTGACCTCACCAACTCTTGCGAGGTCGGGAAATGGCGCGACACCTACCCGGACCGATTCTTCTCAATGGGCATGGCCGAGCAGAACATGATGAGTTTTGCCGCAGGCTTGGCTCGCGAGGGATTCGAACCGTGGCTACATACCTTCTCGGTTTTCCTCTATCGACGACCGCTAGATCAACTCCAGATGTCAGTGGCTTACCCCAATTTGAAAGTGCGTCTTGTCGGGTTTCTACCCGGAATCACAACTCCCGGGGGCGTAACACATCAAGCGATCGACGACGTCGCGGTTATGCGTGCTATCCCGAATATGACCATTCTTGAAACTGGAGACGCAACGGAAGTCGAGTCAGTCCTAGACGTCGCTCACGCAATCGACGGTCCGGTCTACATACGCATGCTGCGCGGTGAGGTTCCCCGTTTGTTCCCAGCAAATGAGCCTATGGAGTTCAACAGCGCACGCGTACTAAGCATCGGAGGGCAGGCAATCGACGCTCCGGCGGACGTCGTGGTCCTCACCTCAGGCATCCTCACCGAAGAAGCGATTCGCGCCATCCCAGCATTGGAATCCAACGGAGTGAGCGTCACACACCTCCACGTATCCACGCTAAAGCCCTTCAATGATCCCACCGTGGTGACCGCAGTGAAATCAGCGACGTCTGCGGTGATCACCATGGAAAATCACCTGACAACTGGTGGCCTAGGTTCCGCTGTCGCTGAGGTTATGGCCGAGCACGCAGTCGCCGCCCCACTGCACCGAATCGGTTTGCGGGACACCTACGCCCACGGCGCCTCTCAGTCACACCTGCTCGCGGAGTACAACCTCGACGCCATGGCACTCGTCCGTACCGTGGAGTCCTCCCTGGATCGCAATCTGGGGATACCCGAGGCCGATCTCGCCGAGGTCCGTGTGGCAGCCGTGCACAGCAATGCCAAGGTCGAGGCGCTGTGACGAGACATCGAATCACCAGCGATCTCATCGAGATCGACTATCAGGTGACCAACGGCGATCCTGCCCAGATCGCCGAAGCGATCCGTGTCGAACAGACCATCGAATTCCCGTTCGACCTTGCACCAGCTTGGATCCAAGGCGAAGTCGTCGGACAGGTCCTCGAAACGTCAAAGCCTTCGGTCACGATCGGTTATCACCCTGGAGTCGCCGGGGGTGGCCTCGTTCAACTGTTGAACCTGTTGTGGGGAAACGTCTCACTGTTTCCTGGTGTTCGGATTACCGACTTTCGCCTGCCAGAGCCCGTGCTCACGCAGTTCCGCGGACCACGGTTCGGGATCCTTGGACTGAGAGCCATGTTCGACGCCCTCGAACGTCCGCTGCTGTGCACCGCGGTCAAGCCGATGGGGTCGAGCCCGGATGAACTCGCGGCGATGGCCGCAACGCTAGCTACCGCAGGCTTCGACATCATCAAGGACGATCACGGACTCGCCGACCAACCATGGGCTACGTGGAAACAGCGCGTATCAACTGTTGCGGAGGCGGTTAACGCCGCTTCGAGTGCAGCCGATACCCGGTCGGTCTACATGCCTAGCCTGAACGTTCCCGCAGATCTGCTTCGAGAGTCCGCGTTCTTCGCTAAGGAAGCCGGCGCCGGCGCCCTTCTGGTTCTACCCGGCATCTGCGGATTCGACGCCATGCGTTCCCTGGCCGACGACGATGACCTTGCCCTACCGATCATGGCCCACCCGTCGTTCCTCGGCTCAAACGTAGTGAGTCCGAACCAAGGGCTGGACCATGGCGTGCTGTTCGGAACGCTGATGCGATTGGCCGGAGCCGATATCTCGATCTTCCCCAACTACGGCGGGCGATTCAGCTTCTCCCCGGCGGAGTGCACCGACATCAAGGACAAGTGCCTAGCGCCCCTTGGCTCCCTGGCGACCGCCTGGCCGAGCCCCGGCGGTGGCATGACGCTGGATCGCATTGATGAACTCATGGATTTCTACGGCTCCGACGTCGCGCTCCTCATCGGCGGAGCACTCCACCGCGGCGATCTCGCAAGCAACGCTGCTGAGCTAGTAAAACGCATCGGCCGGTAGTGGCCATCACTTGCATCTAGCGAGGGAACGCTCCTGCGACTCCACCATCGACAGTCATCACCGATCCGGTAGTCCGCGATGATCGATCCGACAACAGGAATTCGACCGAGGCTGCAACGTCTGCAGTGGTGACGCGACGCTTGAGCAGATTGCGAGCGGCGTAGAAGTCCTCAAGTTCCTCCGGAGCGATGCCATGCGCCTCAGCGCGTTCTTCTCGCAGCCCCCCGTCCCACAAACGCGAGTTATCAAAGACTGCGTCGGGGTTCACCGCGTTAGCCCGGATCCCCGAGCTCCCGCCCTCCATGGCCGCGATCCGCATCAGTTGCACCATGCCCGCCTTGCTGACCGAGTAGGCGCCGAAGTTCGCTCCTGGACCGAACGCGTTCTTGCTGGCCACGTAGACCAGCGAGCCACCAATGCCCTGCTCACCCATCGCGCGCATCGACTCACGCGTGAGCATGAAGGCGCTAGTCAGGTTGATGTCTATCGCTGAGCGCCACTGCTCGTCGGTTAAGTCGGTCAGAGATCCGGTAACGCCAATGCCAGCGTTCAAGACCACACCATCGACGCCCCCGAAATGCCGGATAGTCGATGCGACCGTGCGGCGAACCACGGCGGAATCGGACTGATCTCCGGCGACGGTAATCGGCTCCGGTCCTCCGCCTTTCACGATCATCGAAGCGACGTCGTCTAGACCAGCCGAGTCGAGGTCGGCTAGCGCAACAGAGCAACCAAGACGAGCGAGCGACAGCGCAATGCCGCGCCCTATGCCTGATGCAGCCCCCGTCACGATGGCAACTCGCCCCGCGAACTCAGCCGGAGCTGGTTTCAAGCTGAGTTTGAACAACTCCATCGGCCAGTAATCGAAACGGAAGGTCTCAGCATCACTTAGCGGTTCGGGTTCACCGAAGGCGTCCAGAACAGTCTGCGCGACGGAGTGTGTGTGCAGAGCGATATCCGCGGCAACCTGGGCTTCCTTGCGGTGCTGACCGGTCGTGATGGCTCCAACTCCTGGAACCAAGGCGACGCGAGGCATCGGATCGTGTCCGGTGAAGCCTTCGGGCATCAACTCCATGTTCCGCTCGACGTACGACTCATACGACATTCGGTAGGCATCGACAGCGTTGGACACCGACTCGGCATCGGTGGCACTGAGCGCCATCGAGAGCGGTTTGATTCGCAACATGTGATCGGCACTAGAGACACCGCCGGCCACGATCGTGTCAAGGCGCGGATCGTCGGACATGCCTCGCAGCCGATCATCGATGCGAAGGACTCTGTGTCCGGTGCGAGACACCGCACCACGCAAGTGAAGTAGGAGCTTTTCCAGTTCGTCATCGGGAAGATCATCGTGACGAGGCGGTGGTCCGGCCGCGATCGAATGAGCGTCCACAAACGCGCGAGCATTGTCAACAACGTCGATCGTCCGTTGGTAACAGGCATCGGAATCCTCAGCCCAGGTCACCAGACCGTGGTGGGCGAGCACCACGCCCTCGAAGTGTGCGAGGCCTCCGACGATCTTGCTCAACTCAAATCCGGGACGAATCCAGTCCACGTAGGCAAACCCCTCGCCGAGGGCCTCACGGGTTATCCGTTGCCCCTCAACGTGATTAGTCAACGCGCAGATAGCGTCAGCGTGCACGTGATCGATATGCGCAAACGGCAAGAAGGCATGCAGCAACGTCTCGATCGATGGCCGCCGAGCACCAGGATCGATGAGCGCTCGAGTGACGAGATCGGTCATCTCTTCGTCACTCATCTCGCCGCGATCTCGTAATGCAGTCAGTTCGCCCAGCCGCAGCGCGGGATAGTCCGTATCAACCGAACCGCGCATGTCAGCACCGGAACCCTTGACCCACATCACCTGCTGTTCGCGCCCAAGGTGATCAATGATCGTTCCCTTTGCCGAGGTATTACCACCGCCGTAGACCACCAGGGAGGGATCGTCACCGATCCGATTCGAGCGGTCAACCAACTCATGCAATGGTGCAAACGAGTCGCTCACTAGACCTCCACCTTCACGAGAGCCTCGACCGTGGCCGATTCGGATGGTTCGACTGCTCCCTGTTCAGTCACGATGGCCGATATGTACTGGGCAGGTGTCACATCGAAGGCGGGGTTGAAGCCTTGAGCTCCGTCCGGCGCAACGGTCACCCCGCCGAAAGATGTCACCTCCGCACCATCACGCAGTTCGATCTCGATGTCATCACCAGACTCGGTCGAAAGATCCACCGTCGAGGACGGAGCGGCAACCACGAACGGAATTCCTGCCGCGTGGCAGGCGAGTGCGACCGAGACCGAGCCGATCTTGTTCGCGGTGTCACCGTTGCGTGCAATCCGGTCGGCTCCGATGATCGCGACATCCACCAAACCGCGCAGGATCGTTGATGCCGCTGCGCCATCAGACTGAATCACGTGCGGGATTTGATCCTGCGTGAGTTCCCATGACGTGAGTCGGGAGCCCTGCAGCAACGGGCGAGTCTCGTCGGCGAACACCTGCTCGACCTCGCCTCGGACGTTGAGTTCACGGATGATCCCAAGCGCGGTTCCCCATGCCGTGGTGGCGAGCGATCCTGTGTTGCAGTGGGTGAGGATGCGCAACGGGCGTGCTGAGACATTCGCCAAGATCCAATCGGCTCCCTTACGCGAGAGCTCGCGGTTGGCTGCTTCATCCTCTTCAGCGATTCGGTGCGCTTCGGCCACGACCGCCGCGACACCATGAGCAACGAAAGGGCGCACCCGGTCAACGCCCCATGCGAGGTTGACCGCCGTTGGTCGGGCATCTCGGATGCGATCGATCTCCGCGTCGAGCCGAGCCGTGTCCCAACCTTCGCGTTCGCCTTGAAACATCGCGACTGCAACGCCATAGCCGCCAACCGCACCCAGAGCAGGCGCGCCACGAACCACCAGGCGGACGATTGCATCGACGATCTGGTCGACCTGCACGCAGGAGACGAACGTCTCGGTGGACGGTAGTTGGGTCTGGTCGATCAGCACCAGCGCGTCGTCGTTCCACCGGACAGCGCGAATCTCCGCCACGAAAAGCCTCCAATTGAGCAGTTGTCCTACAACCTGACGACTAGGCTAACGCAGGGAGGAGACCAGCGTGACCCCAGCAAACAAGAACCAGACCAACAAGCACCGCGCCAACCCGAGTCGAACCAGCACCCGCACTCCCCTCGGCCGCGAAATCGCCGAAGAACTGCGCCGACGAATCGTTGAAGGCGAGTTCGCTCCCGGCTCGCGCCTGCCGAGCGAAAGCGATCTGTGCCAGCAGTACGGGGTTTCCAGGGTCACCGTTAGGACCGCCGCGAAAGCCCTCGAATCGCAGGGTCTTGTCGACATCCGCCACGGATCAGGGATGTTCGTGATGGACTTCGGGGGACAGATTCGCTCCGGAGTCCAAGAGCTTCGATCTATCACCGAGACCATCGCGGAGATGGGTCTAACTCCGGGAGTGGAGTACCACCGAATCGAACGACGACGTGCGAGCGACGAAGAACGAACCCGCCTGCACCTCGAACCAGAGGACGACGTCCTCGACCTGCAGCGGGCGATCACGGCCGACGGTGAAATCGTGGCGTACTCCTACGACGTGCTGCCTGCCACCAACATGACGCCCGAAATCGAGAGCAGTTTCGGTGAGGGCTCGATGTTCACAACCATGGACCGCATCGGGCTGGTACCTGTCCGAGCCCTTGCCGAACTTCATGCCGTCAACTCAACCAAAGTGGGCTGGGGTGACATGCGACCCGAAAGCGGGCTGTACCTCCTTCTCGATCAAGTCCACTTCGATCGAAGCGGTACTCCAGTCGCCTATAGCAAGACGTACTTCGTCGAAGGACGCTTTCAGTTCGTCATCCTGCGAACTCGATAACTCGATGCCCCCGATCAACTAGCCGCGAGTATTCGCCAGCGAAGGAACCCGCATCGTCGGCGAGCAGTCCTGCAGGATGCGCCTGAGTTCACTCTTCTCTCGACTATCCACGGACAAGCGCCAGCGATACTTCACGGCGATCCAGGTCTTGGCGTACCAACACTTCTTGCGATTCGGCAGCCAGTCGGCCGGGTCTCGATCGGATTTACTTCGATTGGACGACGCACTGACTGCCACAAGTGATCCTGCGTAGCCAAGGTCATTGGCGAAGCGCTCGCGAACCGAAGGGCTCCACCGCCAAGCCCCAGATTCCCAGGCCTCTTTCAGCGGCACCATGTGATCGACGTCGAACGAGCTGGGGTCGCGGGTTCTGTTCCCGTCGTAAATCGAGCGCCACAATCCACCCGACACATCGCAGCCGTTAACTCGACCTGACTTCCGCTCCGTGATCAAAACTTCTTCACGCGTGGAACACCCATTGCCATTGAGATCAGACCAGTGATCGAACAGGTCGCGGTCGTAGGCCGATGAGCGCTCTACAGACACCGGCAGCGAGTTCAGCACCCGCTCGGCAGCACGACGAGTGTCCGCGCTAGCTGGTGACACCGACCCGAGCCCGAGTGCCAGCACGCACACGACACCCATCAACACGATCCTGGAACGCACGACACTGCTTCGCAGCCCCCCAGCCATTCCCCTACTCTGACACGCATGCGAGCACCCCGCTGGTCCGAAGTTCGGGAATTCGTGCAATTCGAGAAACCGAGCCTGAACCCCCGAGATCGAGCACTGAACCGTGCTGCGAGTTTGTCCGATATACGCGCCGCGGCCCGCCGATTCACTCCTAAGGCTGTCTTCGACTACACCGACGGTTCTGCGGGAGAGGAACTCGCGCTTCGACGTCAACGTGAAGCATTCAGGTCCCTGGAGTTCCATCCGACCGCGTTCAGCGACGTCAGCGAAGTGGATCCGTCGACCGAATTCCTCGGCCAACGCGTATCCATGCCCATCGGTTTTGGTCCCACGGGTTTCACGCGCATGATGCATCACGCAGGCGAAAAGGCGACGGCATCTGTCGCAGGCAGCAACGGTCTTATCTTTGTATTGTCAACGTTGGGAACCACGAGCCCGGAAGATCTGAAGGCAGCTGTCCCCCATGGAAATAACTGGTTCCAGCTGTACATCTCCAAGGATCGATCGATTACTCACGACTTGATCGACAGAGTCGAGGCAAGTGGCTACGACGTCATCGAGTTAACCATCGACACACCCGTGGGTGGCATCCGCCGTCGAGACATCCGCAACGGCCTTACAGTCCCACCCAAGCTCACACCCGGCACGGCCCTGGACATGGCGATCCACCCGTCCTGGTGGTGGCACAAAGTCACAGAGAATCCCTTGGAGTTCGCTTCGCTTCGCAACTCAGGTGGGACCGTCTCCGAACTCCTCAGCCGAGTATTCGAACCTGCGTTGACCCTCGAAGACATCGCCTGGCTACGTGAACGGTGGTCCGGCTCGCTGGTTGTAAAGGGAGTCCAAAGTGTGGTGGCGGCACAAGATCTTGCGAACCTCGGAGTGAACGCGATCGTGCTGTCCAACCATGGAGGACGGCAACTCGACAGAGCACCCGTCCCGCTGGAACTCCTCCCCGACGTGGTCGCAGAAGTAGCGCAGGACATCGAGGTCTACATCGACGGAGGCGTCACAGATGGCGCTGACGCATTGGCTGCTGTGGCCCTCGGGGCCCGGGGTGTTTTTGTCGGCAGAGCCCACCTCTATGGACTCATGGCCGGCGGTCGAGCCGGGGTCCAGAAGGTGGTCGATCTCTTCCGCGAGCAACTCACCACGCAGATGGCCCTGTTGGGTGTTCGAGACCTGTCCGAACTAACGCCCGAACACGTTCGCTTCAGGCCGGGGACTACTCAGAGTCGATAGGAATCGTCACCGTTTCCGTGCGGCCGACCACATGCGCGTCTTCGTCATAGACGGTGACCACCTCGTCCTCAACGATCAAATTCCCGTCCGCGTCACGAACATCGATGGTCTCATCGACCAGCGAGCCCTCAGGTGCTGATGCGACGACCACATCGTCCGTAACGGTCCCGAGGACGTTGTCGTTTTCGTCAACGATGACCTCTACCTCGATGTCTTCGCCGATTTCGATGTCGTCGTCCGCCATGACCCCTCCTTGATTTCCGCTAGTGACCTTCAACTAAACCTACTCGCTAGAAGATGACGCCCTTGTGCAGGATGAAACAGCCGTAGGGCTGATCCTCGAGTGTGTGGACGACGGCATACGCCTGTTGAGCACGTTGGTAGAAATCTAGGCGCGGGATCACACCAAACTCGAGAGCACGCTTTTCGGATTCAGACGCGAGTGCGAGCACATCATCTTGGAGAGATGTGGTCTTCACTGGATCATCTTCCACTTCCATCCGTTCCAGCGGAAAGTCAATAAAGGAGTCAAGTGAATACACGCTCAAGATCGCCTTGGCAGCGCGCCGAACCCCAACCTCACCGAGTCTGATGACGGGCTTGCCACTGGCGGCCGCCGGATAGTTGCGGTCAACGAGCAGCAATTGATCTCCGTGACCCATATCGTCGAGGATTTTCAGCAGATCACCACTGAGAAGCGGATCGATTCCCTTCAACATGGATCGAAACCTATCCCCTTCCTGCCAGTGCTCGCTAACCTGAACGTCGAAATCCTCTGTCCCGAAGTATCCATCGAAGGGTGCGCAATGACCGGAATACGAGCAGCGGTTTTAACGGGCCCGGGCACGTACGAGGTTCAGGAATTTCCGATTCCAACACTCGAAGACGGCGCGCTGCTCATGGAGATCGAGATGTCGGGAATCTGCGGTACCGACAAGCACACGTATCTCGGCGAGACGAAGCAGTACGCGGGGACTCCGGCGGAGACCGATACTCCGTTCCCCATCATTCAGGGACACGAGAACGTCGGCATCGTTTCCGAGATCACACCGAAGGCTGCTGAATCTCTCGAGTTTTACGGAAAGCCTCTAAAGGTCGGTGATCGCATCACTATGTGTCCCGACATCGTCTGCGGCCAGTGTTACGAATGCAAACACGTTATGGGCTACGTCTGGTGTCAGAACAGTGATTGCTACGGGAATTCCTACACCTCGGCCACTGCACCACACCTCATGGGTGGTTGGGCAGAGCAGATGTACATCCGCCCGGACACATTCGTTTACAAAGTTCCTAGCGGCCTGAGCCCGCGTGTGGCCGTTCTCGCCGAACTGATGGCCTGCACAGCATCGTTGGACAAACTCAAGGAGTTCTCGTCCTACGCAATCGAGGGATTCAATTCCGGTGACACCGTGGTGGTCATCGGCTCAGGTCCACTCGGCCTGCTTCACATCACCAAGGCGGACATGATGGGCGCGGGTCAGATCATTGCTACCGACCTCAGCGAACACCGCCTTGCGTTTGCCAAGCGCTGCGGTGCGGATGTGACATTGAATGTCTCTCAGACCTCACCTGAGGAGAGGATTCAGCAGATCCTCGATCTCACCAACGGTCGAGGGGCCGATGTGGTCTTGCATATGGCCAACACTCCAGCATCATTCGTCGAGGGCATAGAGATGCTTAAGCGTGGCGGGATGATGCTCGAAATGGGCAACTTCGCGGACACTGGCGAGGTGAGCATGAACATCCATCGCCACATTTGCAGCAAGAACATCCGGCTGATCGGTCTCACCAATCATCCATCGACCGGGTACGGGCCGGCTTTGGATCTGCTCGAACGCTACGCAGATAGATACCCCTTCGAGGATTTCGTTAGCCACGAATACGCGCTGACAGATGTCGATGATGCGATGCGTATGTCGATGGACCCACAAAGCCTCAAAGTGGTCATGAATCCTCGGCTCTAGGGCCCTTCGTCCCTGGAAACGATCAGCATTTCGTGTTCTAGTAGCAGCATGGACCGTTCCTTGATGTTCGCAGACGACGGGTCCGAGGGGGCCGACTCGGCTTGGCGATGGGTAGTTGCTCAAAAATGGACGGGGTGGCAGATCACTGTCCTGACCGTTCAACCCCAGGGCGTCGACCATCAAGGGCCGCAACCACCACACGAATGGTCTCCTGCCAACGCACGCGAATTGCCCACCGAAGCAGATGCGCGAACAGTCACGCACATGGTCGCCGACGGAGACCCGCGTGAAGTCCTCACCTCCATGCCTGCGGATCTCTTAGTCATTGGGCGCCGTGGAACAGGTCTGCTGAAGCGGCTGCACATTGGCAGCGTCGCCGAGGCTCTGCTGGACAACCCGGCCGCTCCCCTCCTTGTTGCGCACGGAGACTCATCCGTGCACAACGTTGTGGTAGCGGTCGACGGTTCCGGATACGCCGCCCATGCCGTCGAGGTTCTCAGAGATCTTCCGTGGATCGGATCCGCCAGAGTTACGATTCTCGGTGTAGACGAGGGTGACGGAAAGGCACGCACGGCCGTTGACCATGCGGCCAAGATTCTTGATTCAGCCGCCTACGCAGTGGACCGACGCGTCATCGATTACGACCCGTCCGCTCTGACGGTGAACGTTCGACACGACATCGAAATGTTCGTCAAGAAACACCCCATCGACCTCATCGTCGTAGGCACCAAGGGACTCACGGGTAATAAGCGACTTCGCTTGGGGTCGGTATCGGATTACATTGCCCATCACATCGATGCTTCGGTACTTCTCGTTCGCGATGCCTACCGATAGTCAGAGCCCGCACGCTCGCGAGCCATTGCTTCTCATCAACGAGCTTGGAGCAGATCCGGACGTTGGAATCAGTCACGAGCTGGCCGAACAGCGCTTGGCCGAATACGGGCCCAACGAACTCCCGTCATCTGGCGGCCCCTCCGTGCTTCGCGTCTTCTTGACTCAGTTCCGCAATCCGCTCATCTACGTTCTTCTTGGTTCCGCTGCGATCACTTTGGTCATAGGCCACGCCGTGGACTCCATCGTCATTTTGGCCGTGGTCTTAGTCAACGCCATCGTCGGCTTCATTCAAGAATGGCGTGCCGGTGTCGCGCTCGCGGCTCTCGCCGAGATGTCCCCCACCACCGCGTCGGTGATCCGCCAGTCGATGCCGTTGCGGATTCCATCCACACATCTCGTCCCCGGCGACACGGTGATTGTCGACGCTGGAGATCGAGTTCCAGCCGACATCCGTCTCCTCCACGCATCGGGTCTGCGAGTTGACGAGGCAAACCTCACCGGAGAATCGGTGCCTGTCCACAAGCACCCGGATTTACTACCGCTTGATACGGCGCTGGCCGATCGAACCAACATGGCGTATTCGGGGACCTTGGCAACGGCAGGGCGAGGGGTCGGGCTGGTTGTGGACACCGGCTCCCGGACTGAAATGGGGCGGATCCATCAACTGATGTCGAGCGCCGAGGGTGTCGAAACGCCGCTCACGAAGAAGCTCACTCAGTTCAGTCGCTGGCTCACTGTGGCAATCCTCGGACTTGCGGCCATCACGTTCATCCTCGGGTTAACCCGCGGCGAGGACCCCGCAGACATGGTTACTGCAGCCGTGGCCTTGGCGGTAGGCGCCATTCCCGAGGGACTGCCGGCAGCTGTGACCATCACGCTCGCAATCGGCGTGGGAAGGATGGCGCGAAGGAATGCGATCGTTCGTCGGCTTCCCGCCGTGGAGACTCTCGGCAGCACCACCGTCATCTGCACCGACAAGACAGGCACTCTTACAGAGAATCAGATGACAGTTCTCTACGTATTCGCCAACGGCACAGCGCACTCGTTATCGACTTCGGATCGAGATCTGTCCCCCGCTGTTCGGGAGTGTCTTCTCGCTGGACTGCTCTGCAATGACGCCAGTGTCGGCTCGGGGATCCACAATCGTGAGGACAATGTCGGCGATCCGACCGAACTCGCGCTGGTTGCGGCTGCTCATCTCGATGATCGAGTTTGGACGGAGGCTCGATCGTGGACACGGGTGCAGGAAATTCCTTTTTCCTCGGACATCCGCTTGATGGCAACACTCCACTCGAACCTAGACGCAAGCAAGCAACGCATTTTCGTCAAAGGCGCAGTCGAAGACGTACTCGCTCTGTGTGATGTGGAGTCGGAAGACAGGCAAAAAGTCTTACAGGCGACTGATGAATTTGGAGATCAAGCGCTACGCGTCATGGCATTCGCCACGGCAACTGTGCCGTCGAGCTTCTCCCTCACACTCACAAATCTGAAGCAAACTCCGCTGGCCTTCCTCGGCCTACAGGCTCTGATGGATCCCCCGCGCCCCGAGGCGATCCAAGCGATTCGCGCGTGCCATACAGCCGGAATCACCGTGAAGATGATCACCGGGGACCACCAAAACACAGCTGAAGCTATTGCCAAACAGATCGGCTTGAATCCTGTCGCCGGATCACCATTGACTATCCTCTCAGGACGCGATCTCGACCAGATCCGAAGCGAAGACCTTCGTGACGAAATCAATTCCGCTCATGTGTTCGCGCGAGTAACGGCTAAGCAGAAGCTCGACATCGTCTGCTCACTTCAGTCCGAGGGAAACGTTGTGGCCATGACCGGGGATGGCGTGAACGACGCTCCAGCCCTCAAACAGGCCGACATTGGCGTTGCGATGGGACGTATCGGCACCGAGGTGGCCAAGGAGACGGCCGACATCGTTCTGACCGACGACGACTTCGCCACCATTGAAGCCGCGGTCGAGGAAGGTCGCGGAGTCTTCGACAACCTCACGAAGTTCATTGCCTGGACACTGCCGACCAATCTGGGTGAAGGCCTTGTAATCCTTGCAGCCATCATGTTGGGCACGGCACTACCGATCCTGCCGGTGCAGATTCTGTGGATCAATATGACAACCGCCGTGGCTCTCGGCCTGATGCTGGCTTTCGAACCCAAAGAAGCCGACATCATGAATCGTCAGCCCCGGGCACCCGACAATCAGATCGTCACTGGCCCATTGATCGTCCGCATCATCGCTGTCGGTGCCGCCATGCTCATCGGTTCATTCGGGCTGTTCACCGCTGCCCTCGATGCAGGTGCATCCACAGCAGAAGCAAGAACACTCGCCGTCAATGCGTTCGTTGCTATGGAGATCGGCTACCTATTCAACTGCCGATCGCTTCACGGATCTGTGTGGAAGGTCGGCTGGTTCACCAATCCATGGATCTGGGTGGGAATCGGCACGACCGTTGCCCTGCAAATGGCGTTCACGTATCTCCCGATCATGAACAGCATCTTCCAAAGCGCGCCCCTGGCCGCAAGCTCCTGGTGGCCGATCATTGCGCTCGGATTCGTGATCAACCTGTTGATCGGCGCGATTAAATGGGTGGAGAACCGTCGATCGACGGTAGCGGTTGGCGCTAGTCGGTAACGACGAGACGCTGTGCGCGCAGAGACATTACGAGCGCCACGATCCATCCCACGATGGTCCAACCGAGGAGGAGGTTGACCCAGAAGACCGCCCAATGGGGTACATCCCGTACCGCGGCGATCGCCCAGGGCAGCATGTATCCCGCACTGACTATCGCCACGATGACGGCGACGACCTTGGTGGTGGTCCAGGACCGATCGGCAGGTTCGACTCGCATCTCGTTCATGCGGCCACGATAACCCGCTAAGCGAACATTGTGCGAAGTATGGCCGCGGTGTGTTCGGCAGTCGAACCACAGCACGACCCGACGACATCCACGCCCATGTCCTTCAGCGCCGCAGCTAGCTCCGCCATTCCCTCGGGCGTACCGTTATAGATGAAGTCGGCACCTACGAGCTCTGGCAGACCAGCATTGGACTGCATGAACAACAAGGTGCCCTCGGGTCGCGCCTCAGCCATCTTCTGAGCAATGGTCGTCATTTCCTCGAAGCCCCGTCCGCAGTTCGCACCGACGACGTCTGCTCCGATTGAGGAGAGCTCCACGACGGCCTGCTCGGGTGAAACACCCATCATGGTGTGCAGGTTGGTATCGAAACTCAAGGTTGCGAATACCGGGAGTTCGGGCGCTACCTGCCGGGCTGCGTCCACCGCTGCCCGAACTTCGGCAAGGTCACTCATGGTTTCGATGACGATGGCGTCAACCCCGCCGGCAACAAGACCCTCGATCTGCTCTGCGAAAAGTTCTTGAGCAGACTCTGGAGTCAGCGTCCCCATGGGTTCGAGTAGTTCGCCTGATGGACCAACGTCTCCCATTACAAATACATCCACGTGTGCGTCTGCAACTCTGCGTGCGATCTCGGCAGCAGCCTTATTCAACTCGTGAACTCGATCTTCCAGTCCGTGCATCTGCAGCCTAGGCCGACTTCCCCCGAAGGTGTTGGTCGTCAGCAGCTGTGCACCCGCATCGGCGTAACTCGTCAAGATGCGCTCGATCTCGTCGGCTCTCTCGACATTCCACAACTCCGGGGCTCCTCCGTCGTCCAGCCCTGCCGACTGGAGCATGGTGCCCATGGCGCCATCACCGACTCGCACATCACCGGCACGAATTGCATCAAGAAGCTTTGACACGAGGAGTCCTCTCTAGGTGGACTGTGATTCTTTCACAGTATTCGAATGTCACCCCGCTAGTTGTTCACGTGTGCGGTCATCATGGGGGTCATCAAGCCTGGCGAGTCGAATACGGCCTCGACGCGAGACCACCACCAGGGCGATCACAAGCATTGCGACACCCGCTGTGGCCACGGTTACCCGCGGACCCACCTGATCGGCCAGCCATCCCTGAGCGAGTCCGCCCGTGGGGGCTGCAACGGTGAAGACCATCATCCGAAGCGCGAGAACTCTGCCCCGGTAGGAATCGGCCACGATCATCTGACCCGCCGTGTTGATAGAGGCGACAACCGAAAGGAAGCATGCGCCGATGACGACGAGAGCGAGAATCGAGATTCCATACGACGGTGCGAGGGCGAAAAGGACCAGCATCGCGCCGTAAGCGACGAGCCCCGATCCGGCCACCACACTTAGCCGCGGTGCAAACCTGCTCCCGCCTACGAGCGGCGCTGCCGCAAAGGCCCCAACTCCAAGAGCAGCATTCATGATCCCGAGTTGGACGGGCCCTACTTCGAACACAGCACCGGCGAATACAACCGTGAAGGAGAAGACCGGATTGCCGAAGAAGCCCACGGTGAAGGCAATGATGAGAGCCATGACGATCCCGGGCTGGCCCTTTATATAGTCGACGGCCGAGCGAATCTGCCGGGTGAAGGGAAGGGTGCTGCGAGCCACGCGCAGGCCACGACCCGCTCGCACGAGCAACAGCGCGGCGATGATGAAGGCGTAGGAGACGGCATTGAGTCCGAAAGCCCAGGCCGGCCCAAGGGTCGCCAGCAGTACCCCGCCGATGGCAGGCCCGATAGCGCGAGCAGCGTTGAACTGAAGGGAATTGAGTGTCACCGCTGACAAGAGATCTTCACGGGGCACCAGATCATGAACGAATCCCTGCCAACTAGGCATGCTCACGCCATTTAAGGCTCCCACAACCGCAACCAGCAGCAGGAGTACCCAGGGATTGCGGAGGTCGCTCACCCACGCCAGCCAGATAAAGGCCGCCCCGCCACCCATCGCCAACTGCATCACCAGTAGCACCGAACGCCTCGGATACTGGTCGGCCACCGAACCGCCCAGCGGACTGAACATGAACATGGGGAGGAACTGCGCGGCAACGGCTGCGCCCACCCACAGGGCGCTACCGGTGAGTTCAAACAGCACAAATGGGAGCGTCAGATTCAGAACCCACGTCCCGGTATTGGAGACAAGCGCACCTATCCAGAAGATACGAAAATCTCGGTAGCGAAAAGCCTTCACGAGGCGAGCATCCGATCACTGGGAGCCTTCGATTGATCATGAACCCACCGACGCACAACTGGTGTCACGCTCCCCATCGCCACCGGCATGAGGACCAAGATCGCGATGGTTCCGGCTCCCCACGCACCACCGAGCAGAAATGCGAAAACCAAGATCACTCCGTCGAATGCGAGGCGCGACATCCACAGCGCGATACCGAAACGTTCGTGTGCGGCTTTGACGATCTGGTCGTAGGGGTTGGCGCCGAGATCAGAAGCGAGCGTCGCTATTACACCAAGCGCGAATAGTGCGAATCCGACCATCCACAGCCCTATCCGCGAAGCGATGACCCACGACGCAGGGTCCCAACCGAGCAGATCGAAAACAACGAGATTCCACAGATCGACTACAGCTCCAACGCCGACGAACGCGATGAGGGTTCCCCATCCTGGACGAGATCCGAGAAACCAGGATCCAACGAGGAAGAACAGTGAGACGGCGATGATCACCGTGCCAACTGTGAGGCCCGTCAGCTCGGAGGTGCCTGCGATGAAGGCATCCAACGGTGCAACTCCCCAACCGGCTGCCAGCATCCACGCCAGACCCGTCCCAAGGGAAACGGCTCCCAGAACGAGCGCAAGCCAGGCTCGAGCGTTGCGGTGCTGCGCACCAGCCATCGATTACTCCGATCCCGAGCAGAGCGTCCCAGCGAACTCGAGGGACGCGTAATCATCTCAGGTCGGTGAGGCGGCTTCTCGGAACTGTCAGGAAGCGCTCTTGTTCTGTTGATCCTTGACCTGCTTCATTCCGATAACCAGGAGCAGGATCGTGATGACACCAAGCAAACCGACAGCAACACCGCTGATTCCCACAGCCCAGTTGAAGCCGGCCGCGTAGGCCGGCCCGATGTCGGCAATTGCCTCCTTGGCAGTCTCACCCGATGAATCCTTACCGGATCGCAGGAACAGACGAACATCGTCCATTGCCTTGCCAATATGGCTCGGGGGCACCCCGGACTCCTCCAGGCGACCGATCAGGTTCTTAGTTCCGAAGGCACCGACGAGGGCGGAGCTGACGGCAAAGCCCATGGCGTACCCGAGCTGACCGACAGTGGTTCGAAAGGACGTGACAGGTCCAAAGGATGACTTCGGTGCTTCGGCCACGAACAGTGCCGACTGCGGGACGGACACGAACGCGAGTCCGAATCCGAAGATGAACAACATGATCGCCATTACCCAATAGGGAGTGGTGTCGACGACGAAGGCGAGCAGGATCAGGCCGCCAGCCAGCCCGACGAATCCCCCACCCATCAAGGTCAGCGACCGCATACCCGGCTTCATCAACCGACCGGCAAGCACCCCGGCTGCTCCAAACGAGATCATCATCGCGGTCTGACCGAGAGCGACTTCGCCCGGAGTGAAGTTCTGCACGTATTGCCAGAAGTTGCTGGTCTGGAGTTGCACTGTGGCTTGCGCGAAGTTCCATGCAATTCCCGAGACCGCTGCGGCAGCGAATATTCCGCTAGCGAACAGTGCTGGGGGGAAGATCGGATTAGCGACCTTGCGTTCGACGACGTAGTACAACGCAAACAGCACTAGACCAGCCAGGGTCGGAACCAAGAAGGCGGGGTTTCGGATTCCGCCCGATGCCTGGGCCACGCCGTACAAGAACGCGATCATGGCCAGGGCGATAATGAGCATGCCGGCGTAGTCCGGACGCGCTCCGGAGACCTTCGGCATTGCCGGCAAGATGATGGGAACCAGCAGCAAACACACCAACGAGATCACCGGTACAAGCAGCATGGCGATCCGCCAATTGATACCGGCGAGCTGGCCGCCCACCAAAGATCCGATGATGAAGAAGCCGACCATCACCAGGTTCCATAGACCCAGAGCCGATGCCACTTTTCCTGGGCGGGCCACGAATCGGACGTAGGCGAACGCCGCGGCGAGCGTTGCACCCACTCCGACGCCGGCTACAGCACGACCAGCCAAGTAGCCGGCCGTGATCGGACTAATGGCCACAATCACGTCGCCTGCAATGGCAAGTACGAGCGCTGCCCCCAGAATCTTTCTACGACCGAGACGATCGGCCATCATTCCCATCGGCAAGACGGTTGCGGCGAGAGCGAGAGTGGAGATACTCGCAGCGAGCGCAACGACTGAGCCGGTCATGTCCAGAGACTTGCTCGCCTCAACGATCGCGATATTCGCAACAGCCGGATCTATTAATTGAATTCCCGCCAGGACACCCAGGAATGCAACTGCGAGAGTGGGACTCTTGGCTGGAGATGACGTGTCGGGGGCAGAGGTTGCTGAAGACATGTGACCAAACGCTAACAAGGATCAAACAGCGCATCTAGGATTTGGGGTAATCCATCCAAAACTGACTGAGGACTACATATGTGCACGAACTTCAAGGTCAAGCCCGCACAGGACGGCAACATCGTCGTCGGCCGCTCGATGGAATTCCCGGTAGGGATCCCTACCGCTTTGGGCATATTGCCGAACGACCACCAGGGCACTTCCGCCGCTCCTGCCGGCAAGTCGGGCAAGACCTGGACTGCTCAGCACGGCGTGGTCGGCATGTCCGCTTTCGGCAGCCCTCAACATCTGTCAGATGGGATGAACGACGCGGGGCTATCCGCCCACTTCCTCTACATGCCCGGTGGCTTCTGCACCTACGCGGACTTCGTTGGTGACGGGAACGACATCTCCGAACTCGATCTGATTGCCTACCTCCTCGGCACGTGCAGTTCAATCGACGAAGTAAAAACGGCGATGAACGGTCTTCGTGTCTGGGGCTATGACCCGGGAATGGGCTTCGCTCCGCCGTGCCACATCCTCGTGCACGACACCAAAGCATCTCTAGCAATCGAAATGCATACCGACGGTGTGCACCTTGTCGACAACCCGACCAGCGTCGGCACCAATGCTCCGTACTTGGACTGGCACCTCACCAACCTCGCAAACTACGTCGGCTTGTCGGCGGAGATGCCCGATCCGGAGCAGGTCGGCGCCTTGACGGTGAAGGCCCTAGGCCAAGGTCAAGGCCTGATGGGCCTACCCGGCGATTACACGCCTCCCGGTCGCTTCATTCGAGCAGCAACGCAGGTGACACTCAGCGATCAGCCGTCCAACGCACATGAGGCAGAGTTGATCGCACTGCACATCCTCAACACACTCGACATCACTCCAGGCATCATCCGAGAACCAGCGCCCAAGGGCGGAACCAACGACGAAGTCACCGTCTGGGACTCGATTTCCAACCTCACGGGCAGGCGCTACGCGTATCGAACAGTCACCGACCCCACTGTCTACGTGGTCGACCTGTCGAAAATCGACTTCACCAAAGCCGCTCGCACCCAGGAGATGTCGTGGAGCGGAGACTTCGTCGAGGTAAGTGTCGAGTAGTACCTCGAGCCGCTTGACGCAGCGGGCTTAGGGTGCGGCTATGAAACTGCGCCTGTCACTGGTCGTCGCCCTGGTCGCTTCGCTCATCGCCTTGCCTGTCGCCGCAGCGCAGGCCGTCAACCACACCGATAAAGAGGTGATCCGGGTCTACCACCAAGCCGTGAGCCCCACGAAAGTTTCCGGTAGCGGCATTGGAACGGTGCGAACCTTCTTCATCCCCATGGCCGTAAACGGCCAGGCCGCGGACGACCAATACCTCGTCGGAACCCTCACCACACTGACGAACGCCATGGCTAATGGCCTAGAACTGCGTGGGTCCGATCTCACTTTCGTCTTTGGTTCAGAGGAGGACCAAATCGTGCTCGGCGGCATTTCGTACTACCCCACTGATGGAGCGACGCTCGCACCAGGAGCAACGACGGTTCGGCCCGTGCTTGGCGGTTCTGGAAAGTACGAAGGCGCCCGGGGACAGGCCACGTCAATCAATCTCGGTGCGGATGGCTGGATACACACATTCCGCATCAGCGTCGACTAGTCGAGCACGGTTGATTTGGCGAAAGCAGTCCCCGCCAGGGAAAGCACGTGGGTCGCCGGGGGCTCGAACCCCGAACCTACGGATTAAAAGTCCGCAGCTCTACCATTGAGCTAGCGACCCGGGGACTGGTGGTTTTGCAGACGGAAATGCGGTCTGAAATTGAACCAGTCTCCTCCGCAAGGCTATCTGCGAGGCTTAGCGGCCCTTCAGGGGCGCCGCAGGGTCGATTGACGACGCGACAGAGAAGCCGAAGGCTCAAGAGGGTGCCTGCACCAACGTTTGCGGGCAGGCTTCCGCCCGAGGTGGGAATCAGGTGATGTGTGAGAGTGGCCGCTTACGCGGCGTTGGCGCCCGGCGGGGCGACTGCGCGCTTCATCCGCTCGATGTTCCGCGCGTTCTGAGTGACGACCAGACAACACAAGTAGAAAGACTGCATAGCCATTCCGCGAACTGGGAGGCGCCTGCGTCGGCGCTTAAGTTCTGCGTGCCACGACTCGGTCGCGTTCCGGCGGCCGTATAGGTCCGAGAACTCATCGGTGTCTGTCGGGTAGAAGCGTGTGGACTCGCCGTGATTGATGGCTGTCTCGTCGGCGGGGAACAGCCGGTGGGTGTGTCGGAAATCGCCACGGATGCACGGCACCTCGTACACGTGGTAGGAGCGCCAGGAGCCGTCCTTGTTCTGGCGTCGGGTCTTGGCCGCGACCTCCAGTGGCACGAGTTGCTCGTCTCCCTCAACGCCTCCACCCTCACTGCCCTCTCCGCCGGGCAGTGCACGGTCACCGCGACCTCGCCGGGATCGGCGACTCTTCGCCCGGACAC
>JAURQC010000064.1 GCA_030836325.1 Candidatus Nanopelagicales bacterium
GCAGGAGCCAGGATTCGCGAAACAGGTAGAGAAGATCGCGGAGAGTTCTCGCGAGGTCGTGCGACAAGCGAGTCACGACATGACCAGTCTCGCTGGACGCGCCGAGGCGCTGAAAGGGGCGATCCATGAGGCCGAGGGTGAAATCGAATATCCAACACATTCCAGGCCACCTACATGTTCATTGGGGGTGAGCGGCAAGCACCGCATCACTTGTGGAAGCGTGCGCCCGTTCACGCTGCCACCGGGTCTCGTAATGCGTAGGTCCGGGGTTCAAATCCCCGAGGCGGCTCGGACCTGCCAGAAATCCGGATTATTGACTTAGGCAAGAATGCAGGAGTGGCTTTTGGTCAACAGGAGTGATTTGGGTGATTCCCCTACTTGCGACGGTCATCCCGCTAGGTCTCGCCGCAGCCATCCACCCAGGCCTATTCGCACTTCAGCTCCTGATCGTGGGTCAGCCACACTGGTGGGCGCGGGCGCGGGCCTTTGCAGTCGGTGCGGCGATACCACTCCTGCTCTTCGGCGGTTTGGTTTTCCTCGGCTTCAGTCAATTGCCTCTTCCCAAGCCCGGCGAGGCGGACATTTTGGGAATCAGCCTACGAACTGTTGTGGGCGTTGGATTCCTTGTTGCATCCGTCTGGCTTTTCCGACCTCATCCCTCGCTGCAACAACGCTCCTCGGATTTCCTCCGAGAGAAAGTCCAAACAGGTAGTTCGCGCGACTTCTTCATCCTCGGACTACTCATGAACGGAAAATCCGTGACGAGTTACGCGCTATTGTTGCCGGCTTTGCACGACATAGCATCGGCAAAAGCCGGGGACATCGGTCAGGGCTTGGCCCTGATTTTGCTCTACACGCTCGCTTTCTCCACATTGTGGTTGCCGATCGTCGCGGTCGCCTTGTTCGGTGCTCGTATCACCAAGCCACTTGAGCACCTGTCCGACTATGTAACAGGGCACTCCTTCAGGATCGTCGGTGTCATGGCTGTGGTCATTGGGCTTTACCTCACGGGTAGTGCTGCGCTGCTGGGAGCGCTGTTCGAGCGGTTCACGTAGAGGATTCCCCGGCACCGGTGGCCTAAGGTCTGATGGTGATTTCGAGCATTCAGGAGACGCTCTATCCCTTTTCCACCTGCTTTGGGTGCGGCCCTGCGAATCCACATGGTTTGCATCTTCGAAGTTTTGAAGACGGGGATGATGTCGTCGCTGAGTTCGCCCCTTTGGAGCACCACAGCAATGGCATGGGGACTTTGAATGGCGGAGTCATTGCGACGCTTCTCGATTGTCATTCGGGAGCCGCGGTCTTCGTTGCATCGAGCCAGTCCTGGAATTCGCCTGCGGAATTCGAACCTTGGGTGACTTCCGGTTTGGAGATTCGTTACCGACTACCCACGATGCTGGACCAGCCGTGTGAGCTGCGGGCGCGCATCGTTGAATCGGACTATTCGGTGATGAAAGTCAAGGCGACACTGTCGATGGCTGGCAAGACCCGTGTTCAGGCCGAGTCTCGATGGGTACGTATCGCGAAGTAGTTCTTCGTTACCTGGGAGTGTTCACCTGCACTTGACTTATGCGTTGAATCGATAGCTGCACGTCACCACCGGCCGTGCAAGAAAGAACATGGCCCCCGGCAGACCGGTCACCCGTCAGTCCGTGCAAATGCAGTCCAGGCTGGCCTAGCCCTAGAGCATCGTCGCCCTGACGGAACCCGACGAGAGCAGCGCGCTGTTTTCCCAGCGGAAAGACGGTCTGCTCGGCCACAGTGCTAGCTAGTGGCTGGTACGGCGGCGGATCGGCGGTGACGCTTCGGGTAGTGAGATCGGTGAACGTGCCCCTGACACGAACCGCGACGAGGCCGCCAGCGGACTGCGCCGCAGCGTTGATGAGTGGAATGAGGTTGGCACACTCGGTTCCGGGTGGAATTGGAACGTTCACCTCCGGGCGAAAGCGAATGGCCTGCAAGAAAGGCGTGCTGGCATTGACCGCAGCGGGGCGAGGTGTGCCGTCCGGTTTGACCTGGAAGACCGTTCCGCCGACCATCACCAATTCGCCATCAAGATTGGTGAACGTACCGAGACCGATCGTCTCGTTAGTCAGGACGTCGCTAATGACCGCAAGGCCCTCAAAGTCGGGTTGGGTCAGATAGTCGTATGTGCCGACTTGAGTGAGGTGTGGTCCGTCTTCTGCCTGAGCGCTGGTGGCAAATCCCATCGCTATCGAGAGGGTCGTGCAGACAGACAGGACTATGCGAACGAGACTTCGACGTCTGGTGGACATCGCGACATTCTTGCCCATCGAGGCTTACTATCTGCCATCCGCATCTCTGAGGAGGCCGTGCATGGGCACTATCGATCGCACCCGTTTGGCTGATCTACTCGATGGCGAGCGCGCGATGTATCGGCAGCGGACGCCGGAGTCGAGTCGGCTGTTTGGTGAAGCCCAACACCTCCTCGGCGGTGTTCCAATGACGTGGATGAACAAGTGGGCCGGCGGACATCCGATCCACTTTGCGACAGCCAAGGGCAATCGGATCACTGACGTTGACGGCAACGAATACATCGACTTCGCGCTCGGTGATACCGGCGCGATGGCTGGCCATTCGCCCGAAGCGACGGTTCGCGCCGTTCGTGAACGGATTGAAGGTGCCGGTGGAATCACCACGATGCTCCCGACCGATGACGCCGAGTGGGTCGCTGCTGATCTTTCGCGTCGATTCGGTATGCCTCAGTGGTCGTTGTCACTCACGGCAACGGACGCGAACCGCTGGGCACTTCGTATCGCACGGCTTGTGACCGGTCGCGACAAGATCTGCGCGTTCTCCTACTGCTACCACGGTGCGGTTGATGAGACCTTGGTGCGAACAGGCCCGGATGGCACCACGATCGAACGCGAAGGAAATGTCGGCCCGGCGGTGCCGGTGGCGCAGACCACGCGAGTTGCTGAGTTCAACGATCTGGAGTCCGTTGAGCATGCCCTTGCGCACGGTGATGTTGCGGTGCTCATCGCCGAACCGGCGTTAACCAACATCGGCATCGTGCTTCCCGAGCCCGGATTCTGGGACGGGATTCGGGATCTATGCGATAGGTACCGAACGTTGTTGCTGATCGACGAGACCCACACCATCTCCGCTGGTCCGGGCGGGTGCACCAAGGCTTGGAATCTTCGCCCCGACATCGTGGTGATCGGCAAGAGCATCGGCGGCGGAGTTCCCTCTGGTGCCTATGGCCTCACCTCTGAGGTTGCCGAGCGAATCTTCGATTATCCCGAAGCAGACCTCGTGGACGTCGGTGGTGTGGGAGGCACGCTTGCCGGTAATGCACTGAGTACGGCTGCCATGCGTGCAACCCTGAGCGAGGTGCTCACAGACTTTGCCTTCGATCACATGATTGAACTTGCTACTCGATTCCGCGAGGGTGTCGAGAAGGTCCTGGCAGACACTGAGGTCCCGTGGTCGATCGCCCAGCTCGGCGCCCGTGCGGAGTATCGATTCGTTGACCCGGCGCCACGAACGGGAACGCAGTCGGCCGCGGCTCACGATGACGACATTGAGGAATACCTGCACCTCTTCATGGCCAACCGTGGCTTACTTCTCACGCCATTTCATAACATGGCATTGATGTGTCCGACAACATCCGCTGTCGATATCGATCGACATACGGAATTGTTTAAGCAGGCCGTTGAGGCAATTAATTCCAAATAGACCCGGTCTCGTCGTAGTGCGTCTATGGTTCACGAGTGTTAAGGGGAGGGCTTGACGGTCGAGTTGTGTGGACTCGACCGAGTTACGGCGGCCTCCTGGGAGCAGCGGCGGGGTTCATCGCGGCTCTCACGCCATCTCTTCTTCCGCGGGCCGTCCCCTTTATGGTCGTTGTTGCCGCGGTAGGCATAACGGCTGGGTACGCCGCTGGTTCGGCAATTGAATGGTTTGCCCGATCGGTAGCCCGAATCAAGGCGTGGTATCCGAATCGGAAAGTGACGACTGTGACTTTGTTGGTCACCTGGGGGCCGGCACTTGGTTTCACACCTATTGCCGTGGCACTTCAAGAGATCCAACAATCAGAGCTCAACATGCCGCGAGCAGTGCCGGGCTCATTGGTGCTGATCATCGCCTCCGTTGGGCTTGGGGCGGTCTTGATTCTTGTCGGACGATGCCTCCGCAAGCTCGTTCGACTCGTTGCTTCGGCGGTAGATCGAATCCCCCCGCTTGCCCGTTGGGTGAAACACAGCCGTGAGCGCGTCAGATGGACTCGAGTGGGTGTTTCTCTGGTTTTCACGCTGCTCGTCTTCGGCGGACTCAACGCTGCCTTTGACTGGCTTACCGATGTCTACGACCGAACCAACAGCGATGCAACTGACCAAGTGGCTGCCGGCCTTGGTGTGAACAGCGGATCTTCTGCGAGCCCTTTGCCCTGGGACACGCTTGGACGCGAAGGGCGCTATTTCGTCTCGAACACGATGTCGGCGGAGGAGATTTCTGAAATTACATCGAGGCCTGCTGAGCAGCCAATCCGGTTGTACGTTGGAATGCAGCAAGCAGAAACCTTTGATGATCGGGCGGCTCTGGCGGTCCAAGAGCTGGATCGGGTGGATGCGTGGTCGCGTGAGTACCTGGTTGTCTTTGGCGTAACGGGTACAGGATGGGTTGATCCTGATGCGATCAACGCTCTTGAAGTCGTAACGGGCGGAAACGTAACCACGGTTGCTACTCAGTACTCCGCAGTGCCATCGTGGATTGGATTCGTAATCGACTCTCAGACCACGATCAATCAGAATGCCGCGACGATTGATGCTGTCGTGCGGAAGTGGAAACAACTACCGAAGAACGAACGTCCCAAGCTCGTCTTATTCGGTGAGTCACTCGGATCCATGGGAACCCAAGGGGCATGGAGTGCTGAGGCCACGCCCGAAGAGGTAACCGAAAACATCAAGCGAATTATTTGGGTCGGGCCACCGGCCGAATCAACGTTGTGGAAGTCATGGCAAGCGGAGCGAACCAGCGGCCCCGCTTGGGATCCGGTCATCGGCGATGGGGGTATCACCCGGGTGCTTGTTCAGACTGATGATCCGGATCGGTACGACGAACACCCTGCTCCCACTATCGTCTTTGCTGCTCACGCAAATGATCCAGTCGTGTACTGGCGCCCAGATTTGTTCTACCGCGAAGCGGACTGGACCTTGCCTCCACACGGCCCCGGTGTAATGCCGAGCCTGCAATGGTTCCCATTCATTACGGGCTTTCAAGTAGGTATGGACCTAATCAGCGGTGGAGCCCCGCCGGAAGTCGGGCATAACTACAGCGCAGATATGGCGGCCGCTGTTGCTCTCGGCGTTGGAAACCCGCAATGGAACACGCGAGACACGGTAATTTTGCAGGAGGTACTGCCACAATTTCGGTACGAAACTGGCTGACGACTCGTCAGTCACGCACGCTCTCGGGTACTCCCAGAACTTCGGACAGTCGATTGACTTCGCGCTGGATAAGCGCGAAATTGGAGTCACGGACTGTGGGCAGATGAAACCGAGCTTCTCTGACTTGTGAGTAGTCGAGTTGCCCAGTGATGAGTTCTTGCTCACTAGATGCTTGAGCGATGACCTTGCCGTGCGCGTCGATGATGGCTGACCCACCCCAGAACTCGGCGGCTCCCTCAACGCCAACTCGGTTGGTCATGACGAGCGGCATGCCGTAAGTCATCGCGTAGAAACGGATTGCGAGATCCCATCCGTGTGGGTTGGAGAACTCTCCGTCGACGGCGTCGAGGGACGAACTAATGGGAATGGACAGCAGCGTTGCACCGTTCATGGCTGCGAGGTGCACCAAAGCTGGATTCCAGGCGTCGGCGCAGATCAAGATTGCGTAGCGCCAGACGTCATCCAGCATGGCCGTTTCCATAAAACGGCCGGTTGCGAAGTGCTTATTTTCGTCGAGATTCCCGTAGGAAGGGAGGTTCACCTTGCGGTGCAGATGCTCGATCTTCCCATTTCGCACCGCCAGAGTTGCGTTGTAAAACTGTGCGCCGGGACCTTCCTCGATGAACCCGAACTGCGTCGTCATGCCGTCCGAGGCCTCAGCGATCTGTCGAATGACCTTCGCGTGCCGTGAATGAGCGAGCCGGTAGCTGTCGTCGGAGAGCGTGTAGCCGGTGAGCGAGAGTTCTGGGAAAACCAAGAGGTCTACGCCCTTGGCTCGAGCCTGGGCGATCATCTCGAGGTGAGTCTCGAGATTGCTCTCGATGTCTTCTGGCGGTGTGGCGATCTGGGCAGCACCGACGGTGATCTTCTCTGGCATGCGGAAATTGTGTCGGCCTGCCGACGCCGGCGCGAGGTGGGAGGCCACGCCCCCTAGGAATCCCGCAATTGGACGAACGTGACGAAAGCGATGACTGCAGAGATGGCTCCAGCGCCGAGAAGGACCCAGGTAAGGCCATCGAAGCCGAGGGCAAATCCACGAACTAGTCCTGCACCCATGAACATGACGATTGCGAAGATCTGCAGGAACAGCGAGAACCGAAGCCGGCCGCGATCGTCCATAGCCAAACCGTAGCGGCTTTCTAGGAAGTTATGTCCTTGCGATCGAACCGCAATACCGCGATCGCGATCAGAAGTGCAAAAGCAATCAGGTTGTACGCGGCGCCCACGGCCATTTCTCCCCAGACGATCTCCGGATTCAGGGCGTCGACCCACGCGGCCCCGTAGTCGGTGGGGAGGAATCTCCGTAGCGATCCGAGTGCGTCGATTGCGTCCAGGATGTTGAAGATAATCACGACGATCACAGCGGTGCCGACCGCGCCGAGGGGGACGTCGGTCAACACACTCATCAAGAAAGCGAATCCAGCAGGGAAGAGCAGGGTGATGGCGATGTAGGTCGTCACGATGGAGAGTCGCTGGAGTGACTCGCCTTGACTGAAGGCTCCACCGAACGGACTCGCTAGTGCGCCAGTACCGAATGCCAAGGCGCCGATCGCCCACGACGCGATAACCAAGGTCAATAGGACGATCACCGTCAAGATCAGGCCAACGATCGCTTTCGTGCGCAGGAGTTTGCGCCGGGGGACAGGTGCGACCAGGAGATATCGCAAGGTTGACCAGTTGGCTTCGCTTGCGACGGTGTCGCCGAGGAACATCGCGGCGATGATGATCAGTAGGAAGCCGGACGAGAACAGCAGCATGGTTAGGGCGAAATTCCACGCCCCGCTTGTTGCTAGACCCACAAGATCGAAGTTGCCGTCGCCGAATCCACCGCCACCGTTGCCACCGCCATCGTCGGAGGATGGCCCGAACTTGACGGCGGCGACGACGATCAACGGCAATGCCACAACGAGGAGGAACGCCACCAGCGTCCGGCGCCGTTTGACCTGACGGACGAGTTCGACGCCGATGCCGAGTGTGTCCTTACTTGAATACTCGAGAACGGGTGCACTCATGACGTAATCACCTCGTGTCCCTCGCCGACGATCTCCATGAACACGTCCTCGAGTCGTGCCCCCGACCTACCCTCGAGCAGCTCGGCGACAGTGCCCTCGGCGATGAGCGTGCCGTGGGTCATCACAACAACATGCGAGCACGTTTGTTCGACCTCACTGAGCAAGTGGGAGGACACGACAACTGTTCGACCAGTGGCGGCGTAGTCCTTCATGACCTGTCGCATCTCGCGAATCTGCGGCGGATCGAGTCCATTGGTGGGCTCGTCGAGAACCAGGACATCCGGCATCCCGAGCATTGCTTGCGCGATGCCCAGGCGTTGACGCATTCCTTGGCTGTATGTGCGGACCTTGCGGTCGATCGCACTCCCGAGGCCGGCGATATCCAACACGTAATCGAGTTGAGCGTCGTTTTCGTCTCGGCCGCTGGCCTTCCAATAAAGGTCCAAGTTCTCGCGTCCGGAAAGGTGCGGAAGAAAGCCGGGGCCTTCGATGAAGGAACCGATATGGGCGAGTGTTGCCGCTCCGGGGAAGACTGGCTGACCGAAGACGTATGCGTTGCCTCCGGTTGGGTAGATCAGCCCCATCACCATGCGCATGGTGGTGGTCTTGCCAGCTCCATTGGGGCCGAGAAGTCCCAGCACCACGCCCCGCGGAACCGAGAAGGAGACGTCGTTGACCGCGTGGACGCCGCCTTTGAATTGCTTGGACAGGTTCTCCACGGCGATGGGCACGTCGGCCAGGTCTTCCCGGAAGCGAGTGTGTGCTCCGCGCGGGCGCATGACCCGCACGAAGATGACGAGCAGGACCGCCACTCCAATCGCGATTGCCGGCCAGAGCCACACTGGCAGGCCAGTCGTCTCGGACGTCATAGCGTTCGTGGGAATCCGTACCGAGGAGTCGGCGAGGCCAATTGAGTACACGGCAGGACCCGGCGGCATTCGGAAGGCCTGATCGGTGGTCCCAACGACGATGGTGATCCGCTCTCCTGCGGCCACGTCGGCGACGATTGCCGGAAGTTCGACTTCGACGACGGTCCGGTCGGGCCCGATGCTGTCCAGGCGAATAGGGGCAACGAGGCCGTTGGGTAACACGGGTCGGTCTGTGCCTCCGACGATCCGAAGGCTCGCGAACAGGGTGACGTCTTCAGTCAAGACATCGCTGGAGATTTCCAACGTTGCAGTCGGTGAACCGATGATTCGTACAGGCTCTTGCAGGGGTTCGGATGCGAATGTTGCGCTCTGATTGGGCAAGGGGAGCGCAAGCAGACTGCCGGCAAGTGAGGCTAGGCCCCCGGCGCCGGGAAGTGACGAGACGGCTGCCGGTACGCCTCCTGCAGGGGCGAGGACCTGTTGAATCGGGCCGGCTACGTCAATCGTCTCGAAGGTAGATCCGAACAGACCCGGGTAAGTCTCGCGAGAAAGGACCTCTACGGCGATGTCGTCTTGGTTACCGAAAGCCGATCCCTCTACCAACGATGCTTCGAAGGCGGTGGAAACGGCAGGTCCTTGTGCCAAATGAGCGTCGAACCACTGTGCGTTCAATTCCCGAAGTCGGTCCGATTCGTTCACTCCGCCGTCGTGCCCACCGGCGTGCCAGACGACCTTTACCTCAGGGTTGTGTGCGCCTATCTGTTCGGCGTTCGCGTTCACCTGCGCCAAGGGGAATAGCGAATCGGACTGTCCGCCGCCGAGAAGCGTGGGCGCCTTGATCCGATCGGTGATGCTGGCTGGGGAGGAGGCCGCCATCAAGTCGCGTGCCTGATCGGTGAGGATCCCGTTGGCGGCGGCGATTGAGTACGCGGCACACCAGTCGGGGGCGAAGCGTCCGCATTCGGTGACTTGTCCGTCGTTGCCGATCAGGCCAGCGCTGAAGAACAGCCCGCTCCACAGTTGCTTGAACACGCCTACTTCATCGGAGTCCATCGCAGACTGGCCGAAGAGCGAGGTCTGCAGGTTGTTCCAGGTTATGTCTGCGGAGATGGCGTCGACTCGCTCGTCATAGCCGGCAACCATGAGAGACAGGGCCCCGCCATACGAGCCGCCAGCAAATCCGACTCGAGGGTCACCGGCAGATTCCTGAAGAACACTGTCCTGGGTGGACAGGAAGTCGATGATCGAGGAAGCATCGGCAACCTCGAAGTCCGGAGCATTCATCGAGATGGAACCAGATGAGTTGCCAAAACCACGGGCGGTGTACGCCAGAACTACAAACCCGCGATCAACCAAGTACTCGGCTTCATCGACGACGGACTCTTTGCTTCCACCGAAGCCGTGAGCAAGAACCACTGCGGGGGCCGGAGTTTCCGCGGGCAGATACAGGCTCGCGTCTAGCTCGACGGGGCTGGGATCGGTTGCGCTTTGCGGGCCGCCGCTGATCGTCGACTCTTCGACGCTTTGCGCTGACGCCGTGGGAGTAATGCCGATCGAGAAGGCCACTGCGCATGCAGCAGCAACAAGCCGACCAATTCCGGGCATCTGTTGAGCATATGTCGGCAGCGGGTGGTTTGCTCAGTCGAGAGCATCTCCCTCAAGGAGACGCTGCTCCATCTGGTGCCACAGGTAGTGATCACCTGCATCCATGAGGACCCAGATCACGTCGAACCGATCATCGGGCCAAGAGTTGGGGACGTCGTCGGAGTTGCTAACCGGGAATGCGGAGACAAATGAGGGAATGCTCCCGTGGTGCCACACAACGAGTGTGGGGATACCTGCGTGCTGGATATCCGTTGCGAGATGGTCGTAGTGGCCGGGAATGTTGACGCTCTCGATATCGAGACCGAGTCGGTGAGCAGTCGGGACTGCAGTGTCGTGCTCGCGCTTACTCTTGTAGTCCGCACTCGGTTTGGTGGCGATAACGCGTCCGGGGGTTGTTGCGGGGGAGTCTGAAAGGTTTCTCGAAAAGAATGCGGCAAGTGCGCCGGCTCGGGTCCAGCCTCGGACCGACAAAGAGTGCTCGTCGGGCTCACCTGCTCGCGTGACGCCTTTCTCTGACTTCTCGGGCTTTTCTGCGTGACGGATGAACATCACTGTGGGCAGCGCCATGAGGTATTCGAACGTCTTACTTGTTGAGAAGTGAGTCGATGCGGCTTGACAGGGCAGGTGCGGGCTGAGCCCCGATGATGCGATCGACCACGGCCCCATCTTGTGCGAAAACGAGTGTGGGAATGCTGCGGGCGTCGTATGTCTGAGCAGCACGTGGGTTGTCGTCGACGTTTACCTTTACGACCTTGATCTTGCCGGCGTATTTGCTGGCTAGTTGTTCAAGAACGGGTGCGACCATTCGGCAGGGTCCGCACCACGGAGCCCACAGGTCGATCAGCACCAACTGCTTGGTATCCAACGCACCGGCGATGGATTGATCAGTCGCGTCGACGATCCACGGCAAGACGGCCTTGCAGGAGGCGCATTGCGGCTTTCCGGTCGCCGTGACGGGAACGCGATTCTTCTTACTGCACGCCGGACAAGTCACCACTGTGCCGTCAGTCATCTGCGTCTCCCTTCGCATTCTTGGCCGCTTGCTTCATGACTGTCGCACCACTTACGAGTGCACGACGCCACGGCGGTACACCCTCGATCTCGATCTCGAGGCTGAAACTCAAGACGGTGCGGATGAGCACGATGATCGCCAGAACACCGACGTTCTCAATCGTGGGATAAACGGCCACGGTGCGGACGAGATCGCCCGCCACGAGAATCTCCAAGCCCAACAAGATCGCGCCACCAAAGCTCTGTCGCATGGTCTTGTAGGCGACCGATCCCTCGTTGGTTCGGTTATAGGCCCGCCACGCGAGCGCTGCCGACCACACCAAGCCAATGAGGATCGTGATGGCGGCAAGGAGTTCAAAGACTTGAGCGATGCTCAACATGAACTCGGTGTAGGGGATGTAGTTCGACAGACCGCCTTCTTCCATGACCTAGGTATACCGCGCTGCGATGACGCCGGTCCAGAAGAACAGGCTTCTGTGCCGCCAACCTCTAGGGTGATCCGGTGATTGCGGTCTTGGTGAATCTCGTCCGAGGTGCCCTCATCGGCGTTGCTGAAGTCATCCCGGGTGTCAGTGGCGGCACCATCGCCTTGATCGTGGGCATCTACCGCACGGTCATCGATGCCATCGCCGACGCCGTTCTGGCGCTTCGGCAACTCGTGGGACTGGCCGAAGGTGGACCTTCGGGTCGATCCTTTATCCGGACTCTCCGAGACCTGCCCTGGGCGCTGCTGATTCCCGTTGGCATCGGAATGGCGACCGCAGTCGTGCTTGGTGCCCGTTTCATTGAGCCTTTGCTCGAGGAGTACCCCATCCAGATGCGAGCTTTGTTCTTCGGGCTCGTGCTCGCGGGTATCTGGATCCCAGCGCACATGGTGCACAAGCTGGGCGGCTGGAAGATCAGTTACGTCCTGTTGGCGTTAGTCGCGGCCGTCGCGTTGTTCTTTATCACTGGCCTGCCGCCGGCGGTGATCGAGAATCCAAGCCCCATCGTGGTTGCGCTTGCAGCCGCCGTAGCGATCTGCGCCCTCGTGCTGCCCGGCGTCTCTGGGTCTTTCCTGTTGCTCTCCTTTGGTTTGTACGAGCCGACGTTGCAGGCCGTGAACGATCGCGATGTGGTGTACCTCGGGGCGTTCGCCATCGGTGCTGTCATTGGGCTCGGTTCCTTCGTCACGTTGCTCAAATGGTTGCTCGCCCATCGGGCGACAGTCACCTTGGCTGTGCTCACCGGCCTGATGGTCGGATCCCTGCGAGCCCTGTGGCCATGGGAATCGGAGAATCGCGACCTGCTTGCGCCCACGGAAGCGGTCGGGTCAGCGCTTGTGATGGTCGGCGTCGGCATTCTCATCGTCGTGTTACTTCTGATCATCGAACGGCGCCTGGGGATGACCGAGGAGCAGGTAGACGACGCAGCGGCAGTCAACTAGCGGTCTGGTCCATCGATCGACCGGGTGCGCTGAGCGCGATGACGACACCTGCGATGGCCACCGCGACACCGAGAAGCTCTTGGGCTGTTGGAGTCTCCCCGAACAGCACGATGGCGTAAAGGATCGCCGTAGGCGGGACGAGGTAGTAATAGAGAACCACGCGCGAGATCGGCAGTAGTTGCAGTAGTCGAGCGAGAAGCACGTAGGCACCGCAGGTCACTGCCAGAACGAGGACGGCTAGTCCAAGCCAGGCGCTCGGTTGCGCCTGTGTCGACTCCCCGATTGCGGTCGGCGCGGCCCAGGCGAACAGGATGATCCCGGGCCACGTTCCGTGGAAGGTCACCGTCAACGCGTGATGCCGCATGAGCAGCGTCTTGATAGCGACGGAGTAGGTCCCCAGGCTCACCGCTGCGATGATCAGGTACAGAGCACCAAGAGCCGTGGTTGATCCGGCGCTCGACCCGAGGATGTAAACGCCGACGAAAGAAACAACTACGCCCAGCCATCTGAGGAATGGAATCGATTCTCGAAGTACCAGCGCAGCAAGAATCATGGAAATGATTGGTGCTGTGTTCACAATCGTCGATGCCGTCCCGATAGACGATTCAGCGATTCCGGAATTCAAAAGCCACTGAAAGACGGAAATACCAAGTTGGCCGAACACGGCTGCACGCAGAACGTCTCGCCAGGGCATTCGAAGGCTGGCTCGAAAAAGTCGTGCCAGAACTGCTAGTGCCGCCGCCGCGAACACTGCGCGCAGCCACACGATCGACGCCGGATCGAAGCTGACCTCAGCAGCGCGGATTGCGGGAAACGCAGCCGCGAAGGCAGCCGTTGTCAAAATGAATATGACGACGATGCGTGCTGTACCGGCGGTCCCGGTGAAACGCCCGTGCGTCACTTCTTCATACGCGGCGAGTAGTCCCAGGAACTGAGAGTCTTTGGGGTGATGCGGATAGCCACTTCGCTATCGATGCGACTCAGGAGCCATTCGCTCAGCTGCGTGCGCTCGGCGCCCTGATATCGCTCGATGAGGTGGCGCAACACTCGTTCAACATCGTCGGTCATGAGCGCTGCAACGCCGGTGCCACGCACTCCCCGGTACGGCGGAGCATCGGCAGCCACCTCGAAACCGACACGATCATCCTTGGCCAAGCGACGTGTAAGAACCGACGAGGATTGCGTGCAGCACCACAGTTCGGTGCCGTCCGGCCAGAACCACAAGCTCTGCACGAGCGGGCCGGAGGATCCGTTGCTGGCCAGCCGAAGTGGGATGACTGTGGCCGTCAGGAACTCGCGAATTTGGGTTTCGTCCCACGGCCCTGAGGCGATGGTGGTCATGGCGTATCGCGCCTTGGGCCGTAGCGGGCACGAGTACGCACATGGGGAGTATGGCAGTTCTTCGGATACCGTTCGGCCTTCTCACGATCAGCTCTCCCCAAATCAGGGATGGAAGGAAGTTCTCCGTTGGCTGCACTGCTGGCACTGCTGTCGAGCCTGTCGTGGGGAACGGCCGACTTTCTTGGGGGTTTGGCATCGCGTCGCGTCGGATCTCTCCGAGTTTTGTCCGTTTCTTACCCGGCGGGCGGCGTGCTCATCACGGTCCTCGCAGTGTTGTTCATCCCGGGTGTTCTCTCCAGCGATGCCGTCTTAGTTGGTGTTGCCTCAGGTGCCGTCGGAGCCGTTGGCATGGGGCTGCTCTATGCGGCGCTGTCCCGAGGACAGATGGGCATCGTTTCGCCCATCACCGCCGTTTTGTCCGGAGCCGTTCCGGTTGTCGTTGGACTGGTACTCGGAGAGGCGCTGTCCACCCCGGTACTCGCTGGGATTGTGACCGCTGGCCTTGCCGTCATCTTGGTCAGTCGGGAGTCGAGCTCGAATAAGAGGACACCTACCCACGCGATCGCGCTTGCGATTGCAAGTGGTCTGGCTATCGGTGGCTACTTGAGCATCCTGGGTACTGCGCCCGATGATTCGGGGATCTGGGTTGCGACTATCGGTCGCTGGTTTTCGTCCGCTCTGGTCATAGTCATTCTCGTGGCTACCTTTCGCCGAGCCCGGGACACCACCTCGGTTGCCGCGCAGTTCCCATGGCACCTTGCGATCGCCGCTGGGGCGCTCGATGCGTTGGCAAACGCGGTGTTCCAGCTCGCCGCGCAGCGGGGGTTGCTGGCCATCGTCGCCGTGATCGGCTCGCTATACCCGGCGGCCACGGTGCTGCTAGCGCGGTTCCTGCTTAACGAACGAATGTCCCGAATCCAGCTCGTGGGAGTGGTCTTGGCCTTGGTCGCGGCTGCAACCTTGGCCATCGCTTAGACGCGACACGGGCTCGTCGGTCCTCTCAAGGGCCACTCGAATATGCAACGGTGGTTGCATGCGGCTTGTCTCACGGATTTCAACAGCAATCATCTCGATTCTGGCTCTCCTCGGTGCCACCCTTATTGGCGCTTCGGCTGCCTCTGCAGCGCCCGGCGATGTCACCGAGATTGGACTGGCAGCAGGCTCGACACCGCGCGATGTCGCATCGGGCCCAGACAACAATCTGTGGGTAACAGGAGGCGCTTCGAACACCATCGCCAAAGTCTCAACGGCCGGCGCGGTAACGGCGTACGCGTTGCCATTGCCTGCCAACGTCGGAAATCCCTGGGGGATCGCGGCTGGACCGGATGGCAACATGTGGTTCACGCTGCGCGATGGCGGAAAGATCGGGCGTATCACCACGGCAGGAGCCGTCTCGATTATTGACCTTCCTGATTCGGCGATGCGGCCTCAGGACATTGCAGCCGGTCCGGACGGCAACATGTGGTTCACCGAACTCGGCGGTCGCATTGGGCGCGTCACCATGGCGGGAGCTGTCTCGATGTTCAGCGTCCCGTGGCCCAACTCCCGGCCACACAGCATAGTCCAAGGCCCCGCGGGCAGTAGCCGCATGTACTTCACGGACGCGGGTGCCGATCGAATCGCTTATGTCCTCATGGATGGAACTACCTATGGCAGCGTTCCGTTGACGACGGCTTCGGATCCCACCGGCATCGCGAATGTCGATGGTGCGATTTGGTTCGCTATGTCCGCCAGAAACCAACTCGGCAAGTTGGTTGCCGATGCCACAGTTTTGGAAATGTCGGTTCCCGGTGCACCGACGGATATGACCAACGGTGTGGGTAACACCATGTGGGTGTCTTTGTCGGCCCGGAACTCTGTTGCGAAGTACTCCGCGCAGGGAGCCCCGCTCGGTGAATACACCCTCACCAGTCCGAACTCGGTTCCCACGGGACTAACCGAGGGCCCGGATACCAACGTGTGGGTTGCACAGACCAACGCGGGCAAGGTTGCTCGCGTGCTATCGGGCCAGGTTCCGGTCGCCACCGCAGCTCCGTCGGTCACACCCAATACGGGAGTGAAGGCAGGTAGCGCGCTCACGGCGTCGGATGGCACCTGGGACTTCGGCCCGGGCAGCTTCGTCTACCAGTGGCAGGCGTGCACCAACGGAGCAGACGCCAACACCTGCGCGAATATCCCTGGAGCAACCGCCAAGACCTACGTCGCGACGGCAGCAAATACGAACCAGTACCTGCGGGTTGCCGTCCAAGGCGTCAACGGTAGTGGTCCAGGAAGCCCGTCGTACTCCTCACTCGTGGGTGTCGGCACGACACCGCCGCCGGCTCCGACGCCGGTAGCTGGTGGCCAGACGGTGAATATCGCCGAAGGCGTCACGCTGACTTTGAAGGCCGCCAAACGCCCCCGTGCTGGGAAGAAGAAGGCGTTTGCCGTGATCGCCAACACCGCCAACATCAAGGGCAAGGTACGGATCGCCATTGTCGACTCTGCTGGTCGTGAGCGTCAGGTGATCGCCAAGGGTCGCTGGCTCAAGCCGTTGGGTGCCAACGCCAAGCGTGCACTTAAGCGCAAGCGGATCAGCCCGAGTCTTCCGGCGGGGACCTACACCGTGAAGGCGGTGTTCACCCCAACACCTGCCTTCCGGGACAA
>JAURQC010000065.1 GCA_030836325.1 Candidatus Nanopelagicales bacterium
ATCGGTGCGATGGAAGTTCGCAAACGAGCGAGATGGTGTCGGACCGCGCTGACCTTGGTACCGCGACCCGTACTTCGCCGAGCCATACGGATGCTCAGCCGGCGAGGAGAGCCGGAACAAACACAACTGACCGATCTTCATACCGGGATAGAGCGTGATCGGAAGAGTGGCAACGTTGGACAATTCCAACGTGACGTGGCCAGAAAATCCCGGATCGATGAACCCCGCGGTCGAGTGGGTCAGAAGTCCGAGACGTCCCAGTGAGGACTTGCCCTCCAAGCGACCGGCAACGTCGTCGGGCAGTGTTACGACCTCGTAGGTGGAGCCCAAGACGAACTCACCTGGATGCAGGATGAACGGCTCATCGCCCTCGGTCTCGAGCAGCCGTGTCAGGTCTTCTTGCTCGATGCTCGGATCGATGTGCGGGTACTTGTGATTCTCGAAGACGCGGAACCAGCGATCCAAACGCACGTCGATGCTCGACGGCTGGATCATGGCCTCGTCGTAGGGGTCCATCTGAACCCGCCCAGCAGAGATCTCCGCCTTGATATCTCGATCACTCAGCAGCACGCCGAAAGGCTAGCGGAGCCCACGACCCACGTCAGGTGCCCTTGCGATACGCCCCCGGTGTCAGTCCCAAAATCGCTCGAAACTGTCGGGTGAAGGACGCCTGGTCGTAAAAGCCGCACTCGGCTGCGATATTCCCCATCGACATGGGTGTGCTGGTGATGAGGTGCACGGCATGCTCGAGGCGGAGCCGCTGCAGCAACTTCTGTGGGGGAATTCCCAGCGTGCGCCGGCACAGACGCTCGAGCTGCGTACTCGATAATCCCGCGACCTGCGCCATCTCTGCTACTCGCCATCCGTGGTGAATATCGCGACGCACGGCAGCGATGACGGTCGCGAGGCCAGCGTGCGCGCTGTTCACCTGGGACTGCAGATCAATGGACAGCACAGCAACGCCGACGACGACGCCGTCGTCAACGAGGGCCGACTTGTTGGTGACGTACCAACCGAGCGAGCCGTCTGCCCGAACGATCAATTCCAGTTGCCCGCGAAGCGGCTTGCCGGTGGCGACAACTTCGGCATCCTGCTTTGCGTAGGAATCAGCCATCTCCCGGGCAAAGAACTCGTGCACCCTGCGACCAACAATGCGATCCGCTGGGAGGCCGACGCGGTCGCAGAAGCCGGTATTCACGAATACATAGCGCCCGTCGACGCCCTTGGCCGACGCCATCACCTGCGGGATTCCCTCCACGAGTTCGGTGAACGATCGCAGGAGTTCTGAAGGAATCGCTTTTTGTATTAATTCGACAGCCACGCCTCTACTCTGGCACAAGACAGGCCCCCTGGTCGCGGGCATCCTCTCGCCATGAGCGCACCCACGGTCGATAACACCTCGACGGCCCCCGCATCTGCCCTCGAACTTCCCAGCGACGACGTCTTGGTCGCGAAGGCCGAAGCCCGGGCGCTGGCCCTTCTGGAAGCATCGCTCGCAGACACCTCCCGGTCCGAGGCTTCATCGTCCAAGCGCTTGGCCCGACTGCTCGGGGACGACGCCGGCCGCGACCTACTGCTCGACCTCACCGACCAGGTGCTGCGCATCCGCGACCGTAAGCGCGCTGCCGAGCGACTCCACGATCTGACCGATGCTGGAGTGCCTGCGTCCCTCGGTGGCATCGACCGCCTCGGACTCGCCACGCTTGGCAAAGTTGCACCCGCGATGCCGTGGGTGTCCGAGCAGGCCGTCGACTGGCGCATCGGCAAGGACACCGCCGACGTCATCCTGGCCGCCGAAGAGCCAGCGTTCTCCAAGTACGTCCGCCGGCGCACGGGAGAAGGCTTCCGCGTAAATCTCAACCTGCTCGGTGAGGCCATCTTGGGCAACGACGAAGCCGAGGCCCGCTGCTCCAAGGTCCTCGACCGCATTCGCCGCCCGGACGTCGACTACGTGTCCGTAAAGATCTCGGCGATCTGCGCGAACCTTGATGTTCTGGCCGAAGAAGACTCCCTCGCTCGAATCGAGGAACAACTGGTCGAGCTCTACCGAGCAGCGCGCGATGCCTCGCCGCGGACCTTCGTCAACCTCGACATGGAGGAGTACCGCGATCTGGAGTTGAGCCTGCAGTCATTCACGACGGTCCTCGATCGCGAGGAGTTCGACGATCTCTCAGCGGGCATCGTCTTGCAGGCCTACATCCCCGACTCGCACTCCGCGCTCGTCACGCTCGTCGACTGGGCCAACGCTCGTTACGCGCGCACCGGCACCGGAGTAAAGGTGCGGCTGGTGAAAGGCGCCAACCTGGCGATGGAGGAAGTGGAAGCCGAGCTGCACGACTGGCACCCGGCTCCCTACCCAAGCAAGGCCGACGTCGACGCCAGCTACAAAGCGATGCTCGAGTACGCACTCCTCAACGCGACTCCCGGCGCACTGCGCATGGGTGTCGCGAGTCACAACCTGTTCGAGGTCGCCTGGGCGCTCACGCTGCGTGACGAACTGAACGCTCACGATCGACTCGAGATCGAGATGCTCGAGGGAATGGCGCCGCCGCAGTCGCGCGCCGTGCGCAACGATGCCGGTGGCCTTCTTCTCTACTCACCCATCGTTGAACAATCCGAACGCGATGCATCCATCGCCTATCTCTCGCGGCGCCTCGACGAGAACTCCTCACCGGAGAACTTCCTGCGAGCACTCTTCGACCTACAGCCTGGTAGCCCCGAATGGCACGAGCAGGCGCAGCGCTTTCGCACCTCGGTGTCTGAGCGCCACAGCGTCACCACGCTGACGCGGCGTAACCAGGATCGCACCCAGCCCATCGGCCGCTTCCCCGTCGACGGCTCGTTCCACAACGTGGCCGATACAGACTTCACCGTGCCGGTGAATCGTCGTTGGCTGCAGTCCCACCTTGATTCCTACGTCTCCCAACCGCCAGCCTTGGTCGAGACGATCGAGGGTGTCGACTCGATCATTGCCGACGCGAAGGCCGCCCAAGCCGAATGGGCTCAGACGAGTTGGGCGATGCGCCGCACCGTCCTGGCTCAGGTGGCGGAGGTTCTCGAGGAGCGCCGCGGCGAGGCAATCGCCGCAGAAGCCCACGTGATGGGCAAGACGGTCCGCGAATCCGATCCAGAGATCAGCGAGGGCATCGACTTCGTGACGTTTGCCGCGCACCTGACGCTCACCCACGAGCAATACGAGAAGGACGGCCTCACCTGGGAGCCCCACAAGGTCACCGTGGTCGCGGGTCCGTGGAACTTCCCCTATGCGATTCCGTTGAGCGGCCTCGTGCACGCGATCGCCGCCGGCGGAGCAGCCATCTTGAAGCCCGCTCCTGAAGCGCGTGAGGTGGGCGCGCTGCTCGTCGACTCGCTGCATCAAGCCGGTGTTCCCGAGCACTTGGTGCAGCTCGCGTGCACCCCGGACAACGAGGTCGGTCAACGTCTGATTACCCACGACGACGTCGATCTCGTGATGCTCACCGGCAGCCTAGAAACCGCCGATCTCTTCACCTCCTGGAAGCCCAGCCTTCGGATCAACGCCGAGACCAGCGGTAAGAACGCCATGGTCATCACCGCTGCAGCCGACATCGATCAAGCGATCAAAGAACTCGTCAAGAGCGCTTTCGGTCACGCCGGCCAAAAGTGCTCGGCCGCCAGCCTCGCGATCATCGAGGCCAGCGTCTACGACGATCCGAGCTTCCATGTGCGTCTCGCTGACGCGGTCCGCAGTCTCAAGGTTGGTCCTGCCACCGACCTTTCAACAATCATGGGCCCGCTGATCGCTCCTGCGCGTGGTCCGCTCGAGCGCGCGCTCACAACGCTCGAGCCCGGCGAAACCTGGCTAGTCGAGCCGCAGCAGATCGACGAGATCACGTGGACGCCAGGCGTTCGTCGCGATGTTAAGCCAGGTTCCTGGTTCCACCTGACCGAGTGCTTCGGGCCGGTTCTGGGTCTGATGCGTGCAGACAACCTCGAGCACGCAGTCGAGCTGCAGAACGCACCCATCTACGGCCTTACCGGCGGCATCCAGTCACTAGATCCCAAGGAGATCGAGTACTGGCGTGCCAACGTGCAGTGCGGAAACGCCTACATCAATAGGCACATCACCGGTGCGATCGTGCGTCGTCAGCCGTTCGGTGGCTGGAAGCGCAGTTCGGTGGGTTCGGGAACCAAGCCTGGTGGCCCAGATCACCTGAATTCCTACGGAACCTGGACGCGCACGGATGAAATGACCGCCGCCGCTGTGTCCTCGAACCTGCAGGATTCTGTTATTGAACTTGCAGTCGTGGACTACGAGCAGGCTTGGAATTCGTACTTCTCACTCGAACACGATCCGACCAGCCTGGCCTGCGAGAGCAACATCCTGCGATACCGACCGCTCGATCTCGTGATTGCTCGAGTCGACTCCGCAGACTCCAGTGAAGTCCCGCTCCTCCGAGCCGCCGCACTTATCACCGGGACTCCGCTCGAGCTCAGCAACCGCGAGACCGAATCCGATGAGCACCTGGCCGCTCGCATCGCATGTCTAAGCGGAGATGTGCGCCTTCGCCTGTTGACCAAGACAAACGACGACGTACTCCGCGCTGCTAACTCCTCCGGCGTGACAGTCGACGACTCGTCCATCACCGGAATCGGTCGGCTCGACCTGCTGCGCTTCCTAAAGGAGCAGGCCATTTCCCAGACGATGCACCGGTACGGGCGACTCACCGGCAAGTAGCCAGGCGACTACGTGATGGTGTAGCCGCCATCGACAACCACCACTTCACCGGTCATGAAGGACGACGCCTCGCTCGCGAGGTAGACGAAGGTGGGGCCGAGCTCATCGGGTAGTGCGTAGCGCTGTTGCGGACACAGATCCACCCACCACGGGGCGTATTGGGGGTCGTCGATCGGCGCGATGCCCGTCTTCACGTAACCGGGTGCGATCGCGTTGACACGAATGCCCGATGGCGCCCACTCCAACGCAAGGCTCTTCGTCAATTGATGCACCGCGGCCTTCGAAGCGTTGTAGGACGCTTGCCACTGTGGTCGGTTCACGATCAAGCCGGAAATGCTTCCGACGTTAATCATTACCCCGGAGCCCTGTTCCATCATCGGCTTAGCCGCAGCCATCGACATCGCCCACAGCGATTCGACATTCACTGAGAGCACGTTGCGGACCGTCTCCATCGGGGAGTCGAGGGATTCACCCCACTCGCAGATGCCTGCGTTGTTCACCAGGACGTCGATCGATCCGAGGTTCTCAACGGTTTCCGTGACGATTCGTTCCGGCATGCCCGGCTCGGCGAGGTCACCGAGCACCACATGGCCGCGTCGTCCTCGCTTTTCGACTTCCGCGAGCACGTCTGCGGCTGCCTCGGAGTCACGTCCGGTGATCACCGCGTCTGCACCGGCATCGCAGAGCGCCAGTAGCGCGGATCGTCCGATCCCGCGGGTGGATCCGGTGACGACGGCAACCTTGCCGTCAAGACGAAAGGTATCGAGTGCAGATGCTGTAGTCACCCACGCAGCGTAGGTGGACCGTTAGTGAAACGAGCAGGTTTTGGTTCTGCTACTCCAGATCGCTGATGTCGTCGGGAGCATCCGCGCCGCACTCGGTCAGTGCATCAATCGGGACGATGGACAAAGCGGCTTCGTTGGTCGCCTTCATCACCACGGGAGCCTTGACGCCATCGGCGTACGCCTGCAGCCACCGACTCGCGCACACACCCCAGCGATCCCCGGGCTTGAGACCGGGGAACCCGAATTGGGGGTGCGGGGTGGAGAGATCGTTACCGACTGACTTCTGATGCTCGAGGAACTCGGCCGTAACGACCGTGCACACGGTGTGCGATCCAAGGTCGTCGGGACCGGTGTTGCAATAACCATCGCGGTAGAAGCCCGTGAGGGGCTCCACGCTGCACACTTCCAGGGGCTCACCGAAAACGTTGTTCTGCTCCATGTCCTCACAGTAGATCGGGAACCTTGGCATCGCCACGCGCGTCCCAGCACAGTGATCGAAAAGGCCAGACAACGCCCCGCATCCAAAGTCTGGATCCTTGGTGGAGCACTCGTCAGCGCAGTCGCTCTCATCCTGACCGCTCCGGCGGCCTACGCAGCGTCCTCCCCGCTGGCGCAAGCCCTGGGTCTCCGTTCGGACGTCCAGTCAACAACCAGCCAGTACATCGATCGATATGAAGATCGACTCACAGTTGCTGATCGACGCGAACTTCGATCTACCGCTCGCGAAACACGAATTCAGTTGAATGCGCTGGTCCGCACCGTCCGACGCGCCGAAGCGCGTGACACCAAAAGGGCGTGGAGAGACGCTCTTCGTGAACATGCGTCGGCCGCAGACCTCATTGAGTCCCGCTTTGACGACGTGCGCTCAATCATCGAACCCGAACTGTCCTTCAGCGAGAAGCTGAGTGCATTCGCGGACTACTCATCAGCTATGCAGGCTTTCGAATCCTTGGGATCAGAACTGTCGCGCCGGGCAGGCAAGTAGACTCTGGGCTCCACGCGGGTGTAGTTCAATGGCAGAACATCAGCTTCCCAAGCTGACAGTGCGGGTTCGATTCCCGTCACCCGCTCCAATCCGCGTGAGGGTAGCCGGTTAGAGGTTTCCCGACACCGGCTCGAGGTCGTACATGTCGAAGGTTTCGATGATGGTGCTCATGTCTTGCTCTTCGCCGTGATCAGACTTGCCCTGATCGGTCTCAAGCCAGTCGTAGAGGTCGCTCTTGCGCTCGAATGTGGTCCAGACGATGACGGTGTTGCGATCGCGGTCGACGGAAACCTGACGGCCGAGGAGACCGGCGACGTGACCATCCATGAGCTCACTTGGTCGCCGAGCCAGTTCAACGAGGTCATCCAGTTTTCCTGGCTTTGCGGTCGAGACACTGACGAATGTGTATCCCGGTGTGCTCATGACTTCCTTCTTCCTTTGGGTTGTATCAACTTGTCCACCAGTACGTAGACGCGTTCGATGTTGTCGGTTTGCGCCTGCTGGATGAGCCCGAAAATCAGGCGTGCATCGGTATCGGGTTTTGTGTCCGAGGAAAAGACTCCAGCCCGGATCCCCCGGGCGAGAATCTCGGCAAGCAGCCCTCGAGCTCGATCCTCATGCGCGTGCAATAACTCCCGACCCTCTGGTGGCAGTGCTGCTTCAAGCTCCACTGCAGACAGGTGCCCGTGCGTGGCCGGGTTGCTGACGGCAGCGATGAATGTCCGTAACTGCTGCCGTGGATCCGATTCGGACACGATCTCCGCAGCAAAGGACTCTTCATGCTGGGAGAAAAGTCCCGCGACGCCTATAAGAACGGACTCCATGTCGGGGTAGTAGCGATACAACGTAGGTCGCGAGATGCCCGCTGCTTGCGCCAGAGCAGACATCGACAGCCCCACACCCCCGGCTTCAACGAGCAAGGCCATGGCGGCGTGCGCGATGCTCTCCCGCTGCCCCATCCGGTAGGCCTCTGTCAGGTCCTCCCACTGTGTGGAGCCAGGTGGTTTACGAATCGTTGTGGGCATGTTACATAGTGTAACATCAGCTCCCGAGTGTGCCGTCTTCGATGAGGACCTACCCTCAAGGGCATGGCCAATGTGCGATTCATCGTGACCCGCGACCTGCCTTTGTCTGCCGATGTCGCATTCGCCGAACTCATCGACTGGCAGGGCCATGCTGAATGGGTACCGATGACACGAGTAACTGTCGAACACGGTGACGGCGGCCCAGGCACCGTGTTTGTCGCCACATCCGGACTCGGTCCGGCGGCTCTGCCCGATCGAATGCGAGTCGACGCACTGGATCCCGCGGCAATGACCGTGCGTGTCACCAAGATCGGCCCAGTGTTGACCGGATACGTCGATCTCGCTGTGACGACGACGGGAGAGTCCACGAGCAGACTGACGTGGCTGGAAGACATCCGAGTGCCCGTCCTTCCCCAGTTCCTGGCACGCCCCGTGGGTTCTGCGGCCCGTAAGGCCTTCGAAAAGTCAATCGACCGAATGGCCAAGCACGCTCAGCGAACCCGACCTCAGACACAGAGTTGATGACCTCCGATCAACATTCCCCCGTGAACGCTCCCCGATGGTTTTCCGAGAAGGACACAGATCACTCAACTTGGTACGCCGAGCACTTCCGGGAACTGGCGGCAGAGGGAGCCGACCTCGAGGGCGAGGCCAGACTGGTCGATGCCGTCGTGTCTCCAGGCAGTCGCATCTTGGATGCTGGCTGCGGTCAGGGAAGAACCGCAGTTGCACTCCACCAGCGCGGGCATCACGTCACAGCCGTGGACATCGACCCGGTCCTGCTTGCTGCCGCCCGTGTGGACAACCCCGGGCCGAACTACCTGGAGACGGACCTCGCCCACCTCGATCTCGGCGTCCCCCTCAACTCCGGCTATTTCGACGCCGCCGTGTCGGCAGGCAACGTAATCACGTTCGTTGCTCCAGGCACCGAAGTGGACGTCCTGGCAAACATCAGAGCACATCTCGCTGCTGATGCTCCCTACCTCTTGGGGTTCCACGTTGATCGATATCCGCTCGCGGATTTTGATCGGGATCTATCCCTGGCGGAATTCACCCTGGAGAGTCGATTCGCAACATGGGATCTTCGACCGTGGCGGACGGACTCTGACTTCGCCGTGAGCATCCTGCGCAACAACTAGTGGCCCCGCTCCGCGTTGAGGGGGCCACTAGCAGTGTTGTCTCGATTACGGCGCGAACGGCAGCATCACAGCGTCGACGCCGTGGGCGACCTGCATGTTGCCTTCATTGATGTCAACCGCAGACAAGATCACCTTCGCGTTCTTGAACTTCGGTGCATAGTCACGCAAACGAATCGACGGGCCATCCGAAACGAGGACCTTGGTGTTCTTTCCCTCAGCAGCCGTGGCAAGGACAGCACCATTCGACTCCAAAGCGTCAGCGGACGTGATCGTCGCTCCTGG
>JAURQC010000066.1 GCA_030836325.1 Candidatus Nanopelagicales bacterium
TCCAATGAAGACTCCCAGCAATAGCAGCAGCACCCCGATCAAGATGGACGTCGATCGTGCTCGGCCCTTCTTGCCCCGCTTAACCAGAAGTGATGCCAATTCGTCCGTTGCAGTCGTGTCCGACACTTGACCCTCCGATTGCTCACTCATGTCTCAAGGCCTCGATCGGTCGTAGGGATGCTGCACGCTTAGCCGGATAACTTCCGAAGAACAGTCCGATGGCAACGCTAATGACGTAAGCACCCACCACGGAGATCGGCACAACCGACGGCGAGATTCCTGCTACTTCGATCTGCGACACCAAGAAGGCGATCGCAACGCCGGCGGTAGCACCAAAGAGGGACAGCACCGTCGCCTCGAGCAAGAACTGCAGCAAGATGAACCGGCGCGAAGCACCAATCGCCTTTCGGATGCCGATCTCGCGAGTTCTCTCGGTCACCGAAACCAGCATGATGTTGGTGATTCCGATTCCTCCGACGAGCAGACTGATTGCTCCGACTGCACCGAGAAGTGCGGTGAACACACCTAGTGCGGTGTTGGCCGTTTCTAGCAAACTCGCCTGATTGAAGACCTCGAAGTCCCGAGTACCTTCCTGCGTCCCGTGGCGTTCGTCAAGGATGGCGATGACCTGCTCTTCAGCCAGATCGGTAGTTTCCGACGATGTCGCCTGTACTGAGATGGAACTGACCTCGCCGTATCCGGTGATCGAGTTCTCCACTGCTGACAGAGGTGCGATGACGATGTCATCCGGGTTCGTGAACGACGCACCCTTTTCTTCTTGAACACCAACCACGGTGAACGGCGCTCCGTTGCAGGAAATCCGTTGTCCCAACGGATCGGTATCGGGGAACAACTCTTCAGCGACAGTGCTGCCGATGACCACGATCAGGCGAGCCGCAAGTTCATCGGAATTTGTGAAGTAGCCTCCCGATGCCACAGGTGAGTTAGTGATTTCGAAGTAGGCCGGCCACGTGCCGATCACCTGAGTCGAGTGACTGAGATCGCCGATCGTGCAGGTAACCGCCGCCCTTTTCTCGGGTGCAGCTCCCGCGATATCTGGCGCAGCGATCGAATCATTGAGCGCAGCAGCATCCTCGACGGTCAGATCCTGAATCGAAGGATTCACGATTTCGCCACCACGGTTGGGATTAGACGCTGTGACCGTTAGCAGATTGCTACCCAGAGATTGGATGCTTGACGTGACCGAGTTAGACGCTCCCTGGCCGAACGCCACAAGGATGATCACCGCGGCTACGCCGATCATGATTCCGAGTGTGGTCAGGATCGATCGCAGGCGATTAGCCAAGATGGCCTGCCAACCACTGCGTAGGGCCTCGATGAAGATCATCGAGCGCTCGCCAGAATGTCGGATTCGATGCGCCCGTCACGCAGCGTGATCACGCGGTCTGCCCGCGCGGCTACCTCGTCCTCGTGAGTGATGATGACGATGGTCTTGCCTTCCGCGTGGATCTCATCGAGCAGATCAAGGACGTCCGCAGTGGACTTCGAATCGAGGTTGCCAGTGGGCTCATCCGCAAGCATCAATGACGGCTGCATGGCCAGCGCCCGAGCGACGGCCACCCGCTGCTGTTGACCTCCGGAGAGTTCGTTCGGCTGGTGGTGCGATCGATCGGCGAGGCCAACCTGCGCAAGAGCGCCTAAGGCGCGGCGGCGGCGTTCACCCCGACGCACACCCCGATACATCAAGGGCAGCTCCACGTTCGCAACCGCACTCATCCGCGGAATGAGGTTGAAGGCCTGGAAGATGAATCCGATTCGTCGATTCCGCACTAATGACAACGCATCGTCGTCAAGATCTCCGATGTCAACACCATCGATCCGGTACACACCCGATGTCGCGACGTCGAGGGCACCGATGATGTTCATCAAGGTCGACTTACCCGATCCCGATGCACCCATGATCGCCACGTACTCACCGGACTCGACGGTCAACGAGACACCGTCAACGGCACGAACCTCGGCTTCGCCCTCGCCGTAGACCTTGGTGATGTCCTCCATCTGGACGACCGGGACCGTCACTCGCCGCCCCCACCGAAGGGACCGTCGGGATCGGAGTCACGGCCAGAACCCGGAACCCCACCATCGGGGAAGGACACATCATCGGCCGATGGAATCACTAGGACGTCACCGTCGTTCAACCCCGCCGTAACTTCGGTTCCGGCGTCGCCCTGAAGGCCCACTGTCACCGGAGTGCGAACCGCCTCTCCATCGGGGCCGAGCAGCAGTCCCGATGCTCGATCACCCGAACCGGTGATGGCCCCCTGTGGAACGAACAACGTGTCGGTTGATTCGGCTACAAGTACCGACACCGAGGCCGTCATACCCTCGCGAACCGCGTCGGGCGGATCGGTGACCTGTATTCGAACTCGGTAGGTGACCAGTCCCGATGCACCGGTTGTTGCGACGGGATCGATTGCGACAACCGATCCAGTCGCTTCGGCTCCCGCAAGTGCATCGAATGTGACCGTGGCGGCTGCCCCAACGACGATCCCCGAAGCATCAGACTCTGCGAAATCTGCAACGACTTCGAGCGGTCCGTCAGGAATTACCGTGATCCCGCCGGTTGCGGCACCCGAAGTCGCAGCCTCACCCACAACGTATGGAACTTCACCGATCACTCCAGCGACCGGACTCACAAGTGAGGTGTCGTCGAGTGCCTTTTGGGCAACATCGACTCCTGACTGTGCCGCGACAATCGCCGCCTGCGCCGAACTCAATTCCTCGCCGTCGGGCAATTCGACGGTCTCGCGCGAGGCAAGAGCGGATGTCAGTGCTGACTGAGCCGACGACACGGATTGATCACCAGCGACTTTGCCCTGCTCCAAGACGCGTTCTGCGTTCTCCAACGCTTGACGGGCCGAACGCACGGCATCGTCGCCCGCTTTCCGCAGATCGATCTGAGCCTTCTGCAGGGCGACATTCGCGCTTGCCAAACTCAGCGATGCAGTTTGCTGCGCTTGTTGATCGACCAATAGCCCCGTGGTCCGAGCCCGCACTGCGTTGTCGTACGCCTGGCGGGCAGTAACCGTTGCAGTTTGCGCGCTCGTACACACCGATGTCCCGGACCCCGCACCCTCACAGGCCGAATTCTCCTGATTCTGACGCTGGGTAAGGAGTTCCCCCGCCTGGTTGACCGCGATGTTATAGCCGATCGCATTGTTGGCCGCGTTCTCTACTGCAGTGTCGAATGCACGCTGGGCAGAATCCACGCACGCCTGCGCAGCCTTCAACTGCGATTGCGCCGATGGATTGGGGCACATGGCGTTGTTCGGGTCCAAGCAGGATTCGCCCCACAGATCCTGCGCGACAGCGAGGGACTCCTGCGCCTGCTTCACCGCAAGCCTGTTGCGTTTGTTCGTCTCCTTTGCGACCCGCTTCGCGTTGGACAGCGCAGCACTGGCACTGGAAACAGACGCATCAGTAGAGGCTGCACCCTGCACAGCTTGAGCCAGCGAGGACTCGGCTGCAGCCAACTGTTGAAGTGCTGTGGTGTCGTCGACTGTCGCCAGTACCGCTCCAGCGGTGACGACATCGCCGGGTTCGACATCGACGGTCGTAATAGTTCCGCCGGTGGAGAAAGACAGAGTCACGATGCCTGCCCGCTCCACGGTGCCACTCGCGGTCACCGTTGCGCTCACGTCTCCCCGAGAGACCGACACAGTCCGCTGGTCAACCGGTTCTTCGCTCGGCCTAAGAGAAACCAGGATTAGGCCCAGAACGACCACAATCACCGCGCCGATACCGAGATTCACCCACAGGGTGCGACGTTTCATACTGAGAGCCTGCCTCATGAGTCCGCAACAGTCACCTTCGGAGTGTTCGGATCACGTCAATTGTGGATAACTGTGACCCTCAACACTCAGTTACTCGCATTCAGGTGCATCGTTGAACGCCTGGGCCAGGGGTCCACTCGAGTCGCTACGGACCTCGTTCAAGATCGCAAGAGCTTCGGCGGCGTCGCTGTAGGCCGACTGAGCTGCCGCGACCGCTTGGACGGCAGCAAGACCGGCGAGCAGGGCATTGTCCGCTTCCGTCGCATTCTGCAACTGAACGATCGCCTCATTCGCAGATTCCTGAGCCGATCCGACAAGCGCATCGACCTCATCGACAAAGGCACTCACCTCGGGTGAGTCCTCCGGAACCGAGCGCACGACAGTGAGGAGATCGTCGACCCCAGCTCGGATGACTTCGACTTCGTCTTCGACCTGGGCGCGAAGTTCGGGGAGCTGGTCCAACCCGGCCCCCGGATCCACATCGAGTCCCATCGCCACGCTCGCGACCTGCAGTTCCAGTAGGTCTCGAGCCTGGCAGACCTCGCCCGCCCAGTCGGTGAGGGTTCGTGTCGTCTCCTGCGGACTCGCAGTCGAGGGGGCAGACGACGATTCCCCGGCTGAGTCAGTCTCAGATGAACACCCCGCCAGCACGAGGGCAGCACACGCAAGGCTCAGGACAGCTCGCTTCATGTCATATCCCTATCAGGGTTCGAAGGTGTCTCGGAGCGGGTGATCCGTGACTCAACATCAGGTCGTGCACGTGCCTATCGCTCCAGTCCGAGTGCAACACCCCAAGATCCTCGGCGATGCTGCGCACTGCGCGATAGCCGACGAAATACGTGGGTAATTGGCCGGCAGTGAGAAGGGCGCGACGCCACTTTCCAACGGCTTCACCCTCCTCTTGGAAACCGCGGAAGGTCATGAGGCGCAGTGCCTCGTCCTCAGTCATGTCCATCGAGTGCACACGGATGTCCAAGATGGTGTTGATGGCCATCCGTGCCTGCATCTTCAATTGCTGGAGCCGAATTCCCAGGGCTGATCGACGCGACTCCTCAGGTGCGTATCCCCGATCAAGAAGAAGTTCCTCTGCGTAGACCGCCCACCCTTCGACGAACACCCCGCTGAAACCGAAGCGGCGCACGCGCGTGGGCGTCTGCAGTGCAGCGGCATGCGCCAACTGCAGAACGTGGCCCGGCATCGCCTCGTGAATAGTGAGGTCGTGCAGCAAGGTTGCGTTGTATTCGCGGTAGAACGACGCGACTCGTGCAGCATCCCAGCCCGAAGGAGTGGGCGAGACTGCCACGTACGTCGGTACGGATGCCGATTCCAGCGGGCCCGGAGCATCGCAGTAGGCGACCGCTACCCCTCTGTGGATCTCCGGCATCTCGATGACTTGGGTGTCTACCTCGGGGATGCTCACCAACTCGTGTTGTCGGACGAAGTCCGTTGTCTGTTCCAGCGCGTCGCGAACGAGCGGCAGAACGGTCTGATCGGACACAGGGGACTCTTGGGCAACAGCTTCGAGCGCCCGACGGACAACGCGCTCGGCATGCGTCGGCTCGCCGAGGTACTCCGCAGCGACCTCACGCATACGTTCGGTCACCGCATCCAGGTGGGACTCCGCATCGCGCAGCAGATGGTTCGCGCTCGTTGCGTCATCGAGTCCGTGCCACAGAACCCCTGCATAAACACGCTGGTTCAAGCGAGGCCTGCCGGTGCTGACGGGTAGTTGCTCCTCCAACCACGACCGATGTCGATCAATTGCCTCGACGGCATCACCTGCGGCATCGGGGGCCGCGGAGCCATGCGCATGACATTCCTGAACGATCACATCCGCGATGAGGCCCCGCGTTCCCTGCATCTGACCTATCGCGGTCTCGACGTGGATGTGGGGCATGGACTCGAGAGTGTGACGCGCCTGATCCAAGAACTCCGGAATGGCCGACAACCGTTCGTTGATGCTGGCTAGCCGCTCGTCCCACGGCGCGAAATCTCGAGACATCAACAGGTGGAGGCTCGTACCGGGATTCCACGCCATCGGATTCCACGTGTGTCCGCGCAGCTCCTCGATCTCGAAAGCCTCGCGCTGCAACCGCGAGCGCAGGATCTCCAGGTCCACAAGGTCGGTGACGTCGAGTTCTACGTCGTCAATCGCGTCGATAGCGGTGAGTTGATCGTCGATCTCTCGTGATCGGGCATCCTGCGCAGATGAGGAGTAGTCCGGAAGCAGCCCGTCGAACCGGTGGTCCCCAAGCCAGGTAGCAGCAACGGGATCAGCCTCCAGAGCTGAATCGATCGCCTCTTCTGCAAGCCGACGAAAGTCCGCGGTGGCCTCGTTCACTGGCCTTCAACCTCGCGAATGGCTGCAATGCGACGGCGAACAGACTGCCGTAGAGCGGCTTCGGCATCCCAGTCCCGCTCCCGCGCGAGAGACGCCACAGCCAACAGCAGATCGCCGAGTGCATCTTCACTGTCGATGGAATTCAACAGGTCCGCTGCTTCATCCGACCTCTCCGGCGCCGGCACCACGTCGCCGAGTGAGGAACTTCGCGAATAAACCTTCGATGCCCTCAACAGTGCAGGTAGGTGCTCAGGGATGCCGTCGGTCACCGAGGCTCTCCCCTTTTCTTGCGCCTTAAGCGCGTGCCAGTTCGCTTCTACTTGTTCTGCCGTGTCTGCATCGACGTTGGCGAAGACATGGGGATGACGACGAATCAATTTCTCGACGATTCCTTGGGCAACATCGTCGATGTCCCATCCTTCGCCATCGGTCTCTTGGGCAATCCGTGCGTGGAAGACAACCTGCAACAACAGGTCACCAAGTTCCTCACGAAGACCGGCATCGTCTTCATCCTCGATGGCCTCAACGGTTTCGTAGGCCTCTTCGACGAGGTACTCCACAAGGCTCGCGTGGGTCTGCCGCGCATCCCACGGACATCCGCCCGGGGATCGGAGCCGATCCATGACTTCGACGAGTTCAAGGACACGCTCGCCCCGCTTAGCCATCGGGAGGTGCCCTACGAGAACTGGATCGGAGTGGACAAATCGTTGGGCGGCGGGCCGACGACGAGTCCGGCCGGATCCCACGATCCGTACCTCGGACTGACCTCGGTACCGACTTCGTCGCTGTACGCAGTGACCGCAGCAAAGATGGCTGCGGACTGACTCTCCGGGGTTCCACCGGGGTCGAGGACCATGCCCATCTTCTGGGCGAGGATATTCACGCGGAACAGTTCCTCGATGTCGTCTGGCGCGAGATCTTGCGCCAGCAGCGTGTCCTCGAAGGCCTGCTCACCACCTGAGGCGGCGGCATACTGCGCAATCGTTGCGTCGAGCTCACCTTGTGTGACCTCAATGCCTTGCTCCTCGGCGATCTGCTCGACGAGGCTTGCGGTGATCATCCGATCGAGGGTCGTGACCACGAGGGCCTCGGAAGCCGAATCCACCGGACGCCCTTGAGCAGCGAGCACCTGCTCGACCTGCTGGGTCAACTCTCGCTCGGAGATGCGCTCATTCCCGACGATCGCCGCGGCTCCCGGAGTCGCACTGGCACATCCGCTGAGCACCAGCGCTCCCGCAGCAACCGCGCCAAAGAGAGCCAGCTTCGGCCTATTCACCATCGATCGATCCATCCTTCGTCGGCTGCCGCGGCGGCACGCCTTGAACGGCACTGACCAGTTCATCGGCCCACGTCAGCAATTCTTGGTCCTTCAGTGGTGCTGCGCCGATCGCGGAACCCGACGTCGGACGCGGCACGATGATCGTACGGACGGCAGGTTTAACCGTGGTGCGCGGGTATAGGCGGGTGATGCGCATCTGTGCCGACTCCGGGAGTTCGACCGGGTGCACGCGGACGGCATTTCCCTGAGCGATGACCTCCTCGATGCCGGCGGCTCGGCAGTGCACACGGAATCGAGCAACCTCCACCAGCGTGAGTGCCTCCGGCGGAAGAGGTCCGTACCTATCGGCTAACTCCGCAGTTACCTCGTCGACTTGCTCGTCTGTGTGGGCGTCGGCGAGGCGCTTGTACGCCTCGAGACGCAAACGCTCCGCAGGCACATAGCTTTCCGGCAGGTGGGCAGTGACGGGGAGCTCAACCTTCACTTCGGCTACCTCGGCTTCACCCTCGCCCAGACCAGCCTTGTGCTCCGCAAGCGCCTCACCTACGAGCCGTACGTAGAGGTCAAAGCCGACATCCGCGATATGGCCGCTTTGCTCACCACCAAGCAGATTTCCTGCACCCCGGATCTCCAGGTCCTTCATGGCAATCTGCATTCCCGACCCGAGGTCGGTCCGCTGAGCGATGGTGGAGAGCCGTTCGTGCGCCGTCTCGGTCAAGGGCTTGTTGGGGTCATAAAGGAGGTACGCGTAGGCCCGCTCTCGGCTTCGGCCCACTCGGCCACGAAGTTGGTGCAATTGAGACAGGCCAAAGCTGTCGGCGCGATCGACGATGAGGGTGTTGGCGTTGGCGATATCGATGCCGGATTCGACGATGGTGGTGCAGACGAGGACGTCGATCTCCTTGTTCCAGAAGTCGACGATGACCTGCTCGAGGCGCCCTTCGGCCATCTGGCCGTGGGCGATTGCGATCCGGGCTTCAGGGACAAGATCCTGCAAGCGCTTGGCCGCACGTTCAATCGACTCCACCCGGTTGTGCACGAAGAACGCTTGGCCGTCACGCAGAAGTTCACGGCGAATGGCAGCAGCGATCTGCTTATCGTCGTATGGACCGACATAGGTCAGCACCGGGTGCCGCTCTTCCGGCGGGGTCTGGATCACTGACATCTCACGGATGCCCGTGACCGCCATCTCCAAGGTGCGCGGGATCGGTGTAGCAGACATCGCGAGAACATCGACGTTCGCTCGTAACGCCTTCAGGTGCTCCTTGTGCTCAACGCCGAACCTCTGCTCCTCGTCGATAATGACGAGCCCGAGATCCTTAAAGCGCACCTCGGGTGTGAGCAGTCGGTGGGTTCCGATGACAACATCGATGGTTCCATCGGTTATCCCGGCAAGGACCTCAGTGCGCTCTTTGGTGGAGGTGAATCGTGAAAGCGCCGCCACTCGGATTGGGAAACTCGCGTATCGCTCGCTAAAGGTCGCCAGATGCTGCTGGACGAGCAATGTGGTGGGAACCAGGACCGCCACCTGCTTGCCGTCCTGAACGGCCTTGAATGCAGCGCGCACTGCAATCTCGGTCTTGCCGTAGCCGACATCTCCACAGATGAGTCGATCCATCGGCGTTACCCGCTGCATGTCCAGCTTGACCTCGTCAATACACGCAAGTTGGTCGGGGGTCTCGACGTACTCGAATGCGTCCTCGAGTTCTCGTTGCCATGGCGTATCCGGCCCAAACGCGTGTCCAGTGCTGGCCTGGCGTGCGGCGTATAGCCGTACGAGTTCCCCGGCAATTTGGCGCACAGCCTTGCGAGCACGACCTTTGGTCTTGGCCCAATCACCGCCACCGAGACGATGCAGGCTTGGCGATTCACCGCCAACGTAGCGAGTGATCAGATCGAGCTGATCCATCGGCAAGAACAGCCGATCTGCTGGTTGTCCGCGCTTGCTTGGTGCATATTCGATGATCAGGTACTCGCGCTCGGCCCCTTGCACAGTGCGACGGATCATCTCGACGTACTTGCCAACACCGTGGTGTTCATGCACAACGTAATCCCCCGCCTTCAACGTAAGCGGATCGATCGTCTTGCGTCGCCGACTCGGAAGTCGTTGACCGTCCTTGCCCGTTGACCGCTGCCCGAGCAGATCGCTCTCTGTGATGACCGTGACCGACGGCAGCACAAAACCCCGATGCAGGTGACTGCGCACCAGGTGAACTACGGCAGCATTAGTCGGATCGAGATCCTCCTCGAGCCGGGACGCAAGGTCGGCCTGCGACATCTCCTCGGCCAGCCGTTCTAGCGAACCTCGACCACCGGCGGTGACGACAACAACGCGGCCCTCAGCGAGCCAAGCGCGGAAGTCGCCAAATGCAATTCCGGCATCGCCTCGGTACTCCTCAGGTGCACTCGCTCCGATGTCAATGTCGGGGTCGGGATTGCGCAGAGGATCCAGCGACCACCACCTGCAGCCACGCGTGGTGGCCAATTCGTGGAGTTCGTCGAGCGTCCGGTACGCGGCGGGCTCGATGTCGATCGGTACATCGGCTCCGACAGCCGCACTGTGCCAGCCTGCTTCCAAGAACTCCTGTGCTGTTCGGATTACATCCGCTGCTCGAGCACTTACCCGCTCGGGTTCACTGACGACGACGTGCGAGCCGCGCGGTAGCAACTCAAGGAGCGTGACCATTGAGGAGTCGAACAAGGCGCTCAATGACTCCATGCCCTCGATCGCGAGACCTTCGGCAATCTGACCGCACATTTCCGCGATCCCGGGAGCGTGCTGGGCTAGCTCGCGAGCCCGGTCGCGCACCTCAGCGGTGAGCAGAAGCTCTCGCACAGGGGTTGCAAGGAGACCGTGCTCAACGGCTTCGAGTGAACGTTGGTCCGCCACCGCGAAGTGCCGGATGCCGTCAATCTCATCACCCCAAAATTCGACCCGGACGGCGTGTTCCTCGATAGACGGGAAGACATCGACGATGCCTCCACGAACGGCCACCTGACCGCGTCGTTCCACCAGGTCTACCCGTTCATAGCCCAGGCCCACCAACCGTTCGACGAGATCGGTGAGGTCGATGTGGTCACCGACGTGAAGGCGCACCGGCTCGGCTTCGGCGACCGCTGTCATGACCGGTTGCAGGGCAGCGCGCACCGAGGCGACAACCACATCGATCGACTGCAGTAGAGGATCGTTGTTGTCTGGATAAGCGATACGGCGCAGCACATGGGTTCGTCGACCCACCGTGTCCGACGAAGGAGACAGTCGTTCGTGCGGAAGCGTTTCCCATGAGGGGAAGGTGGCGATACGCGCATCGGGAGCGAAGTCCTGCAAAGCGGCTGCCATGTCATCGGCACCCGACCCCGTTGGAGTCAAGACCAGTAATGGCGTCGTCGTTGCGCTGCGTATTCGATGGGCAACAAGAGGATGGGTACCGAGCAGAGCGTGGACGTCGATGTCGTGAGCCGACGGATCGGCCGCCAGTTCGGCCACCCGGGTGATCGGCGGATACCGATCGAGGAGTTCATCTAGCCGGTGAAGGCTCACGTTGCGGATGCCTCCGCAAGGGCCTGCATCACGTACGGGTACAGCGTGGGGTGGGCCACCACGAGGTTGTTGACGTAGGGCGGCATGTGATTGAACGTAATCGTTTCCCCACCAGTGTTGGAGCAGCGCAGCCCGTAATGCATCGCGACGCCATAGGGGGCCGCGACATCCCATTCATAGAAGCCGGTGTCGTGTAGGTAGACGTCAGCTCGACCCTTCAAGATCTCGTTCACCTTGGCACCCACGGAACCGACGTCGACGACTTCCACACCGCGGTCACTGATCCCGGCAGCGGCCAGCAGACCTCCGAGCACTGAACAGGTGGCATCGAGGGTTGCGGGTGGTCGGCTTCGGGACGCGACGACGCGAATCGGTCGAGTCGTGTCCAATGGCAAGCCGTCGACGTCGTCCAGCACCGAGCGGGTCATGTCCTGCGCCGGCAGATCGACTGTGCATGCATGCAGTTCTCCGCCGGCCCACAAAGCGACATGCACGGCAAAGTCCGGGCGATTTTGACCGTATTCCCAGGTGCCATCGAGCGGGTCGACGATCCACACACGATCGGACTCCAAACGAGAAGAGTCGTCCTTGGCTTCCTCACTCAAGACAGAATCCCCCGGACGGGCATCGGCCAGGAAGTCGAGGATGAGGTCGTTAGATGACGCGTCGGCCTGGTCACGGAGTTTGTTTGCTGTTTCCTTGTCCTGCACTTCTCCATGCTCAGCTACGAAGTCAGCACGAATCTTCAGCAGCAACTGCCCCGCGCGCTGGGCTACATCGCGCGATACCTCAGCATCGGAGCGTGGATCACTCATGGGTTTCCTCCACTGCCGTGTTCGCCGCCGGACGGCCGTTCGTTGAACCTATTCTGCGCCACTTCCAGACCCTGCCGAACGAGTGTCTCGACAGCATCGCTCGCCCGGGATAAGAAACCGGGAAGTTCCGTGCGCTGCGCACCCGAGAACGCCTGCAACACAAAGTCCGCCGGAACTTGCCGACCCGGAGGGCGACCGATACCCAAACGGATGCGGAAATAGTCGCCGGATCCGATCGCCGAGCGGATGCTCTTCAAACCGTTGTGACCACCATCGCCGCCACCCTTCTTGATACGTAGAGCCGTGAAATCAATATCGAGCTCGTCGTGCAACACCACCAACCGCTCGGGTGGGATCCGGTAGAAGGCCATCGCAGCTTTGACCGGGCCGCCGCTTTCGTTCATGTAAGAAAGCGGCGCGCACAGCACCACGGAAACACGATCACCCGGGAAGCCGAGATGGGTTTCCGCGATGTTCGCCAACGCCTTCTTGTGCCGCGAGAGCTTTGCCCCAACCTGGTCGGCCATGACATCAACGGCCATCGCCCCGATGTTGTGCCGGGTCGCGGCGTATTGCGGGCCGGGATTGCCCAGACCAACGATCAGCCAGGGCTCGGACATATCGCTGTGCTCGCTAGGACGCCTGGAGATGAACCTTCTGGTGAGCAGCGACAACTACTCTGCGGCGGCGTCGCCGCCACCGGACTCCACCGCAGCAGCCTCGTCGCCACCGGACTCCGCCGCAGCAGCCTCGCGAGCCGCTTCGCGAGCTGCAGCAGCGGCCGCCATTTCCGCGGCACGCTCCTTGACGTCGGCAACGGCGTGGTCGACAGCCTCCAGCGGATCCTCACCACGTGCGACAGCCTCTTCCAGAGCCATGATCACCGAGGCGGCGTCGTAGCCGGCCTCCGCAGCGGCGATCTCGGCCTTTGCGACGGCATCGGCGTAGGAGCTACGGATCGCAGCCTCTTGCTTGGTGATGATCACGAGATCGACGTGCTCGAGGTTGCGCTTAACCGGATCGCGCTGCACGTCGCGCGGCTTGGTCAGGTAGGTGGTTCCACCGTAGGTAACGTTGAGGACCACGCGGGGCTTGCGGAGCGCGAGATCGATCTCATGCTCGTCGAGCGCGACGTGGGTCAGTTGCACATCAGTGCCGTAGATGACGGCGGGGATGTTGCCGGAGCGACGCAGGCGACGGGCAGCACCCTTGCCGAAGTCGGTACGGGGCTCAGCGTTGATCTCGACGTTCGTCACGGGGTCTCCTCGGCGTTCTCTTCGTTCAGTTCGTGTGGTTGCACGTGGTTGGCATGCGCCTCGCGGGGGTGCGGACAGACGTCAGGTGGCACCACCCGCGTCGATCACGGCGACCTGCCCTGTAGGACCGGTCTCCCTCGCCGAGGAACGCACGGAGTCTAGAGGCATGCCTAAGCACGGTCCGACACCGGCCTATGCCACCGGCTCACGAGAGCGACTCAGTGTGACGAGGCCTCATCCGCTGTAGCCGGCTCGAACATCGAGGTGACAGATCCGTCGGTGAAGACTTCGTTGATCGCCTTGGCGAGGATCGGAGCAATCGACAGTGTCGTCAGTTTCTCGAACTGTCGATCCTCGGGGATGGGGAGCGTGTCAGTGACGACCACCTCCGAGATCCGCGACTGCTGCAATCGCTCTTTCGCGGGATCGCTAAGGATTCCGTGGGTCGCAGCCACGATTACGTCCTTCGCCCCGTTCTCGAAGAGGGTCTCTGCCGCCTTCACGATGGTGCCCCCGGTATCGATCATGTCGTCGACGACAACGCACACCCGATCCTTCACGTCACCCACGACCTCGAATACCCGCACTTGGTTCGGCACGTCCGGATCCCGACGCTTGTGGATGATCGCCAACGGAGCGCCCAGGACGTCGGTCCACCGCTCGGCTACGCGAACTCGTCCGGCGTCCGGGGAGACCACCGTTATCTCGTCGGTGGAAACTCGAGATGCCACGTGCTCGGCGAGCAGCGGTAGAGCGAACAGATGGTCCACCGGGCCGTCGAAGAAGCCCTGGATCTGCGAGGTGTGGAGGTCGACGGTCATGAGCCGGTCGGCGCCTGCTGCCTTGAACAGGTCTGCCATTAGTCGGGCAGAGATCGGCTCGCGGCCACGGTGCTTCTTGTCTTGCCGGGCATACCCGTAGAACGGCACGATCACTGTGATGCGCTTGGCCGATGCTCGCTTCAGCGCATCGATCATGATCAGTTGTTCCATGATCCACGTATTGATCGGGGTGGTGTGACTTTGCAGCACGAATGCATCTGTGCCACGAACCGATTCGCGAAAGCGGATGAAAATCTCGCCGTTGGCGAAGTCGTAAGCGAGTGTCGGCGAGAGCGCTATGCCGAGTTCATCGGCGACGGACTCTGCGAGTTCCGGATGCGACCTGCCACTGAGCAGGACCAGTCGCTTTTGCGTCGGTACGGACTTCTCGGCCACTCATTCCTCCCGAACGGAATCGTCTTCGCGAACCCTGTCAGATGCCCCCGATGCATCGCTCGCCGCCCTCGCAGAACGTGCTGAATCGGAGTCTGGGCGCCTGCGCTCGACCCATCCGGCGATGTTCCGCTGACGAGCTCTGCCCACGGCCATCGCTCCCGGTGGAACGTCGTCGGTGATGACCGATCCTGCGGCGGTGTACGCCCCATCGCCAATCTCGACCGGCGCGACCAGCATGGAGTCGCTGCCGACTCGCACGTCTTTGCCCACCACGGTGCGATGCTTGTTCTGACCGTCGTAATTGACGAAGACAGTAGCCGCGCCGATGTTGGTCCCCTCACCGATCTCGGCATCGCCCACGTAGGACAGGTGCGGGACCTTCGCGCCATCACCCACGCTCGAGTTCTTGATCTCCACGTACGCACCGGCCTTGGCCCCGGCGCCGAGTTGAGCACCAGGGCGCAGGTAAGTGAAGGGGCCCACCTGCGCACCGTCACCAATCACTGCCAGTTCAGCCCAGGTGTGGATGACATCGGCATTGGCACCCACTTCGCAGGACACCAAGGTGGTGCCCGGGCCGATGCGAGCCCCTCCGGCGATAGCCGTCGGACCCCGAAGGATCGTCTGCGGAAGCAAGGTCACATCGGGCTCGAGCTCGACGTCCACGTCGATCCAGACACTGGACGGATTGGCCATCGAGACACCATCACGCATCCAGCGCAGATTGATCCGGTCGCGCATGATCGCAGCAGCCTCGGCCAGCTGCGCGCGGTCGTTGACTCCACGAATGTCGTCCGCATCGGGCGCGATATGTCCTCGTACCCGGTGGCCCGACTCAGTTAGCAGGCCGACGACGTCTGTCAGGTATTCCTCACCTTGCGCGTTGTCGGTTCCCAATTTGCCGAGGGCCTCCCCAAGCAGAGCAGCCTCGAATGCGTACATGCCGGAATTGATCTCGTCGATGCGGCGTTGTTCGGCACTGGCGTCGCGTTCTTCGACGATCGACGCGACGAAGTCGATGGGCGGTTCCCCAGCGCGCACAACCCGGCCATAGCCCGTTGGGTCGGGAACTTGTGCGGTGAGCACAGTGCATGCGGAGTCGTGCGCGGCCAACATGCCCGAGAGGGTCTCGCCGGTCAGCAAGGGCGTATCCCCGGTCAGCACAACCACCGATCGGTTGAGTTCGGCACCGCGGGCCAGAAGGTCTTCAAGCGCTATTCGAACGGCATGGCCGGTACCGCGTTGTTCTTCCTGCACCACAGTCAAGACCCAGGGCGCCACCTCGGCGAGATGCTCCACCACCTGATCGCGTCCATGCCCGACCACCACAACCACATGCTCGGGCTCGAGGTGAGCCGCTGCTTCGATCACGTGTCCGACCAAAGAGCGGCCCGCAATCGGGTGGAGCACCTTGGGGACAGCGGATTTCATCCGCTTGCCTTCGCCGGCGGCCAGGATGATCACAGCCGAAGGACGTGCGCTCATAGTGTCATCCTTGCGTATCAGCCCCCGTGCCCGGCACCGGAATACCGGAATGACGTCTGACCCGCAGGGAGGTTCGTCCCGCATGCTCGCAAAAGCCGACGAGTGCTCGGCTGGGTGTGCTTGCATAACCTGCGTGTCTGATCGGAATGCTTACATGCTCTCCGGTGCTTTGGCCAAGCGAGGGTACGACTGGTGGTGGCACTCCTTCACCGGCTTCGACGCCGCGACAACCGAGCCCCGAAGCTTCTTCATCGAGTACTTCTCGATCAATCCGGAGTTGGGCGGCTCCGAAGCAGTCCTCGGACAGTTGCCAGCGAACAAGGAAAGCGGACGCCGCCCTTCCTACGGGATGCTCAACGCGGGGTGCTGGGGCCCGGAACCAACCCAGATTCACAACTACTACCCCGCCAATGCGTGCGCGTTCAGCACCCACCACCTCGACGCCCGGATCGGAGATGCGACCCTCACTGAAACCCATCTCACTGGCGCCGTCGCCGTTTCCCGGAACCAAGCGCACACGCATCCAGAATGGATGACAGATGCCGGTGAGATGTCGTGGGACCTCACGGCCGACAAGGTCTTGTCCTACTCGGTCGGCTATGGAGCCGACGGTCTTTTTCGCAAGACCCGCGCATTTCAAATGTTTTGGCACGTCGCCGGAATCAAAACCGAATACCAGGGGGAAATCGTCTTCAACGGTCGACGATTCATCGTCGAGCCACAAACGAGCAGCGGTTATCAGGACAAAAACTGGGGCCAGGATTTCACCAACCCCTGGGTGTGGTTGAACTGCGCCAGTTTTGTCGATGCGGCTTCGGGACAGGACCTGCCTCTCACCTGCCTTGACGTGGGCGGTGGAACTCCTGTCCTTTTCGGTCGACGGTTGTCGAGCAAGTTGCTGATCGCCTTCTACCTTCGCGGCAAGCTCTACGAATTCAATTTCTCTAAGTTCTGGACCGGAGCCCGTCAGCAGTTCATGTGTGATGTGGACGGTGATCACATTCGCTGGCGCATCACAGCGCGCACGTTCTCCCACCGCATCGAGATCGATTTCTCGTGTCCGAAGGATGAGATGTTATTTATGAACTATGAGAACCCCGATGGGGTGAAGAACCACCATTCGCTCTGGAATGGTGGAACGGCCGAGGGGTCGGTGCGGCTGTTCGAACGCGATCAATTGATCGGTGAATTTTTCGGGACGAGGGGTGGTGGTGAGTACGGCACCTACGAGCGCTCGTCCTAGGCAGCATCAACCTTGGCTTAGATTCGGTGGATGATCGGCTGTTTGCCTGAGAACTCGCTCCCCGGGGAGGATTCGAACCTCCGTTGACGGATTCAAAGTCCGCTGTCCTGCCACTAGACGACCGGGGATCGTTGAGATGCTTGATCTCAGATTGATCGGGGACAACCTTAAGACCCGCCGTATTCGGCGCAGGGGTGGCCAAAGGCTGCTGGTTACGCTACCGTAAGTTACGCAACCGTAGGTTGGTGATTTCACCGGCTCCCGATAACAGCCCAGAAAGGCTTCCCATGGCGCTTGTGCAGGACTTCGAGAAGGTCGACGACGGCGACGCGATCTTCCTCAGCACCGGAATGAAGATCACCATCGGCATCTTCGTCATCGGTCCCACGATCGCCCTGCTGGGCATCATCCCGATGATCTACTGGGGCTTGGTGTCCTGGGTCGATATCGGCCTACTTCTTGGCTTCTGGGCTCTCACGGGCCTGGGCATCACCGTCGGCTACCACCGCTTCTTCACCCACGGCTCGTTCAAGGCGCCCCGTCCGGTGAAGATCGCTCTCGCGCTCATGGGTTCCTACGCGCTCGAGGGTTCGATCAACCAGTGGGTCGCCGACCACCGCAAGCACCACAAGTTTTCCGATGAGATCGGTGACCCGCACTCCCCGTGGCGCTTTGGCACGTCGCGCAAGGCCATCGGTAAGGGCCTGGTCTTCGCCCACATGGGATGGCTCTTCTCCGAGGAGCAAGCCACCGTGGACCAGTACGCACCGGACATCCGCGACGACAAGGACCTGCAGCGGATCAACAACGCGTTCCCGATCATCGTCGTGATGACGTTCGTGCTCCCCGGAATCATCGGCGGGCTCATCACCTGGTCCTGGCTGGGCTTCCTCACCGGCATGTTCTGGGGCGGCGTGGTCCGCGTTGCTCTCGTGCACCACGTGACGTGGTCTATCAACTCCATCTGTCACGTGTTCGGCAAGCGTCCGTTCAAGAGCCGCGACCTGTCCAGCAACGTTGCCTGGTTGGCAATCCCGTCGTTCGGCGAGTCTTGGCACAACCTGCACCACGCCGATCCGACCTGCGCGCGCCACGGTGTGCTCAAGGGCCAGATTGACCTCAGCGCCGGAGTCATCCGGATGCTCGAGCAGGTAAACCTCGCGCACGACGTCCGCTGGCCCAAGCCTGAGCGCCTGGTCAAGAAGCTCGCGGATCCGGCCATGGCTCCCCGGGTGCGTGGTTACGTGGCACCTGAGCCCATCGCGGCCGCCGCTTCGACTGACGTGAAGGCGTGAGCGGGCAACCCGCCGAGGTTCCGGACACCCCTACGTCCCTGGACGACGACACCGTCGTCGAACTAAGCGCGGCTGCTGGACGCAACGCCCAGCGCTCCACCCGAGCTACCGGGCGCCCCCGCGTGAGCTCACGCAAGGGTTCCAAGGTCCGTATGACCGGCCAAGAGCGGCGCGAGCAACTGCTCGATGTCGGTCGCTCGCTGTTCGCCGACAAAGGTTTCGAGGCTGTCAGCGTCGAGGAGATAGCGGCGAAAGCTGGTGTCTCCAAGCCCGTGGTGTACGAGCACTTCGGTGGCAAGGAGGGCCTGTACGCCGTCCTCGTCGACCGCGAGATGAACGCTCTCCTGGTCTCCATTTCCGATGCCCTCACCGCGGGCACGGCTCGTGCTCTACTCGAGCAGGCCGGCATGGCGCTCTTCGACTACATCGACACCAATCCCGAGGGCTTTCGCATCCTGGTTCGCGATTCTCCGGTTTCCCA
>JAURQC010000067.1 GCA_030836325.1 Candidatus Nanopelagicales bacterium
GAGCGCGCTCTCAGAGGGCTGCACGGTGGTTCGGAAGGGCATTCGGGAAATCTAGCGGCCGTAGTTCCTAGACTCGAAAGCCGAGGGCTCTTCGTTGGACAGTTGTCAGCTCGCTTAACTGCTGTGGCGTGAGAGCGCGCACTTGCTTGGATTTCAAGCTACCCAGTTGCCGTAGCGCCATCTGGGCTAGCTGCTCTCCCGTGAGCGCTCGAATGTGACGCAGGCGGAGCTCACGCAGGTCGGCCTTGGCCAGGGACTGAATGTGATCGGGGTTCAACGCTGAGATGGCTGTCGGCTTCAATTTCCGGAACTGCTTCGGCTTCATCGCGCGGATTTGCTCGGGCTGCAAAGCGGCAACGTGGCTGGGCGCTAGTCGACGAAGCTGCGCCGGTACGAGCCGACGTACCGAGGCGGGCCGCAAGGCGCTCACCTGTTCAGCGCTCATCGCCGCGATCGCTGCAGGTTGCAATCGTGCAACCGAGGCGGGCCGCAGGGCCGCGACATGCTCGGGTTTGAGTGCAGCGATCGTCTCCGGTCGCAGACCACGTGCGTTCTTGGGTTTGATTGTGCTCACCTGAGCCACGGTCAGGGCAGACGCTTGCTCCGGTTTAAGCCCGGCGAGCGCCTCGGACGGCAGTTGCCCAAACACCTCTGGGGGAATGATCGCCATCTGATCAGGGGTGATCGCATTGATCTGATCACCAGTGGCTAATTCCGGATTTGGAATGTCAACGGGCACGATCGGCACCGGTGTCGGTGCTGCCGCTATTGGTTTCGGCGCCGGCTCTGGTTCCACCACCGGGGTATCGCCGCCGCCGCCGGCATCTCCGCCACCGCCGCCGCCGCCGCCACCGCCGCCGGCATCTCCGCCGCCGCCGCCACCGGCAGATCCTCCTCCACTGGAGAAGTCAGCGACATACAGAAGTCGATCCGGGGATCCACTTCCGGCGCTGGTGACCGCATCGGTTGTCGACACCGAGGTCAGGGCGGATGCCACCTGAGCGGGCGTTGATCCAGGGTTCAGCCCCAGGTAGACAGCCGCCGCACCGGCCACGTGTGGACTCGCCATTGATGTTCCGCTGATTGTGTTCGACGCGGTGTTGCTGGTGTACCAAGCCGACAAGACGCTGCTGCCGGGGGCGAAAATGTCTAGTGTCGATCCGTAATTCGAGAAGGACGATCGCGCGTCGGTGCTGGTTGTTGAGCCTACGGTTATCGCTGTCGGCGCGCGTGCGGGTGAGTAGTACTGGGCGTCGTCGTTTGAGTTGCCTGCGGCGACCACGACGGTGATCCCCGCGGCTGTTAGCGCGGCGACTGCGTCATCGATTGACTTGGACCCGCCACCGCCGAGGCTCATGTTGACGACGGCATCACCGCTGCTGTGATTGGTCCGAACCCAGTTCATGCCCGCGACCACGTCGGATGTGTATCCACTGCCGGAACAATTCAACACCCGAACACCCGAGACGCTTGCGGCTTTTGCAACCCCGTAGGTAGAACCGACGGCCGTTCCCGCCACGTGCGTTCCGTGCCCGTCGCAGTCCGAAGGATCGCTGTCGTTGTCAACGAAGTCGTAGCCGGCCACCACGCGACTGGAGTACTCGTCGTGAGTTGTTCTGATGCCGGTGTCGATGATGTAGACGGTGACTCCGGATCCGCTGCCCGCGGCCGAGTAGGTGTTGTTCAGTGGCAACGAACGCTGGTCGATGCGATCCAAGCCCCACGGGGGATCGGGTTGGATCGAATTGATCGGCGTGGGGGTCGGGGTCGGTGTAGGTGCGGGGGACGGTGAACCCGAGTCGGCGATGCTGTAGGGCCACACGCCGGTCGATCCACCGGACTTTCCGGAGAGGAGTTCGGACGCAGAGGGATCTCCATTGCTGTCGGGTATCCGAACCGTGTTGTTCGAATCGGTGGGATCGGCGAATCCAACCTCGAAGACGGAGTTTGTCGTCGATCCTGCGTTGGTGAGGTCGACGTACCGGAATTCGATCGTGGCTCCGCCCGATTCCTCGATGATGAGCATCTGGAATTCCTGGCGAGCAGAGTTGTTTCCGTACTCGGCAACATCGACCCACTCTGCCCAGAACACGTTCTTCGTGGCTCCGTCGGAAATCGTCCCGCGACCGAACTCGACGGTGCCGTTCGCCGCTGGGTTCAGATCGGTGAAGAGCGGCAGGATGTACGGCCGGGTGGCGGTGCGAATGTCCAGGCTCCGGTAACGGCTGAAGGATCCGAGGCCGTCATCGAGGACCGCGCCGCCGTTGGTGTTGATGAAAATGTTGGTGTACTGCGTGCCAAACCAATCTAGCGTGAAGCCCAAGGACATAGAGGGTGAACTGCAGTCGTCGCAGCTGCTCAGGTTGCTCGTGGTGGTTTTTGTGACTGGTCGAAACGTTGCAGAATAAAGATCGATAAGCGAATCGGGTTCGATGTACCGGACGTCAGGGTCGGCTTCAAGTTGGTCAACTTCCTCCTCGCTCAGTTCAGCTGTGAAGCCATCGACAGCGCCGCGTAGTTCCTTGTCGGTTTGCCCTCCGATGCTTTGCGCCTTTTCCTTTATCGAGTCGATGTAGGCACCATTTCGGACGACAACGATGTAGTCGTCGGCTACGCCTTCGTCGGCCTGCGCCGAAGTGGTTTCGGTTGGGCTTGCTGTCGGGTTTGCTGATTCAAGAGGACTAGTGGTTGAGGAAGGCTCGGGCGATTCGGTCGGTGAACTGTCTGGAGCATCCGGGCTAATTGAGCCCGAGTCCCCTGGACTAGGGGTGAGTGAAGGCGAAGGCGCTGGTGAGGGTGCGGGAGAAAGTTCGGGCGAGGGGGTGGCTGAAGGTTCGGGCGTCGGCGTTTGGGTCGAGACTGATGTCGGCTGACCTGTGGGCTGATCCAACGCTCCCACGATGGGTGCGCTCCACAAGGAGGAAGCGAGCAAGCTGACCGACGCGAGTGCCGTGAGTGCAGCGACTGCTCTAGGTCTACGCACTCTTCCTCCTTCCTAGCCAATGGACGGGCAATGACCTGTCAAAGTTCCGAACTTCAGTATTGCTTCGCCCTCCGGCGAGGGCGAGCGGGGCGCTGGAAATGGGGGGCTAGCCCCCTGCCTTGCCCTGAAAACACTCGCGCAAGCCCCCGCTTGCTGGGAAATGTAAGGAAATGGTTAGGACATTCCTGGGTGTGCAACCGGGGTGCCTCCTGCCGGGTCTAAGCCTGCGAGAAACCAACCGGAACTAGGAGGAGATATGTCCGTTCCCACGATGCCGCCAGGCTCATCCAGCCCATCGGGCTCCACAAACCCTTACGTCGGCTACGCCTACTCACCCCCGAGCGCGCCTACCCCACCGCCCGCTCCCCCCAAGAACAGCCGTGCTGGCTTGGTAACGGGTGTGATCGCTGGAGCTGCTGCGATCGGCCTTATTTCCGGAAGCATCGGCGGTGCTGTCGGTTACCTCGCGGCTTCGAACTCTGCGTCGGCTGAAACTGCCGCTGTGTCAGTGCCAGCTTCGGCTACTTCTGAAGCAGCTACTCCTGATGTAGCCGCTGATCCGAGCGTTCCAGTTCTTGCGGGTATCGCAGACCTGGCCGCCCAAGCTCAGCCTGCCGTGGTCCAGTTGAACGTAGGTGGAGCCGGGGGAGAAGGCACGGGTTCGGGATTCGTCATCAGCGAAGACGGATACATCGTGACCAATCACCACGTTGCTGGTGGAGTCGGTGAATCCGGAACGGTCGATGTCGTCTTCTCCGATGAGTCGACGGCTACCGGCACGCTCGTAGGTTCTGATGCCGGCTACGACATCGCCGTCGTCAAGGTCAACCGCGATGGTCTGCCGACACTGCCTCTTGGATCGTCGTCCGACGTTCGCGTCGGGGACGTTGCTGTCGCTCTCGGGTCACCACTGGGTCTTCAGGGAACTGTGACCTCCGGAATCGTCAGCGCACTCGAGCGCCCAGTGACAGCAGGCGGTCAAGGATCGACGTCCTTCATCAACGCCATCCAAACTGACGCTGCCATCAATCCCGGTAACTCCGGTGGCCCGCTACTTAACGGCTCAGGTGAAGTCATCGGCGTGAACACGGCCATCGCCTCGCTCGGTGCCGTCGGTGGTGCTGCCGGCAGCATCGGACTCGGCTTTGCGATTCCGATCGATACTGCACAGCGCATCGTCGACGAGATCATCTCGACAGGTTCGTCCTCCACCCCGGTAATCGGTGTGTCCCTCGATACGTCCTTTACCGGCCCTGGCGCGCGGGTCGCAGAAGTGACACCCGAATCTGGTGCGGACAACGCTGGCATCCAAGACGGCGACGTCATCACCGCGATCAACGGTGACGTGATTGCAGAGTCCACGGAACTGATCGTGTCCATCCGGTCGAATGCTCCGGGTGACACCGTGGAACTCACGATCCTTCGAGATGGGCGTACCCAAGACGTGACCGTCACGCTCACAGCGGCTGAGTAGCCACACTCGGATATCGCCAACTGCGGCGCCGGGACCCGACTCCTCCTCGGGTTCTGGCGCCGTCGGCGTGAACGGCCTTGCGCGACCCCAAGGTGCGAACTCAGAGCCTGGTTGGCACGCTTAAGTCATGTCCCCTGTGTCTGGAGCCGTCGATTTCGCGCGTACTCGCATCGCGCAAGGCTTTCGGCGGATCGTTTCCGGTGATCCGGAGGGATCACCGGATTGGGTGCGTCAGCTCGCCGACGGAGTGGACAACGGTTACTTCGGGCCGGGCTCGGCTGCATGGGCGGTTCACGGATCTCTTCCGACTCTCGTCGGCGGTGTGCGAGCCCTCCTGATGCAAGCTTTGCATCCTGGTGCGCTCGCCGGTGTCATGCAGCACTCGCGTTATGAGGCGGATCCCCTCGGCCGCCTTGCGGGAACCACCCAGTGGCTGACTGTCGTAACTTTCGGCGACACCGTGATGGCTGATCGAGAGTGTGCTCGCGTTCGCGGCATGCACCGCAAGGTTCGTGGCACCTACCCCGTTGGTGGACAGATGCGCGAGTACTCCGCCGGCGATCCAGACCTGTTGCGTTGGGTGCATGTGGCGTTCACCGACTCCTTCCTGGCGACGCACCGTGTGTGGGGTGGCCCTATTCCAGGAGGTGAGGACGCGTACGTCCGCGAGTGGGCCAAGGCGGGTGAACTCGTTGGAGTCGTTGATCCTCCACGTTCGGTGGCGGAGCTCGACGATCAAATACGAGCTTTCGGTCCTGACCTTCGCGGTGACGATGCCGCCTGGCAGACCGTCGACTTCATCAGATCCGCACCGGTGCCGTTGCCGGCGAAAGCGCCCTACAGCGTTCTGTTTGCCGGAGCTGTCGCGACCATTCCTGAGTCGCACCGCCGACTGTTGAAACTGCCTCGTGTCCCGATGATCGCGGTGAAGCCAGCAGTCTCTGCACTGCTGGGGGGTATGTCGATGGTGTTGGGTCCGGCGTCGCCGTCTATGCGCAACGCCGCCGACCGAGTCGAACGGCTCGACACGAAGCAGCCCGCGTAACCCTCAGCGCTCAAGCAGGTCGGTAACAGCGGCGAGCGACGGAAGTGAAGGAACTGCGCCCCGTCCAGTAGCAGCCAAAGCGCCGGCGGCCGCTCCCCAGCGCAACGCCTCAGCCATGCTCAAACCTCGGGCAAGCCCGGAAGAGAGTCCGCCACAGAAAGCGTCGCCGGCGGCCACGGTGTCGACCGCGCTGACCTTGAACGCCGCAGATTGACCGGAGCCATCAGGTGAGGCCCAGACGGCACCCTTGTCTCCGCGCGTGATGATGACGCAGCTCGGACCCTGTTCGCGCAAGAACTGTGCTGCCTCGACTGCGTCGACCATGTTGCCGACGGACATTCCCGTCAGTTGGTGCGCTTCGTGTTCATTGGGAACGAGGACATCTACGTTCGCTAACAGTTCCTTGGGGTAATCACGAACGGGAGCGGGATTCATGATCACCTGTGCGCCGATCTTCCGGCCAGTTTCCGCGGCAGCAACCATCACATCGATGGGCACCTCACCTTGAGTGAGAACTACGTCGACCGCGCTGAGTGATGTCAGGTGGGTGGCAACCGAACCTGGATCAACAGCGTCGTTTGCACCGGGAATGACGATGATCCGGTTCTCACCACCGGAATCCACCTCAATCAGTGCGGTTCCCGACGTCCCCGAGACCGTGGAGATTCCCGCGAGTTGGATCCCTTCGCGCCGAACCACGTCAAGCAGCCATTCACCTGATCCATCGTCTCCAACTGCCCCGATCATGTGAACCTCGGACTCCAGGCGAGCTGCAGCGACCGCCTGGTTGAGTCCTTTGCCTCCGGCGTGACGCTCGAGCGAGCTTCCGAAAACTGTTTCCCCGGGATTGGGCATCCGGTCGAGTTCGACGACGAGATCTATGTTGAGACTGCCGATCACAGCGATGCGATTGTGCATGTGCGCGATACTTCCACGCATGGCGGAAATTGGTGCGTCCCTGGGTGTGGACTTGGGCACAGGTTCGGTGAAAGTTGCTCTCGTCGGCGACACAGGTGACATCCACGCCAAGGCCTCGCGGGCCTACGACCTCTCCTCCCCGCTTCCCGGGTGGGCCGAGGCCGACCCCCTCGAGTGGTGGGCGGCGACAAACGAGGCGGCACAGGAAGTAATGGAAGCCGTGGGTGACGACTTCGACTCAGCACTCGGAGTCGGATTCAGCGGCCAGATGCACGGACTGGTCTTGTGCGATGAGGACCTCGAACCTGTGCGGCCTGCGATCACGTGGGCGGACACGCGTGCAGGCAGTCAGGCCGCTGAGATGGAATCCGCGCTCGGCTCGAACATGCTCGCTCAACTTGGATCACCGGCCGTATCTGGTTTTGCCGCGACGTCGCTTCGGTGGGTCGCGACCCACGAGCCAGAGGTGCTTGCGAAGACGCGGTACGCACTCCAGCCCAAGGACTGGCTGCGCGCACGGCTAGGCGGTTCGATCGTCACGGAGCCCAGCGATGCCAGTGGGACCTTGCTCGCGAACGTTGCGGATGGGACGTGGAACGA
>JAURQC010000068.1 GCA_030836325.1 Candidatus Nanopelagicales bacterium
CTTGAATCCGCAGACGAGGTGTTCTTGACGTCCAGTACGCGAGACGTACACCCTGTTGTCAGGTTGGGGGATCGCACGTGGGAAGACGTCGGGAGCGAAACCCGCTATGTGTCTGCCCAGTACATTCGAAATTTGTCCCAGAACATAGACCCGTAAATAGTGGTGCCCCCGCCACAGCGGGGGCACCACTGGCAGATCTTCAGACGACGCGATAGTGCCGTGTGATCTTCATCTTCGACCATTGCCCGGGTACTGCTGGAGCAGTTCCTCGGACATTGCACTTGCCCTTGGCCGAGAACCGCAGCTTGACGGCTCCATTGTTCTTGAACTTCAGTTTGCAACTGCTGGCGCCGGAGGTCACCTTCCAGCGGATTGAGTTCCCGGCATTCGTCGCGGCATTACCGGGGCCTTCGAGGGTGATGGTCTTGCCATTGTTGTAGCGGCCCGACGGTGGTGGGTTCAGCACCGGTGCCTGAATTCCGGGCTGCAGGTTCAAGATGTAGGTCGCAGAGGCCGGACCGAGTCCATTGCCACCCGGACTCGAGGCGATGATGCGGCATTGCCCCGATCCTTGGGTGGCTGTGACTACGTTGTTGGCGAACCCGCACGGACCAGCCTCAGTCATTGTCACTGGAGCACCTGAGGCTGACGATGCGTTCAAGGTCACGGTGGATCCGTTGGTGAACGGATAGGCAACGTTCGGGCTCCACGAACCCGAACCAACGGGAGTAACCGTGATGGTGTCCGGTCCTGTGGGACCTGAGCCAACCGAGACGGTTTCCTGAGCTGATCCGGTGACGCCGTTGTTGCCGGTCCAAGTCACGGCGACGGTGTAGTTGCCAGGGCCCGGGGGCGTCCAGTTCGCTGAAACCTGCCCATTGGGCTGAACCGGAACATTACTGCCGATTACCGATCCATTCACGGTGAATGTCGCCGAACCCGACGGGGGAGAAACGCTCACCACCGCCGTTATCTGTGCTGGCACTCCAGAACTCAACTGGGGTGGATTCTGCAGGAACACATTGACGCCCGTGTTGGTCACTTGGACGACGTCAGGCTTGCTCGTACACGAACTGCCGCACGTCGTGCTCGTGACGTTGTTCGTCTTTCCGGGAATGTAAGTGGCGATGAGTGAGACCTGCCCCGTGGTTGCAGGCGTCCAGTTGATGGTCGCTGTAGCCGGCACTGCGCCATTGAGGGCCACCGGTGAGCCGATGTTGCCACCGCCCTGGATGGCGAACTGGACCGTGCCCGGCGCTGACAACTGGCTTCCGTTGTTGGCGCTGACCGTCGCCGTGAGGCTGGTGGGAGAGCCGGCCTTGGCCGTTGAGGGCGCGGCGAGGGTTGTGGTGGTGCCCACAGGTGAAATGGCTGCCCGAACGGCATTCGATGACGCGCCGCTGGAACTAGCGGCGACGTACCAGACATCGGCCACAGAGGGAATCCACTTGTAGGTGTACTGGTAGTTCTGTCCGGTACAAGTAGAGAAGGTCGCGGTGCCGAGCGTGAACGAGGTGCCACCCTGGTTGCCGGTCATGGTGACGGTCGGCGCTTGCACGCTGCCGCAGGGGATCGTTCCATCGCCGCTGAGAACCATGATCAAGTTCTGGGGAACGCCGACTATGCCGTCTTGGGCTCCGGTCAACAAGATTGCGTCGTCGGCAGAAGCCGGTGCCGCACCGATCAAGGCCGCGGCGACTACCGCCGCCGAGCCAGCCAGGGCACCAGCAACCCTGTGCCAAGAATTCCTCATCGTGAATATCCCTTCCTCGAGGTTGATGCGACGATAACCTGGCTTTACGACCTGTCTATAGAGGCGCGCTGAGGGCCGAAGCCTGTGCAGTATCGTGAACGCCTCGGGCGATTGGCTCAGTGGTAGAGCGCTCGCTTCACACGCGAGAGGTCACTGGTTCGAACCCAGTATCGCCCACCGGAATGTGGCGCAGAGTTCACGCGCCGCGTGAGTCGACTCCGGACTTCATGTCCGCCTGTCCTGAAGGACCGATGATCAAGCGTCGCTAGATCGGTAGGACATACCCTGGATTTCGACTCAGGGGCTGTTGGCTGGCAGTGGCCCCACCACGGGGAGGAATCATGCGAAGGATCGCAAGTGGGATCGCCGGTGCGTCACTGGTTCTGGCAACGCTAGTCCTGTCGGCCGGGGGAGTTGGCGCGGCCGAGGAGTACGAGGGCGCCAATCAACGGGACTTCTGGAAAGGAGCCGCGCAGGCGGCTAACTTCACGGTGTACGCGCCATCACGCGCAGCGGTGAATCGCGCTGGACTCGAAACGACCGTGCCACCAAACATGAGTTCGATGGAAATGGTGTGTGCTGGTCGATGGACGGTCGTCGCAAACTTTGATGGTGGGACTGATTTCGATTCTCAGTTGACCATGACGCAGGCGGTGAGCTCTGAATGCATGGACGACCCCGGTGCCGGGGATGCTCCGAGATCGCCATGGTCCTTCGTCGCGTCGGGCAATAGGTTTCGGGCCATCTACCAGGGCTGTCGAAACGTGGGGGAAGGTCAACCAGAGCCAGGAGTCACCAACTGCCCGGTTGCAGACAGGATCTACTTCGTGAGCGGCAAACTTCCAGCCGCCGCGGGTGAACCGGCGACAGCGGTTCGAGTGGAGACGGTAGGGGTGACTCGATCGCAGATCCGTGGGTTCGTGCGCGCGCTCGAGCCGGTTCGCTAGGAGTGCTCACCAATCTGAGGTCGCCTGAGGCATTAATTGCGCGGTCGGAAGCCGAAATCGGTGGCCCGGATCCTGGGCGACATCGGCGGCTAGCATGAGGCCCCGTTCGGACAGTTCCCCACTCGAAACGACGCGTACCTAGGGAGGCCGCGGTGTCCCAAACCGCCCTCGACGTCCTCGGATCGGATCGAAGTGTCGTGGCGGCCCGAATAAACGGCGAGATCCGCGACCTCGCTACTGAGGTGGCCGATGGGGACGACGTTCAGCCCGTGACCGTCGACAGCGACGAGGGCCTGGCGATCCTGCGGCACTCGAGCGCTCACGTCGCTGCCCAAGCGGTCCAAAAGCTGTTCCCGGCTGCAAAGTTGGGCATCGGGCCGCCGATCAAGGACGGCTTCTACTACGAGTTCGACGTCCCTGAGCCGTTCACACCCGAGGACTTGAAGGCCATCGAGAAGGAGATGGTCTCGATCGTGAAGTCCGGGCAGGTGTTCCGGCGGCGCGTGGTTTCGGAGTCCGATGCGGTACGGGAGTTGGCTTCGGAGCCCTACAAGTTGCGCCTGATCGGTAGCGACGGCGGCGCCGAGGTTATGGAGGTCGGTGGCGCGGAGCTCACGATCTACGACAACCTCGATGCCAAGACC
>JAURQC010000069.1 GCA_030836325.1 Candidatus Nanopelagicales bacterium
CGCGGCTTGCACAAGTACGCCGAGCGTGGTGCCGATGCCCAGCAATAGAACTTGATCGGTGGTCAGCACACCGTCGGCCGCTGCGGATGTTCCCGCAACGGCAATAAAGAGCACGAACGTGACGATGGCGACGATGTTGTTGGCGATCGGCGCGAACATTGGTGCACCGAATTTCCCCCGTGAGTTCAGCACTTGACTGAGCATCGTGTACGCGCCGTAGAAAAAGATCTGCGGCAAGCACAGGCGTGCGAACGCAACTGCGAGCTCGTACTCGGCCTGCGGATAGTCCGTCGGTGTGTAGAGATCAACGATCCACGGCGCTGCGATGACTGCCGCGATTGATAGCACCAACAGGATCGATCCGGTGAGTGTGATCAAGCGGTCGGCGTAGGCGTTGCCGCCGTCGTCGTCGTTCTCCATCCTCCGGACCAATTGCGGAATGAAAACCGCGTTCAGTGCACCACCGACCACCAAGATGTAGACGATGGTGGGCAGTGAGTTGCCAAGGGAATACGCGTCGGAGACGAGGTAGAACCCCAAGGCGGCAGCAAGCGCAATGTCGCGGGCGATGCCCGTGACGCGCGAGACAACCGTGCCGGCCGCCATTACCGAACTCGGTCCTAGAAGTGCTTGTGTTCTACTCATCACTCGCCACACTTCTGCTCGCCTCGCGAATGCGTCGCGCAACACCGATGACGACGAATATCACGACCGCGATGAACGCAACCACCACAACCCAGGCGGCGGCTCGTGCGTATGCGGTGCTTGCAACATCGATGCGTGCGGCTTGCCCGAATCGTGAGCCGTCTGGGGTCAGTAGTTGAACGCGGACAGGAAGTGTGTTGCCGCCGATAACGCGGGCCTCGACGTCGACGCTGACCTTCCTGCCTGGATCGACGCGAATACCCATCAACGGTTCAGACTCCAGTCGCACGGCCGGAGAGGCGCGCAGTTGAACACCGACGGTCACGGCACGATCCAGCGAGTTCTCGATGGTGATCGGAACACGACCGGTGTCGCCAGAGAACGTGACCGTCCCTTCGGACAGAACTGCGATTTGACCGATCTGGCTTTGCAACTGCGCGCTGATGCTGTCGAGCAGTGCTGTCCCGACCGCCGGCCGTGAACGCCAAGCGCTGGATTCGGCTCGCAAGAGAGCCGAGGCGTACGTGTCGGAGATTCCGATGGGGTTGTCCAAGACGCTTGTGAAGGCTGCCAGTTGCTCACCAGTGCGGCGAATGTCACCCAAAAAGTCCGCGGGTAATTCGGCATCGGTGGCCTTGCTGCCGTAGCTACGCTGATCGCGGCGCAGCGGATTCACCGGTCCATCGAGAAGATCCGTCAGAGACTTCGGTGTGATCCAGGGAGCGGCGACGGTCGCCTTGAGTAGCGCATTGACCACTGTCGGGGATGGGTCCCAGCGGATGTTGTCCGGGCCGACCACGATCGCGCGTGAGGGTGCGTCCTCGGGGATCGTGCCCACCAACACACCGGATTCGGCAAGAAAGGCCTGGCGCACTTCGATGGCATCGGATCGATTGCGCTGCGGTTCGGTGAGCAGTGCGGACATCCGGGGTTCGCGTAGGACGGCCTGCATCGCGCCGAGAGATGTTCGAAGCACTGCGCGTCCGGTGTTCGCTCCGGCGTAGGCGTCCTGAGCCGGCATCGCGCGACCGGACAAGATCACCGTGCGAACACCAGCTGAAGCGATGAGATCTGCGGTCTCGGCATCGATGCGGCCAAACGGTGCCCAGTAGTAGCCGCCCAGGACCTGCTGGCCGATCGCTGCCGAGGAAATCGGTGCTGCCTGGGTGATTGCCCGCACTACATCGGTTGACATACCGGCTCGGTTGACGGCCGTTGCATCGATATCGGCGTAGGGAAGGACCCGCAGCACCGGCGCCGTGATGGTGGGGGGACGTGCACTCTCCAACGTCGCATCTAGCGTGGCGAGCCACGCGGTGGCGTCGTCGCTGCGATCACCGACCACCACCTCGCCGCCGCGTTGCACCTGGTAGCCGTCCGCCATGTCTCGAACAGATTGCAACAACGCAGGATCGGCGATCCAACTGACTGAACGCGGTTGTAACGAACCGGATTCCAGGAGTGAGGCGAGCCGTCCACCCGAGGAGATCGATTTCGGCGTGCCGTCGTCGAGGAAAACTCCATCAGCCTCCTGCGCTGGATAGTCAACCAGAGGCCACAACCACACGAGATCTACCGGGGTAACCGGCTCGGGGAACCAGGGCACAAACGTGCGCAAGATGCCTTGGCGCTGTTCAGTTTCGTCCACCTGCGCGCCACGACGCGCGGCGAGTACTTCTACCGCGACGGCGTAGACACCCGTGGCATCTAGCGGTAGGTCGGCGAAGGGCACGCGCAGCGAGAACTCGACCTGACCTCGCGGCGGGATGGACTCGGTGATCTGCGTTGCGGTGTCGCCTACCACCACGTTCGTGGGCTCTTCCCAAGAATCTGGAGCGGTCCGGTTGGCGAGTTGTTCGGGTGTTTGTTCTTGGTTCTCGGTGTCCAGTGGTGACACACGTACCCGAGTTATCTGCGAACGACGCGTCAGCGGCTCACTTGATAGCCGCAGTTGTACTGAAACGTCAGCCATGACGTCGGCGGTTGTGTTGACGAGTCGGCCTTCGATCCGCAATTTGTCGCCCTCGGTGGGGACGACCGGAGTGAGGCGATCGATGACCACGGAGATAGGTGCGTCCACCGCGGCACGTGCAGGCGGAGCTGTTGTCACCGTCGCCGAGATCAGCCCGCCGGTGACGAGCACCACGAGGCAAATAAGCAGCCCCAGTGGTCGCGTTGTTCTCGCCGTTCTTGCTGTCACTCCCGACACCTAGCTGGCGTCTGCCAGGAGTTCGGGCACGCGGGCGAGGAGTCGTCGTTCGTCCGGATACGCCAAGCGATCCATCAAGTTTGCCAGCGGCACCCATTCCACCTCGTCAATTTCGGCGTCGTCGCTGTTCAACTCGCCACTCTCGGCGAGGAGCAGGAAGTGATGCACGGTCTTGTGGATGCGGCGATCGTCGGCCGTGAAGTAGAAATCGATGACGCCCAGGGGGGCGACCACGCGTCCGGTGATGCCCGTTTCCTCACTGACCTCGCGAACCGCGGCTGCCTCGTGGGTTTCGCCGGCCTCGACGTGTCCCTTGGGCAGGGACCACAGCATTTCGCCACGAGCGTTGATGCGTCCGATCACAGCGGCCCGGTGCTGGGAATCCAAAACGAGACCCCCCGCGGAGGTTTCTTCGACTGCTCGGCGGGCCATGGAGCGAGGATAAACCGCGCCGACGGCTAGCCTTGTGCGTCGTGTCCGGACGAACCTCCCGCGAGCCTTCCCCCGCGGCAGCTCCAGGTGGCCCAGCGAGTGCCCGTGGCGTTCAAGGGCTGCGCAAGCAGGCCGTCGCCTCTTTGGCCCCTATCGCTGGCCCCTTGCAGCGGGTCGGTGAGCGGTTCACCGAGGCCGGTTTTGGCATCTCCCTCGTGGGCGGTCCGGTTCGTGACGCCTTGCTGGGTCGCCTGACCGAGGACACCGACCTCGATTTCACCACCAACGCCCACCCCGAGCAGGTCCTCGCGCTTCTCGAGGGCTGGGCTGAGGCGGTCTGGGATGTGGGTATCCGTTTCGGCACCGTGGGAGCGCGCATCGACGGCCGCGAGGTGGAGATCACCACGTACCGGACCGAGGCCTACGACCCCCAATCACGTAAACCTGAGGTGGCCTTCGGAACTGACCTGGCCGATGATCTCGGCCGGCGCGACTTCACAATCAACGCAATGGCGATGACGCTGCCATCGATGGAATTCGTCGATCTATTCGATGGCATCGGTGATCTGGTGGCCAAGCGCATCCGAACACCGGGCACCGCGCAACAGTCCTTCGACGACGATCCCCTGCGCATGATGCGCGCGGCTCGTTTTGCGTCGCAATTGGATTTTTCGGTAGACGACGACGTCATCGAAGCGATGCGTGAACAGGCCGAGCGAATTTCGATCGTGTCAGCAGAGCGGGTGCGCGAGGAACTAACGAAGATCGTGATGAGTGACCACCCGCGCGTTGGTCTGACCTTGCTGGTCGACACCGGTATCGCGGATTACGTACTTCCGGAGTTGCCGCTGCTGCGCTTAGAAGAGGACGAGCATCACCACCACAAGGATGTCTACGAACACACACTCACGGTGCTCGAGCAAGCAATCACACTCGAGCGCGTGCACGAGCCCACGTGTGAACCGGACATGACGTTGCGACTGGCGGCCTTGTTACACGACATCGGTAAGCCGAAGACACGCAAGTTCGAAGACGGCGGCAAGGTGAGCTTCCATCACCACGAGGTGGTGGGCGCGCGGATGACCAAGAAGCGCATGCAGGCTCTGCGTTTCCCCAAGGACCTCACCGACGACGTTGCTCTCTTGGTGGAGTTGCACCTCCGCTTCCACGGTTATGGAACAGGCGAGTGGACGGACTCTGCTGTTCGCCGATACGTGCGCGATGCCGGAGACCAACTCGTGCGACTCCACAAACTGACTCGCGCCGATAGCACCACACGCAATCGCAAACGTGCGATGGCGCTTCAGCGTGCGTACGACGATCTCGAAAGACGCATCGAGCGTTTGTCGGAGGAAGAGGAACTCGCGGCGATCCGCCCGGACCTCGACGGCAAGCAGATCATGGAGATCTTGGACATTCCACCGGGTCGCGTCGTTGGAGAGGCTTACAACTTCCTGCTCGGTTTGCGGTTGGACCGGGGCCCGATGGACGAGGCCACAGCTACCGAAGCGCTCAAGGCTTGGTGGGCGGCGCGAGAGAAATAGCCCGTGAGCGTCGGCGCACTAACGCTGGTGGACGGGTTAGTTCTGGTTGAGCGAGGGGGCCTCGGTTGGTCGATGCTCGGGGGCGTCATCGTGCGGGGCATACATGACGATCTGCGCCAACGTCAAAACGCCGAGCAGCAACGCCGTCCATCCGATGGTGCGTTCGAGAGTGACCGCGCCGAAGGAGAACACCACGATCAGCCAGATGACCAACAGTCCCCAACGCACGAACGGCGCGTACTCGCGCATTGGGCGTCCGATCGCCGACAGACCCTGTGGAAGTCGCTGACCGATCTCCACTAGGCCCTTGTCGATGGAGCCTCGGACGCTGAGCGCGAGTTGGGTATTGCCGCAGAACCAGCCGAGGACGATCACGACGGCACCGAGCAAGAGCAGGCCCTGCACAGCCAGCAGTAGATATGTCAGCAACTGGTTGTAGAACGTGGTGGCTGCTGCTTCGAAGAGCGACCCTTCGAATGCGTTCACGAAGCTGTCTTCGGCCCGTCCGAGGAGGAAGTTCATGGCAAGTGACCACGCAACCACGGTGATGCCGACGGCAACGGTGGTGCGTGCTCGTCGGGTGGCCAGTAGCACCGACAGTGTGAACAGCGCCGCAGTGAGCAGCAAGATCACCGACAGGAATGGTGACGCCAACCCGTAGATGGCTCTGGCCTGGGCCAATTCGGGGGAGTCCAGCAGGACGACCTTGGCTTCGGAATCCGGGATGGTCACTAAGCCCGCAACTTCGATGCCTTCGTCGACCAGCGACTGCTGCACTTCTTGCAGAAGCGAGGAGATGTTGAGGACAAGCTGATCGCCTTCGAATTGAACCGGTCCCGTGGGGTCACCTGTCAATGCAGCGATGAAGCCCTTCTGGGCGGCCTCGTTGATCTTGATCCACGCCTCCTGGAAGGCGTTGGATGCGACGAACCTGTCCACACCGGTGCGGATCAGACCGTCGATGCCGGCCTTGATCGGACCGGACAGCAGGTCTGAGAGTCGCTCATTGGGAATGAGGGCTCCGAGCAGACCACTGGCCAACTGACTCGTGTCGATCTGGTTGATGATGGCGTCACTAACGGTGTCCGAAACGGCCTGCTGGATATCCGGATCCTCGGCGAGTGGGCCGACGGTGTCGATGTACTGCTGGGGATTGGCGATGGTCTGGTGCCCCCAGTGACCGATCACCGCGATCGGCGTTAGCAGTGTCGCCACGATGAAGAGGATGAGCGACACGTAGGAGCGCGCTCGCCACTTCTTTCTGGTTACCGGACTTTGTGCGTAGGTCGCTGAGGCCCCATTGGACATGCCCGAGAGCATAGGACGGGGCTAGACCTTGTGTACGGAGGATCGAGTAGTTCGCGTGTACCACCAGGCGGTGAGCAGTAGTAGCACGGCGCAGAGGACGTAACCGATGGTGAATTGCCCGGATATGGGGGAAGCGAATGCCGTGATGGTGATGCCCGTCACGAGCGCGACGTTCACGATCATGTCGAACAACGCGAAGATTCGACCGAGTCGATCGTCGGGAATCGACCGCTGCAGGACCGTGTCCGCGCACACCTTCACCGACTGACCCACGAGGCCGATCGACGTCGCACCCGCCACCAAAGTGATGAGTTGTGGCTGCAGTGCCGTCGCGGTCAGCAGCCCAAAACCGATCACGGCGCCTTGTGCGATGACGATCCCCACCCAGCGACCGATGCCAATGGTTCGGGTCATTCGCGGGGTGACGACAGCACCGATGAAAGCTCCCACCGCAGCACCAGCTGTTGCGAGGACGAAGTCACCGAGTGCGGCGTCGGCGTCGCTGACCGGGTGCAGGCTGCCGCGTACGAGCAGTAGCGCACCGGCGGTGAGAACTCCGAACGCGAATCGGTTGGCGATGATCGTGACCATGATGTTCCGCGCCGGGATCTGATCGCGAAGTGTTCGCGCACCAAGGACAAGCCCGTGGGCCACTTTCGCGAGCGTGTCTACCGGCTCACCTGTCTCGGGCCCCAGCGCATCGACAGCCATTCGGGTTGCGATGAATCCAGCGACGATGAAGGACACCATCGCAGCGACGAGAACTACCTGACTGCCGACGTCGCCGCCACCGGCCGCAGCACGGATGCCCACGCCGATGATTCCGCCGACACCCACGGCGATAGTCCCCGACGTTGGCGCCAAGGCGTTGCCGGTAATGAGTTCTCGACCGCTGACTACGTGCGGCATCGATGCGGACAGTCCCGCGAGGATGAAGCGACCGACGCCTAGCACCGTCAAAACGAAGAAGCCCAGAACCAGATCGGCTTGCCCGGCACCGACCACCACGATCACCGGGATGGTCAGTAGCGCCTTGAGCAGATTGGCTCGGACCAGCACATTGCGGCGTCGCCATCTATCGAGCAGCACGCCCGCGAACGGTCCGATGAAGGAGTACGGAAGGAGCAAGATCGCGAACGCGGCCGCAACACTGGCCGCGTTGGGTTGCCGCTCCGGGGAGAACAGCACGAACGTTGCAAGCGCGGACTGCAGTAGGCCGTCACCGAACTGACCGGCCAATCGTGTGCTGTAGAGCCGCCGGAAATTATGGCTAGCGAGGACCGACCGCAGTGCCCCGTGCTCGTCGGCCTCCGCCATAGCCGCAGGCTACCCGGCTATGAAGGCTTCGACTTCGTCTCGTGCTCGACTGTCCGAGTATTGCTCCGGTGGTGATTTCATGAAGTACGACGACGCTTCGAGTAGTGGGCCACCTATCCCACGGTCGAGTCCAATGCGTGCGGCACGGATGGCGTCGATGATCACGCCGGCACTATTGGGTGAATCCCAGACCTCAAGCTTGTATTCGATGTTCAAAGGCACGTCACCGAAGGCACGGCCCTCGATCCGGACGAATGCCCATTTGCGGTCGTCAAGCCAGGAGACGTAGTCCGAGGGTCCGATATGAACGGAGTCCTCACCGAGCTCGTAGTCCAATTGCGACGTGACGGCCTGGGTCTTGGAGATCTTCTTCGATTCCAAGCGATCGCGTTGCAGCATGTTCTTGAAGTCCATGTTGCCGCCGACGTTTAGTTGGTAAGTACGGTCCACGATCACACCACGGTCGGCGAACAACTTCGTCAAAATGCGGTGGGTGATGGTTGCTCCCACCTGACTCTTGATGTCATCACCGACGACTGGCAGACCAGCCTCGGTGAACTTCGCAGCCCATTCCGGGTTGCTGGCGATGAACACAGGCAATGCATTGACGAACGCGCACCCTGCATCGAGTGCGCACTGTGCGTAGTACTCCGCCGCCCGTGTGGAACCGACAGGCAGGTAACACACGAGGACGTCAACGCGCGCATCGATGAGTGCCTGAGCAACGTCGACCGGTGGTGCATCGGATTCGGTGATAGTTGCTTGGTAGTAGTCACCGAGTCCGTCGAGGGTGACGCCCCGTTGGACGATCACTACGCTCTCGGGAACGCTGCACAAATCGATCGTGTTGTTTTCCGAAGCATGAATCGCCTCGGATAGATCCTTGCCGACTTTGTTCGAGTCGACGTCGAACGCTGCGACGAACTGCACGTCGGAAACGTGGTAGTCACCGAATCTCGTGTGCATTAGTCCAGGGACGACTTGGTCGTCCGGGACGTCCTTGTAGTACTCGACGCCTTGCACTAGCGACGACGCACAGTTACCGATTCCGACGAGTGCGACGCGGATGCTGCTGGAACGCTTCATCATGATGTCTCTGTGTCCTTTCGGGTCTCCTCGGTCTCGATGAGTTCATCGAGCCATTTCATTTCGCGCTCTGCCGACTCGACACTCAGTGAGCGCATCGAAAGTGCGTAGGGATCCGCGTGTTCACGCGAGTCCGCGATCGTGGATCTCAAAGCAGCGAGACGTTCGTCGAGCCAGGTGCGTCGTCCGTGCAGGATGCGAAGGCGCGCCCGGCGCTCAGTGCGCGAGAAGAAGGCCATGTGTGCGGCGAAGGCTTCGTCGTCCCATGACCCCGGGCCGGGTCTATTGGCCCACTGCTGGAATTCCTCTTTACCTTCGGCTGTCAGGGAGTACACGATCCGCGCGCGCTTGCTGCGCACGCCGGGCGACTCAGCCGATGCGGTGAGGGAGACCGGTTCGATAGCGCCGCGGTTCACCAACCGGCGCAAAGTCGGATAGAGGGTCCCGTAGGACAGCGATCGGAACGGCCCGAGCATCTCGGTGAGGAGCTTGCGGAGCTCGTAGCCGTGGATCGGCCCGTCGCCCAGTACGCCGAGAACTGCGAACTCCAGGATGTCTCGTCTGACCATTCTTACCTCTCACGATATATCGAATAGATATATCTAAACACATTCCATCAGGGTTCGTAGAATTCCCCTGTGGCTGTGCCTCGTGGCTCCAAGGGCTCCGGCGGTCGAGCGGCGACCGTGCGTGGCTCATTGGTGCGCGGGGAGTCCGGGACCGGTGGCAAGACGGGAGCTAAGAAGAAGCGTCGTCATCCGTTGCCGCCCGCCGAGCCGGTCGAGGATCCGGCGGCCCCGCGTGGCGTTATCGATTACGCGCTCCAGCGACGCTCGGACATCTTGCGATTCCACCGCGGCGGGATCCTTTCCAGCGATTTTTGCGACGCCGATCCGTACCTGCTGAAGGCGGCCAAGTTCCACGGCGAGGCCACCGACGACGACTGCCCCGCCTGTCACTCGAAGAATCTGGTCACGCTCAACTACGTATACGGCGACGAACTGGGGCC
>JAURQC010000070.1 GCA_030836325.1 Candidatus Nanopelagicales bacterium
CATTCCTTGTCGACTATGAGAGGTTACTGAGAGGAACATGAAAGCGTTCCGATAGTTATTCGAGAACGAAGCGTTACTCGTGGCTTCCGCAATGGAGCCGATAACTACGCCGAGTTGGACGCAAGTTTCGTCTACTGCAACGGACGAGTTGTAGGGCTAACCGTCGACTACTACTGGAGCGACTAGACCAGCGCGCTGACGAGTTCGGCCACGTGAACTGACGCGAAACGGATACGCCAATCGCTGACGCCGTACGGAAGGATCAAGCGCCCTGCGTGGATGAGTCCACCGCAGGAGTACACGACGTTCGGCACGTAGCCATTGCGCTCCTCTTCAGAGGCCTTCAGAAGCGGCTCGTCCAGCCTGCCGAGAACCTTGGTTGGGTCCTCCTTATCGACGAGTATTGCGCCAATCGCGTACTCGCGGACAGCGCCCGCACCGTGAGTCAGGATCAACCAACCTTCGGGGACCTCGATCGGGGATCCGCAGTTGCCAATGTGCACAAGCTCCCAGGGAGCCTTGGGCATGTCGATGGTCTGCACATCGTTCCAGTGGTAACTGTCATCCGAGTAGGTCACTGACATCGATTCCCGGTCCCACCGGGAGAGTGCGCAGTAACGGCCATCCAACCGTCGCGGGAAGAACGCCAGGCCCTTGTTCAGTGAGCCCTTGCCCGTGAGTGACATAGAGGAGAAGGACTGAAAATCGTCCGTTTCGAGTATTCTGGATGAAACCCGCGTACCGTCGAATGCTGTGTAGGTGCCCCGGTAGCGCACTGGCTCGTCCTCATCCTCAAGACGTACGAGTCGCAGATCCTCCATGCCGCGTCGCTCCTCCGGGGCCGTGGGCCACAGCACCCGCTCGCTGAGCACCGAGTTCTCGGAGAAATCTGCTTCATAGCTATTGCGCGCAATCTCCTGCATCGTGGAGATGAGTTCATCCGATGTGGTGTTTCGCAAGCCTCGGGGGTCGAGTTGGTTCAACGTGGCCAGTAACTCCTCCGCAGTGAACTTATCCGGCAACATTCCCAAGACGAGCTCCAAGTCCGTGGAGTCCAGCCCTGCTTCGATCGCAGACTGACGCAAGTATCGGCGGCGCAGGATCGTGTAGCGCTTGGCGCGGATCGATGCGTATTGCGAGGGTGCATCGATCATGACTTCACCGTCCGAGGTGACCAGACCGGAGCGGAAAACCACGGTCGAGATGTGCCCTTCACCAACCGCCCGCACGCTCATGATGAAGCGCAGGTTCCCGCGCTCCGCATCCGGTTCGTCAGGATGGGCAACGATCGAGGGATTGAAGTAGGCGGCGCCTTCGATGGCATATTCCTGCGTGAGGTACGCACCGATCAGAAGTTGGCGCTCCGTGGAGATCTCCTCATCGACCAGATGCGATACGGCGCGGTAGTGGGACTCGAATTGCTCGCGCAGATTCCTGTGCCGCGCTGCGAAATCGCGCTCGACGGCCTGCAAGGTGGTGCCAACTTCGAACTCACTTAGCTCCATGCACCGATGGACCACGTCCGGGATTCGAGAAGGTCCCCGAATCAGATCCTCTTCGCCTGGAATGAACATCCGGCACAGCACACGATCTGCCGACCCGGACAACTCGATGGGTAGGCGTTCGAGCATGGTCATGCGGTGGCGCCGACCAGCGAGTCGGTTCGCTGAGCGACACTCAGATAGGCGACGGTCGACTCCGCGCCCTGGTTGGCATTGCGGCCATCGAGGGTGAGGGCATCGAATCCGGCACCGGTCTGCGGATCGTGCATCGCAATCCCCTGGTCGTTGCGGCCCTCGAACCACCTTCGTCCCGCCAGCATGCGTTCGTTCCACAGTGGATCCCCGGTTAGATCGAACGCCGTCCGGCAAGCGTCCACGAGCGCCGCTACCTCGATGGGCTGCTGGTCGAAAGCCGGTAACGAATCGCCTGGCATCCAGCCGACATGCGGAACCATGGACAAGCGGTCGGCTGTCGACTGCAGTTGCCACAGCCACTCGAGTGCATGGCGCCCCTGCCGCAGCAGCTGCCCTTGATTCAGGTGGAACCCGGCGAGCATCATGGCGTCTGCGATAGCGGCATTCGCGTACGTGAGTCGGCTCTCCGGCCAGGCCCACTTACCGACCGGGGATGTTGGCAACATCGCAGCGGTGCTTTCGAGTATGCCAAGCGCAGCCTGATTACCCGGTAACACATCGAGCACATGACTGGCTCCAAGCGAGGCGAAGACCATCGAGCGAAGGAACACCGAACGGCGCCTGGCCGAAATGCGGAATCGCTCGAAAGCCTCTGCTGCTCGCCCCGTGTCACCGCTGAAGCGCACCACGGTCCCCCATGCCCACAACGCCCGTCCCCAATGGTCTGCGGTGGAGGGCACGCCGTGCCAGACCCCACTCACATCACGCCTATTGACCACGCGCCCGTCCGGCGCCTGAGATTCCGCAAGGAAGGCTGCGTACGTATCGATCAGGCGCCGACCCTCATCGGTGCCTTCATCTGCGCGCATCAGCACGATCAGCCCCCGGGCCACATCGTCCACGCAGTACCCGTGCTCGGGTCTCGGCTCGTCCCCAAGGCAGTGCTCGAACAACCCGATCTCGTCGGTGAGATTGCCGAGGTGCTCGAGGTTCACGCCGGAACCCGGCCTGCGTCGTAAGCGACTGGAGCGCCGCGACGGGAAGCCCGCACAACAGAGTGGGTCAGCGAAGTCATGGACGCACCCACCGACGGCCATAGGAAGCTGTTCGCCTTGGATGCAGTCTTGTCGCGCATGCTGCGTCGCAACTCAGGTTCCCTAATGAGTCGGCGCACCGCTTCGGCGATCGCATTCGGGCTCTGGTGCTTGACCAGCATGCCCGTGCCATCGCCGAGGAGTTCGATCGCGTGTGGAAAGTGCGTGGCGATGATCGGCCCACCCGCGACCATCGCCTCGGACAAGACTCCCGAAGTCACCTGCTCGCGAGTGTCGTACGGAAGCAAGTACATGTCGGCTGACGTGATCAACCGTTGCAGTCCGTTGTTGTCGAGGTATCCGTCCACGAACTTGACTCGATCGGCTACGCCCATCCTGCGCGCCATCTCGCCCAGTTCGTACCGGTAGCGGTGTCCGTCGCGGGCGACGACCTTCGGGTGGGTCTGCCCGACAACGTAATAGTCCGGCATGGGATCGACATCGCGCAGCAAGGACATCGCCGTGATACCCCACTCGATCCCCTTGCCTTCACTGAGAAGTCCCCAAGTGAGGATCCGCGGTCGCATACGAACGTTGTTCGGTCGAAAGGAACCACGTACATCCGGAGCGCCGTGCGGTATCACGTACGTGCGGTCCTTCCGAACGTCATACGTACGTTCTAGGGCATCAAGCGCCGCGTTCGATAGCAGTACGACCGCATCGGAGGAATGCAACAGTGTCTGCATAATTCTGCGTTGCCGATACGTTGGACGTTCGCTGACCGTATGCAAAATTGTGATGACGGGCACCGTGATACTCGAGAGCAGGTCGAGTACCCCGTCGCCGTCTTCCCCCGGGTAGATGCCAAATTCATGCTGCACGATGACCGCGTCCTGCTGGTTGAGCAAGTGAGCCGACCGTGGAACATCACGACTCGAGGAGTGATCGCCGATGATCAGAGAGGTTTCAGGAGTACGGCTTCCGTCAGCCAGCCGCAAAATCCGCACATCCTGACCCAAGCGATTCATCGCAGAGGAAAGCGATCGCGAGAATGTCGCGATACCGCACTGGGTGGGTGGGTAGGTGCTGACCATGGCGAAGCTCTGCGACATCCGTCATCTCCTTGAGTTGTGGGAACAGGGCTTCACAGTGGAGTAATCGCGGGACTGTCTGGGTGGTCAAAGCCCACCCGTAGTGGTCATTGCACTTTCATGTACGTGTCGCGTAGACGACGACGTTCGCCTGATAGCCACCCTGCGAGCGGTCGTACTCTCCACCGCACGTCAACAGGACGAGATGGTGCGCACTTGTAGTATCGAAAATGTCCTCAGCACTGGAGGCAAAGTCCGACCGCCCAAGTAGGCCAACTGACTCCACCGTGTATTCGACGGTCCTACCAGTCAGATCTCGAACGCCTATCGTGTCGCCACGTTGGACATCAGATAGGCGTCGAAAGATTCCATTCGGATCGTCGGCACCATCGCGGTGACCTACCAATACCGTGTTCCCCATATCCGAGATCGGGACAACACTGCGATCGAACCAGCCGATCACGTTTATGTCACGTGGTACCTGCATCGTCACCGCATCGGTCATGCCGACCGGTTGGATTCTGCCCTCGATCCCCACCGACGGAATCGTTATCCCAACAGGCTGTGAGCCATCGGTATAGGGGATGCGCTCAGGGACGTCATCGTGCAGCGCAAGCGGCGCCGGCGCCGCGGGTGCGGGTGACCGCACCTCAGACCCAGACTCGACATCGGCTTGCGTGCATCCAGTGAGGAGTCCAAGACACAGTCCGGCCGTGGCAAGGCGAAGCAGTGCGTGACTCATCGCTCACCGCTGGCTGGGCCACTACCGGCTGACACGAACGTCGGTATGAGGATCTCGGCCGGCTCAGATTCTTGTCGCGCCTGCTGAGCGCAAGTCAGCGAATCTGGGCTCCGG
>JAURQC010000004.1 GCA_030836325.1 Candidatus Nanopelagicales bacterium
AGGCCCTCTCGACCGGCGCCACCCGCATCGCGACCGCCTGCCCGTTCTGCTACATCATGATGGACGACGGCGCGAAAGCGGCCGGTGCCGACGAGGACACCGTCAAGGTGGCTGACCTCGCCATCCATCTCTTGGATGCGATCGAAGCGGGTGACCGCGCGATGGACGCGCCGGCTGCGCCGCTCAGCGCGGCACCACCCGACTGACGCTCGGGCCGCCTTCGGGGCCCGCCAGCAGTTACAGCGTGAACTCTCCGACTGGGATGACCTGTCCCGAGATCGCATTCCGGAGTTCTATGACATGACGCCCCGGCGTGCGATACACCGACGGCGGCACCAACGCGGTGATCACATCTCCCTGGGAACTCACTTCTCCGATCTCAATCTGATCGCCGTCTACGAGAACCTGGATCGCCCGCAGCGCCACGGGATCTTCTGGCTCAATAACTATCCAGATTCCTCCGAATCCATTGATCTGCGGGTTGCTCGTCTCGCCTAGTCGGGCGTCGCGTTCTCCCCAGTTCACGACCGAGAGATCCCCGAGTGCCTCATAGTCGGGCACCTCAGGCCGACACACGATTACTTCCGGCCGGCGAAGCAGCACGCTCTGGCAATCGCCCAGAAAGTCGGAGTCCGAGACACCTCCACCGAAGCGGAGATGATGGTCAAGAATCGCGACCTGACCGTCTGGCTCCGCCCACTGCACCGCGGGAACCCTCGCGAGAAGTTGTAGTTCAGGAAACTGGTACCAACCCGACGCAAGGATGCTCGAGACGTTTTCCTCACTCAGCAATGCAACCACCTCTCGTTGGCTCTCGCTGATGGGATCCACGTCGAAACGCCAATCGGACCACCACCCAGAAGCAGATCCGAACAGTGCCAAAAGCGCTCCTGTAATCCAAAGACTCGTCGGAACGCGTCTTGGATGTGCCTCGAACGCGCGCACGGCAAGGACAAGCACGGCCGGCACTGAAACCAATACGACGGCAAGTACCTGACGCGGCGGATCTTGAACGGACTGGGTCCACCAACCCAAGAACATCACGACGCCGGAAACGCCGGCCCCAAGTAGTGCGTAATCGAGTGGCGACATCGGCTTGACGCTCTCTCGCCGCAGACGCCTGTTCGCGAATTGGTAGAGGCAGAACAGAACGGAGAAGCCAACGAGAAGCCACATCGCGAGTGGGAGCAGACCAACGAAGGAGTTCCACTTGACAATGTGTCGACCACCTTCGGTCCAGCCTCCCCAAACGTTCACATTCTGTACGGAGACATACGCACGAAGTTCGTCGATGGACCGTTGGTAGCCCGTCCATCCACCTAGCGAGACGAACCGCCAGGCCTCAAACAGCAATGTAGGCAGAGCTGCCAATCCACTCAGTTTCAGAAGCTCCAGACGACGAACTGAACGAGACCGCCACAAGCCCCACAAGACGGGGACCAGCACGCCAATCCCCATGGTCAAGAACACAAGCTTTGCTTGAACGGAGAGTCCAATAAGAAGTGCTGCGACCCTGAAGCGTCCTGCCCGAAGAGCGACGAATGCCCAGACGAAAAGTGTCGACCCCGGCAACTCACCAAGCGCCTCACCGAGGTAACTCGGCGCAACGACAATTCCCGGTAGGAGCAACAGAGCAGCCAGCGCCACTCTCATAGGAAGCCCACGTGTGAGAACCACGAGCCCCGCGCAGTATGCGACGAAGAGGGCGAGCATAAACACCCGAACCGCAACGAGAGAGCCGGACGACACCCACCAAAGAGGCGCTAATGGAAGCGTGAGCGCTGGACCGGTCGTCAGGTTGGGATCAAACTCCCACGGCCCGAAACCGCGGGCGACACCAAACGATGCGTAACTGCGCGACCCGACCAGTGAATCGACCGCTTGCAAGATATACGCCTCATCAAAGTGGAGATCGTGACCGATGAACTGAATGCAGACACGAATCAGAGCAACGAGAACGCTTGCAAGAAGGAGCACCGGCACAATCCCCTGCCAGCGGGCCACAGCCACACGACTGACATTCCGGTGCACCCCCGGCACAGTATCTGGCCCTACCCGTAGACGGATAGAGCCAATAGCTCCCATCGCGGGAGCACCGTCTCGGCGAGCACCCGCTCGCGCTCATCAACGCCGTTGGCCAGCGCCCACTCCCCCCAGAGGGCGCGGCCGACCATGAAGCCGGCGCAACCGCCCTCGGTCGACACCCGCACCTGCTCGAGGAACAGATCGAAGTTGCCGCCACCGGAGAGCAACGCCCAGGGCATCGAGCACCACTCGGTCACCTGACGACACGCATCGAGCCACACCGATCGATCGACGACCTCGACCGGGTCGACGGGGAACGGCAACTTAAGTAAATCCGGGCCGAGAGCCGCGAAGCGCTCCGCCGTCTCGAGGACGACGCGCAGCCGATCCTCGGGCGACGCGAGACCGAAGAACAACGGCTCCATCACCAAGGGAATACCGACCTCACGGCACTCGGCGAGCAACACCGCGGCGACACGTTCCTGCTCGACGGCGAGCGGGTGATCGGGAT
>JAURQC010000071.1 GCA_030836325.1 Candidatus Nanopelagicales bacterium
AACAGGGCAACGGCCGGTATAGCGAGTTGAGTTGGGGCGAACACGAGCCCTGCGATGCCAAGAAGGCCGAGTCCGAGAGACAGCGCCAAGAGTGGGCGTCGATCCTTCGTGTGATGGGTGATGGCCGGCGGCGTCAGCATCGCGATTAGTTGGACCACTTGGAACAGCACGAGCAGGTTGGCCGCGTCCTGATTCTGGTAGCCGAGACTGACGTAGTAGGGAGTGACCCAGGCCAGACCGCTGACGCCGATCAACATGATCATCGAGGTGTAGCCGGTGACCATCCACGCCGTTGGAGAACGCCATGGCAGGTGAGCGTGGGCGTCTCCTCTTCGCAGTCGGGTAGGTCGATCGGGATCGCGGTGCAGTCCAGGAATAGCAAGGATCCAGGCAATGGCGGTGATGCCGGCGAACACACCCCACACGGCCAGAGCAGGCCGCCACCCTCCGAGCCACTGCTCGGTCGGCACTGCGATCCAGGCCGCGATGGCGACACCCATCGCCAGTCCGGTGGAATAAATCCCAGTGGTGAAACCGCGGATCTTCGGGACGTGTTGGGCGATGAGCGCCGGTGCGATGGCGGAAGCGGCTCCCATCGATGCTCCGGCGAGAGCAACCGATGCCATCAAGATCCCAGTGGTGGTTGCTGCTAGGCGCATGAATCCCGAAAGCGAGAGCAGTCCGAGCATCACCGCAGTGGTTATCTCTGCACCCCAGCGCGCGGCCATGCGCTGACCTACGGGCGCGAAGACGCCCATGGCAAGAATGGCCACCGAGGTCAAGCCCGCTTGGGCAATTCCGGAGAGCCCGAGTTCGGCGCTGATGTCCCCGAGGAGCGGTGGGATCGCTCCCAAGGTGGCGCGCAGGTTGAGGCCGATGGCGGCCATGAGGGCGACGATCAGCCATGCCGGCAGCACGCTTGAAGCGCGCTGATTAGTGCGCATTATGCGCAGAGAATACGCCGGTGATTCGCACTACCTTCCTTGGTTCTTGAATTGAGCCCTAGGGTGCTCGCCGTGGACGTCGCCATCATCGGAGCTACCGGAAGTTGTGGGCGCCAAGTGGCCGCCCAGTTGATCGAAAGGTCATTACTCCCCGATACCGTCACCATCCACCTCATCGGGCATGCCGGTGGTGCGCACGAGTCCGAACTATGGGGCCTTCGAGCGGATCTGCACGATGCATTCGCTGATCGTGCGCCGAGGATCGAGATCGGGACCGACGTTTCTCAGACGGAGGCGGACGTCGTCGTGATGATGGCCGGTGCCACGGTCACACGGGAGATCACTAATCGTGCGGCGTTAGCGGAGACCAATCGGCGGATCTTCGCCGAAGCGGCCGAGGACGTCGGGCGAATGTCCGGTGATGTCACCGTGATCGTTCAATCGAATCCAGTCGAGCTAGCGGTGCAAGCGTTCGCATCCGTTGTTCCGCGCCACAAATTGCTCGGGGCTGCTGCTTGGTCGGACTCGCTGCGATTCCGTCGTGAGCTCGCGGCAGACCTTGGAGTTCGCCGACCGATTGTGAACGCGCAGATGTGGGGTCAGCACGGTGACCATCTGGTACCGATCTGGTCGCGAATTCACGCGCGGGGCGTGAGCAAACAGCGCCTCGCCGACGTCATCGGGCAGGCGCGTGAGGGACGTGATCTCGCAGATTTGTCCAGTGAGATTCCCGAGGCTCGATCGCGGGCGTTAGCTCTCGTCAATCAAAACGAGATTCGAGGGGCGTACGAGTTCATCCAGAGTCAGCCTGCCGATGTCCGAGCGGCGATAAAGCCGTTCTTCACTCACTTCACTGCCGGTCGAACGACGGAACTTGCCACCGCCCACGCCGTGGTGGACGTGATCGGCTTCTTGGCTCACGGTCAGCAGATTGCGATTCCGGCCCAAGTGATCCTCGACGGGGAGTTCCAGGAATTGTCCGGGCCCTTGGCGGTTCCGGTGCTGCTGGATCCGATGGGCTGGTCGCAAACGGTGGATGAGCCAATCGCGCCAGATGAACAGGCCGCCTTGGCGGCGGCCCATCGCGCTATCGGCGAAGCAATCGGCTAAGCCGCTACGTCTTCTTTGGTGCCGGCGATGCTGGCTGCGTCGATGAACCACGATTCGTTTTCTAAAACGACGCGATAGACCATCAAGACAGATGGGGAACCCGCAATCTCCACTTGGATGAGAGCCGAATCACCATCGCGTCGACAGTCGCTAAATGTCAGAGCTGGCTCACCGAGTAAAAACTCGTAGGTGCCTCGAATGATCGATTGGAACTGATCGACGCTCACCGCTTCTTGGAAGGATTGCGAGGCGAAGGCTCGAGCAGCAGCGAAGTCCTCGTTCGCGAACGCGCTCTGCTGACTTCGGATGGTTCCCTGAGCCTGCTGGAACATGACGTCCTCGCACGGAACTACAGATGGTTCTGTCGACTCAGTCGACTCTATTGGTTGCGGTGCAGTTTCGGCTCTGGTCTCTTCACTTGTGTCTGGCTCCTCGGATGGCGGCGCCTGGGTGGTCGGTTCGGATCCAGAGCGCTCGACACCACCGGTGGTTGCTTCGCTGACGCAGCCGGCGAGCAGAAGGGCTGCAGCCACGAGGGCCATGGCTCGCATGGCACGACGGTAGATCAGATTCGGGTGAACCACATGTCGACGATCGGACGATCCTCGCGAATTGCTCGCTTCTCAAAATGGGTCACCGGGCGCCAGCTGGGACGCTCGATAACTCCGCCTTCCCAGTTTTCGTTCAGGGCGAAGGTCGCTTGCATCGATTCGGCGTACTCGGCCCAGTCGGTAGCGAGGTGCCAGAACCCTGTGGGCTCAACGACCTTGGCCATTGCGTCCAGGACGCCAGGCTGCACTAGTCGACGCTTGTGATGGCGCGCCTTGGGCCAGGGATCGGGGAAGAAGGATCTGACTCCCGCCACGGTGCCCGGAAACTGTGACACAAGTTCGAGGATGTCGGCCTCGATGATGAAGACGTTCGTAACGTTGTCGGTTCGGCAGCGGTCTACAAGATCACCTATGCCAGGAGTGTGGACGTCGACGGCCAGCACCTTGGTGTCAGGAAACATGCTGGCCAGTTCGATGACTGGATCGGCTGAGCCGAAGCCAATGTCGAGGATGATCGGATCGCCAGGGTCCCACGCCTGCGCCAGGCTGGACTCGGTCAGGAGTTGGGGACCGGCGTCTTCGAGCGCGCGCGCCTGACGCGGAGTGATGCGACTTCTTCGCGGCTTGAAGGTCCGAATCCCGGGGCTCAGGATGGGTTCAGGCACGACTGCAGTGTGGTCCATGGCGCGGCTGGAATCTACGGTGGTGCCGTGGGTGGCCGATGGAAGACGACACTTGCAGCAGGATGCGTGCTGCTCGGTGTGGCTGCCTGCTCCTCACCGTCGATCAACGATGACGCCGCGATTGCATGCGGCTGGGACGAGCCTCCGGTGCCCGTGGTTTCAGCGATCGACGCTTCCGCGCAACAACGTTCACAGAACACTCAGCAGGCGAGAACTCGGCTGGAAGCTGCACAGCGGGTTGATGAGGTTGATGACCGATTCGGTGCCCTCGTTGAGGCATTGTCCGAGACCGCTGCTTTCGCGTCAGAACTCGAATCGATGTCGGTTGATGAGATCGAGCAAATACCCAACGAACGTTGGGACTTCGCAAAGTACGCACAGGCGGCTGCACGAGACCAGTGCGAGCAGTTGGCAGCGGTGGTCGATCGTGACCCGACAGACTCGGAGAAACAATGACTCGACCCGTGGTCGTGTTCGATGGCCGCTGCGGCTTTTGCACCTGGAGTGTGAATTTCGCGCGTCGTTGGGTTCGGTCAGACGCAGAGTTCGTGCCCTTCCAAACAACCGATCTCGAGCAGTTCGGACTCACTCAAGAGCAGTGCGAGCGCGAAGTGCAGTGGGTTGAGGGGGAGTTCGTGGTCGGGGGATCATCTGCAGCCGCCCACATACTGCAGTCCGGTGGCCGCTGGTGGCGTCCCATCGGGCGCGCCATCGATCGTCCGGTCGTGCGACCCGCCGCCCAGACTGCCTACCGATTCATCGCAAGACATCGTGGCCGCCTTTGGGGGAGCACACCGGCTGTCAGTGACGCGAACCCAACTCCACATGGAGACCCAGGGGCGAGTTGACTCGGTATTTGCGGTCGCTCTCGATACGCCAGCACGAACCACGCCCCACCCCGCGGAACTGCCACGGTTCGTCCAGATTCTCCGGCGGCTCGGCCCGGAAGGCCGTTTGCTCGTCGATGCCGACCACTGTCGTGCTGTCCGAAAGCATTGGGCGCATCACCATGTCTGGGATCCACTTCGCGTAAACGTCGAAATGTGGGAGCACGCGCAATGACGGAACCAAACCGAGGCCTTCTTGACCACCGGCGCGCGGGTGACGGATGTCGGGGACGTAGCCGCTGAGTGCCATGGCTCCTGCCGAACAGCCGGCGATCGAAGCTCCCTCGCGCCAAGCTCGATGCATAGCCCGCCACACGGGAGTATCGATCAGGGTGCGCGCCAAGTGTTTGGGATTGCCTCCGGAAAGGTAAATCAGGCCAGCTCCTTCAATGACCGCCACGTGCGAAGGGTCGTCAGCATCGCCTCGTGTTCTGACGTCTACGACGACCTGTTCCACACCGAGGCGGTCGGCGGCGCGGGCCCCGAGTTCGTGCCAACGTTGCAGTGATTCCTCGCCTTCGAGCGAGGCCGCAGTTGCCAGCTGGACGTACCGCGGGGCCTTGTCGACAAGCAACCACTCTTCGAGTTCATGCATCTCGGGTAGGTACTCGCCGCTGCCGACGAGGGCGATCCGCCCGGGCGCTTTGTCGCTCAGGACTCGGCTCCGGAATCAGCTGCTCCGTGCTGGGCGTCGTAGTACTCGCAGAAAGCGTCAAAGGCACGTGGCCCGTATACGGTGGCCGGTCCGCCCTGCATCAAGAAGGTGACCCCGATGGCCTCGGCGGCCTCTTCCTTGGTGGCACCCGTGCGAACCGCTCCACGGGCGTGCGCGGCGATGCAGCCGTCGCACTGGGCGTGTACCGACAGGGTCAAAGCGATGAGTTCCTTGACTTTGGTCGACAAGGCCCCATCGGCCATCGCCCCAGCATGGAGTTCCTTGAAGCCGGCGTAGACGTCGGGGATGGCTTGGCGCAGGTTGCGAGCCAGGGGTGCAAGAGGTTCTTGGACGGCTTTGCCGTGGTCGTGTGCCATGTCAAGCACGATACTCCGCTTTGTTTGGATACCCCGCAGGGTATTGGGGTATCCTCCATCCATGGAGATAGATCCGTCGATCAGCCGTGATGTCCTCATGCGTCTCAAGCGGGCCCGGGGCCAGTTGGACGGAGTGATCAACATGATCGAGGACGACCGCAGCTGTGCAGACATCGTTACCCAGCTCGCTGCTGTGTCCAAGGCACTCGATCGTGCTGGATTCAAAGTCGTCGCCACGGGCCTGAAGCAATGTTGGGAAGATGGCGAGAAGGCTCCGATGACCGCCGAGGAACTAGAGAAGTTATTCCTGTCTCTGGCCTGATTTCCCCCTGAACAAGCGACCCGGGTTCAGTCGGGTGGCTGTTTGCGACAAAAAAGTTTGAGAATTTTGCATCCAGGCGGGGTTGTTCTAACGAACTCCTAGGTAACCGGCCACCAGGTCGGGGGAATCAAGAATCTAGGAGCCGAACATGAACGACTCTCGTACCACCAAGGGCCGCAGTGCGGTCCGTCGTGGAGCGGTCGCAGCGGCCGCCCTCGCTCTTCCCTTCGGCATAGCCGGCGTGGCTGCCGCTCCCGCCATGGCGGACGGCCACGGCGGGGATATGGACGCGACCGTCTCGGTACTGCACGCGATTCCGGAAGGTTCCGGAGCCGATGTCGTGGACGTCTACGCCGGTGACGCGATGCTTATCGACAACTTCACCCCAGGGTCGCTAGAGACCCTGACCGTGCCCGAGGGCACCTACGATCTTGCGGTCTTCGCCGACGGCGAGACACCGGACGGTGGCACCGCAGTGCTGGAGGCTGCGGGAGTCGAGGTTCCCGGTGGCGCGAATGCGACGGTGACCGCGAACTTGGACGCCGACGGCAACCCCGCGTTGAATGTCTACGTCAACGACATCTCCGAGGTGGCAGCCGGCGAGTCTCGCCTCACCGTGCGCCACATCGCTGCAGCTCCGGCTGTTGACGTCCGCGCGGACGGCGCTGTCATCATCGAGAACCTGGTGAACCCGGACGAGGCCATCGTTGCGGTTCCGGCAGGGACCTACACCGCTGATGTCGTGCTGCAAGGCACTGACACCGTGGCACTCGGGCCGGCCGATCTGACTCTCGACGAGGGCACCAACACCATCGTCTACGCCTGGGGTTCGGCTGAGGCCGGAAACCTCGCGCTGGCGACTCAGGTCATCGACGGGCTGGACGGCGCACCGACTGGTGTTGCTGCCGGCGGCGGCTCCACGGCAGCCACCGATCAGCTCCCAGCGTGGACCATGGGCCTGATGGCTCTTGGTGCACTGGGCGCAGCTGGTGCAATGACGCAAATTGCGCGCAACCGCGCGTAGGACTCGAGAAATCCATTAGTAGCCCGTGATGCGACGACCCCGCCCCGCCATGGTGATTCTCATCGGCAGCCTGGTGCTGTTGATCAGTGCTCCACTGGCGTGGGTGGGGTTCGTCGCGTCCGGAGAGACGACGCGGGCTGCTGAAAGAGTCGAGTCGGTTGGTGAGCGTCCCGAAGCCCAGGCCACGTCCGAGGTCCGTGCATCGACGGAGTCGGATGAACTGGATGTGGCGGGAGCGGACGTCGTTCGTATCGGAACCCCGGTCGAACCAGCCGTGCGGATCGAACCACTTGCTCCCGTCCGGATTGACATCGAATCAATCGCAATCGAAGCTCCCGTCGATGCCGTTGGTGTTTATGACGATGGATCAGTGGAAATTCCAGACGACGTCGCACGGGTCGGTTGGTATCGGTTCGGATCTGATCCCGCGCAAGGCCGAGGGTCCACTGTGATCGTTGGCCACCGCGACGGATTCGATCAAGGCCCCGGTGCGTTCTACTCGATTGCCGCTCTCACCGTTGGGGATCCGGTCTCGCTGGAGCTGAGCGACGGCTCGATCAGGGAATACCAGGTGGTAGCGCGGGAGGCGATCGAGAAGGAGATCCTGCCGACGTCAACGCTCTTTGCGGAGGATGGACCAGAAGTCTTGACGCTCATTTCCTGCATCGGTTACTTCGATCGCGGTGGTGACGGTTACCGCGAGAACATCGTCGTTACTGCTGTCCCGGTTAGCGCGGTCCCTGTGGGCGAGGAGGTGCGCTCATGAGGGAGACTGGGACCACAACCGACGTGAGCACGTCGATCCCCGGATCGACGGAGGAAACGTCGATGGGAACGACAAGGGGACAGTCGGTGCGGTCACGGGCAGACGCGGAGATCACTTCCGCGTTCACTCGCGGAGACGACGGGTCCCTCCGCGAGGTCTACGACCGCTGGTCGCCTCTGATTTACACCGTTGCGCGGCGCAGTATGCGCAACGATGACGATGCTGCGGATGTGACGCAGGCAGTATTCGTTGCGGCATGGCAAGGACGCGTTCGGTTCGATCCGGACTCGGGCAGCTTGCCAGGGTGGCTGCTGGCCATCACTCGAAGGAAGATCGCCGATCACTACCGGGCGATGGGCCGGGTACCTGAGCCACGCGAAGAACTGCCCGAGGAAGAATCGGCCGATCCTGCGGTCGAGACCGTCGTCGACCGGGTGCTACTCGCCGACGAGATTTCCCGGCTCGGCGAGCCACAGCGTCGGATCATCGAACTTTGCTTTTATGAAGACATGACGCACGCTCAAGTGGCTAGCCTTCTGGATCTGCCACTGGGAACGGTAAAAAGTCACGTACGGCGTTCGCTCGGGCGGCTACGAGATCGATTGGAGGTGGACGGTGTCCGGCGTTGAGAGCTACGTCGATGGGCGTGGCAGTGGACATATGGACGAGGAGACAATCGCGCTACTCGCCCTGGGAGAAAAAGTTGCGGGTGAGCAAAGTGATCACCTGCGTACTTGCGCCGCATGCCAGGCCAAGGTCGATCAACTTCGTGCTGTTGTGGACAGCGCTCGATTCGTGACCGACGAGGACCATCCAATGTCCCCGCCCGATTCGGTGTGGGAGCAGATCGTCGCGGCCATTGATTCCGATGGCGCCGATCGCGAGACCCGTCGGGTTCCTCGCGGCGCTCGCATGGGCTGGTTCGCATTGGCTGCAGCCGTGGGTCTCTTGGTAGGCAGCGTGGGTACCTTGGTTGCGCTTGATCAGCAGAACCCGGCGCCCACGATCGCTCAGGCCGAACTCGAGCCGCTTCCGGGTCAAAATGTCCGCGGTGTCGCTCAGGTCCGCGATACATCCGATGGGCCGATTTTGATGGTTGACGTCGCCGACCTCCCGGAGACCGACGGCTACTACGAGGTCTGGATGCTCACGCCCGAGGCGGACTCCATGGTCTCCATCGGGGTGCTGGGCCAAGGAGAGGTCAATCAGTTCCCGCTACCGGCGGGAATGGACATGAATGCGTTTCCCGTAGTGGATATCTCGTTGGAGCAGTTCGATGGCGACGTCACCCACAGTGCGGACAGCATCGTCCGGGGCGCGTTGGACGCATAGTCTCTCAGCGGGGACCTGCGCGAATTCGGACTCGTGATTGGGCATGCTTGTCCCCGTGCCCGTCGATGACACGTCCCTTGGCGAGCTACGGCTCCGCACGAGCGCCAAGTGGCGTGCGTACCCTGCGGAGGTCCTTCCGGCCTGGGTTGCCGAGATGGACTTCACGGTGGCCGAGCCGATTGCCGACGCCCTGCATCGCGCAGTAGACCGTTCAGATACCGGCTACCGGTGGGCGGAGGAGATTCCGGTGGCTTTCGCGGCGTTCGCCGATGGTGAATGGTCATGGCAGGTGGACCCCAAAAATGTGATCGTGCTGGCCGATGTGATGAGCGCGATCGCCCAATCCCTCCTGCACTTGACCGAGCCTGGGTCGCAGGTCGTGATTAACCCACCCGTCTACCCACCCTTCTTCTCAACCGTTGAGAAGGTCACCGGTCGAGTGGTCCGAGAGGTGCCACTCGTCGCGGATTCCGGGCGCTATCGACTTGACCTTGAAGGGCTACAGCGGGCTTTTGCCGATCCAGCGGTCCAGGCGTTTGTCTTGTGTTCGCCGCACAACCCGACTGGGACAGTGCATTCACACGAGGACTTGACTGCGGTAGCTGCGTTGGCTGCCGTCAACGATGTGGTCGTGATCTCGGACGAGATCCATGCTCCGATGGCACTTGCCGGGAGCCGGCATGTGCCCTTTATGCATGCGGCTACTGATATACCTCATCTGCGTGCGGTAGCCGCGGTGTCGGCGTCGAAGGCATGGAACATCCCCGGGTTGAAGTGTGCGCAATTGGTTGCCGGTGCTTCCGTGGTCGACGAACTCAACGAGCGCATACCGATCGAAGCAACGTACGGGGTTGGGCACTTTGGAGTGCTGGGCACGTTGGCGGCCTACCGCGATGGTGCCTCCTGGCGCGCGCAGATGCTCACCGCTCTGGATGATCGTCGGCGCACGCTTTTCGACGCACTCACCGCCATGGACGGAGTCGAGATGGTGTGGCCGGAGGCGTCCTTCCTAGCATGGGTGCGTTTCGAAAGCCTGGGAGACGATCCTGCGGCCGTGATCTTGGATGAAGCGTCGATCGCTGTCAATTCTGGGCCTGCATTTGGTGCACCTGGCTTGAGTCACGCGCGCATCAACTACGCCACGAGCCGCGAGATCCTCGAGGCGATCATCGCGGGAGTTGGAGCCGTAGTGGGGTCCCGTGCGTCGTAAACGTGTGATTGCCTGGCGACGTTCGTTAGCCGGATTGTTAGCCGGCGTTGGTGCGCTGACCCTCGTCGCCTCGATGGCCACGGGTGCGGCTGCTACCGACCGTGTCAAGGACCTCGATGCCGTGGCGTTCGGCGACTCCGTCATGCTCGGTGCGAAATCACAGTTGAAGAACGCCGGTGTCGGCAAGGTAGATGCCAAAGTCAGCCGCCAGGCTTATACGGGTCCTGGACTGATCCGTGGTCTTGGCAGCCGACTTCCTGAGCACGTTGTGGTTCATCTAGGTACCAACGGCACTTACACCATGAAGATGTGCAAGCAGTTGGTCCGCGCAGCGGGGAAGAATCGGACGGTCTATCTCGTCAACCTCAAGGTTCCGCGCTCGTGGGAGAAGGTGAACAACAAGATGCTCCGCAAGTGTGACGCGAAGTTCCGCAGCGATCGCGTTGTGCTGCTTGACTGGAACGAGTTGGCGTCAAACAACCCCAAGTATCTCTACGCGGACGGCATCCACCTTCGACCCGAGGGAGCCAAAGCTTTCGCGACGATGGTCCGCAAGGCCATCTCCACGCCTCGAGCGCCGTACAGCGATCGTCTGCCGTTAAGTCCGGGTTAACCCGTTTCGGTGATTGGATCGTTCCACAAGTAATCGCCGTCACATCGCGCCTGTGGACTTGCTCACAGGACAGCGTTTACACGCCTGTCTCGGCTGGCCAATTGTCCCGCAAGGCGTCATCCTGACCTGGTCTTCCCCGGCCGCAAGTGCGATCAAATCTCGAGCAAACGAACCTCGAGCGGACAACGGAGTCACGATGACACTGACGGGTATGGACAACGCACCCACACGCAATAAGCAGATCCTGGAATGGGTCGAGGAAATGGCTGAACTCGCCCAGCCTGACCGCATCGAGTGGTGCGATGGCTCGCAGGAAGAGTGGAACCGACTCACGAGCGAACTCGTCGATGCCGGCACTTTGATCCGGCTGAACCCTGAACTCCGACCAAACTCGTTCCTGGCCCGCAGCGATCCCCGCGACGTTGCTCGAGTGGAAGAGCGCACATTCATCTGTTCTCAGCGTGAGATCGATGCCGGACCGACCAATAATTGGGCGGATCCGATCGAGATGCGCGCGACTCTTAAGGGCTTGTTCGCCGGCAGCATGCGTGGACGAACCATGTACGTGATTCCGTTCTCAATGGGGCCGCTCGGTTCGCGCATCTCCCAGCTTGGTGTCGAGATCACCGACTCCCCGTACGTCGTGCTGAACATGCAGCTCATGACGCGGATGGGCACGGCAGCCCTCGAAGAAATTGGTGAGCACGGCGATTTCGTGCCCTGCCTGCATACGGTCGGTCACCCGCTCGTCGACGAGGCCGGCGAGACTCGCGAGGATGTGGCGTGGCCTTGCAACGACACCAAGTACATCGTCCACTTCCCCGAGACTCGCGAGATTTGGTCATACGGCTCGGGTTACGGCGGCAACGCATTGTTGGGCAAGAAGTGCTACGCGCTGCGCATCGCTTCAGCCATGGCCCGAGATGAGGGCTGGCTCGCCGAGCACATGTTGGTGCTGAAGCTGACGTCACCCGAGGGCGATGTTCGCTACATCACTGCGGCCTTCCCGTCGGCATGCGGAAAGACCAACCTCGCCATGCTGGAACCGACTATGCCGGGTTGGAAGGTCGAGACCATCGGCGACGACATCGCGTGGATGCGCTTCGGTGAGGACGGCCGGCTCTACGCAATCAATCCCGAGGCTGGATTCTTTGGTGTGGCACCGGGAACGGGAATGCACACCAACGCCAACGCAGTGCGCACGCTCGATGCTGGTAACAGCATCTTCACGAACGTCGCCCTAACTGATGACGGCGATGTGTGGTGGGAGGGACTGACGGAAGAGGCACCTGCGCACCTGATCGACTGGAAGGGTCGTGACTGGACACCGGACCGCGACGAACCGTCGAGCCATCCAAACGCCCGCTTCACGGTTCCTGCGTCGCAATGTCCGACCATCGCGCCGAACTGGGAAGACCCTGCGGGTGTGCCGATCGACGCGATCTTGTTCGGCGGTCGACGTGCAACGAACGTGCCGCTCGTCACCGAATCCTTCGACTGGGCCCACGGCGTGTTCATGGGCGCGACGATGTCGAGTGAGAAGACCGCTGCGGCTGAGGGAACAGTCGGCGAATTGCGCCGTGATCCCTTCGCGATGCTGCCGTTCTGCGGCTACAACATGGCTGACTATTGGGGTCACTGGCTGAAGATTGGCTCGTTTTCCAGCCCGGAAAAGTTGCCGCGCATTTACTCAGTGAACTGGTTCCGGCGGGGCGCAGACGGTCGATTCATCTGGCCCGGATTCGGCGATAATTCCCGTGTGCTCGAGTGGATCATCCGGCGCATTGAAGGCCAGTCGGATGCCATCGACACCCCGATCGGGCGCCTGCCCGTCGTTGATCAACTCGACCTCGATGGCGTCGATATCTCTGCCGAGGATGTCGAAGACTTGTTCCACATCGACTCGCAGTCGTGGTTGGCGGAAGCCGAAATGACCGAGGCGTACTTCGAGCAGTTCGGTGATCGGGTGCCCGAGGTGCTGCGCGAGCAGTTGCAGGAGCTGCGTGATCGCCTGAGTTAGGGCGCGATAGGGAAACGGTTAGTCGGCCATCGTGGCCACGAGTACGGCCTTGATGGTGTGCATCCGGTTCTCCGCCTGATCGAAGACGACGCTGGCGGGGGACTCAAAGACCTCGGAGGTGACTTCGACTCCGTCGGTTAATCCGAACTCCTCGGCGATTGATTGGCCGATCGTGATGTTGGTGTCGTGGTACGCGGGTAAGCAGTGCATGAACTTCGCCTTGTCCCCGGCGATCGCCATTAATGATGAGTCGACTCGGTACGGACGGAGCATCTCGATGCGTTCGCCCCAAACGTCCTTGGGTTCACCCATGGAAACCCACACGTCGGTGTGTACAAAGTCAACACCACGCACGTCGTCGATGTCCTCTGTCAGGGTGATCTGTGCACCGGAGCCTTCAGCACGCTCGCGGGCGAGTAGTTGAATGTCTTCACTTGGCCATAGTGAGGCAGGGGCGACAATGCGGACATCTGCGCCGAGAATCGCACCGGTCACAAGAAGCGAATTGCCCATATTGAATCGAGCATCACCCACGTATGCGAAAGATGGAGCGATAGTTCCCGAATGCTCGCGCATAGTCAGGAAATCCGCGAGCATCTGCGTCGGATGCCAGGTGTCCGTGAGGCCATTGAAGACAGGGACGCTTGCGTGCTCGGCCAATTCCTCGACTGTTGCGTGATCAGCCCCGCGGTACTCAATGCCGTCGAAGACTCGAGAGAGAACTCGGGCGGTGTCGGCGGTGGATTCTTTGTGGCCGATCTGGCTTGATGACGGGTCGAGGACCGTGCTGAAGCCACCCTGGTGGGCGATTGCGGCCTCAAAGGAGACCCGGGTGCGCGTGGAGGTCTTCTCGAAGATCAAGGCGACACCTCGGCCCTGGAGTCGAGGTGTCTCACTCCCGTTGCGTCGTTCGGACTTGAGTCGGCCGGCGAGGTCAACCAGGTACGTCAACTCCGCCGCCGTGAAGTCCTTCTCCGCGAGAAAATTGCGGCCGCGCAGGTCGATTGCCTCGTTCACTCGCCAAACTCTATCGGCGAGAGGGCGGCCGCCTGACTGTCGTGCTGCGTAAAGGCGTTATGCGGTGACGCCCAAGGCTTCAGGTGAAATCGCGGTATCTACGTCTGCTCCCGCTGCTCGAAGACCATCGCCCTTAGCCCGGGGGTAGTGACGCGAATCGAGACGGCGGTAGATGCGCTCTCGGTCTTCTTCGCTCAGGCCGCCCCACACTCCGTAGGGCTCTCTTGCGCGAACGGCGTAATCGGCGCACTCGAGTCGAACCGGGCATGACGCACACACGGCCTTGGCTTGCCGGTCGCGACGAATCCGCGGCAGGCCGCGCTCGTTTTGCGGATGGAAGAAGATCGTCGGGTCCACCTTCCGGCAGGCCCCTCGTTCCTGCCAAAACCAGGTCGCGTCGTCAGGTACTTGTGCCAAAGGTTGCTGCGGCATGACACTCTCCTCTCGCCCTCAACGCGTCATTGACGCTGTTCGTTTGGCCAACATCCCTAACGGTAAGAGCGCGAGAAGCCCGCGTAAGCGGACGAAAGTCCCGACCTTGCGGGACCAGATTCTGTGGTTCCGGCCCGGCGATGGGCCAGAAGGGCTATTCAGAGTCTTGCGGCGGCGTGCCTTCTTGGGCCAATTTCTTGCGAACATCCTCCATGTCAACGTCCCGGACTGCCTGGACGAGGTTCTCCAGAGCCGGCTGGGGGAGCGCACCGGCCTGGGAGTACAGCACGACGCCATCGCGGATCGCCATCAAGGTCGGGATCGAGCTGATCTGGAAGTAGCTCGCGAGTCCCTGCTCAGCCTCGGTATCCACCTTGGCGAAGACGATGTCCGGGTTGTCTTGCGAGACAGTTTCGAACACCGGCGCGAAAGTCCGGCACGGCCCACACCACGAGGCCCAGAAGTCGACTAGGACAATGTCGTTGCCGCCGACTACATCGGCGAACGTTTGCTCTGTCAGTTCCTGTGTTGCCATGAATATACCCTAGGGGGTATTCATTCGGTTCCGGTGGGCGGGGTGGGCTAGCTCGCTGGTTTGCGAGCGTGGACGAGGAAGGCTGAGGCCAGAAACATCCCGCGCCAGCCGCTGGTGTCCTCCTCGAGCGTGACATCCGCTGCACGGAAGGCGGCAGGGTCACGAGACTGCAGGTAGGGCATTCCGGCGTGGTAGTGGAAGTAGTGGACTCTCACGTCAGCAAATCCAGCCGCATCGAACAGCGCAGGAACGGTCAGCGGATTGTCGAAAGGCTCCAAGATGTTTTCGCCGGCATCTGCCGCACGCGCAACGGAGCCCGGAACATCCATGTGCACACGCCCGGATAGCTCTTCGTTCACGATTTCTCGAACCGGCGCTGCGATATCTCCGAGCAGGTCATCCATCACCAGGCTGTGGGTGAACCGGTTGAAGGTTGTCAATCCGAAGAGCAGGTTCCGGCATTCCATGAAAACTTGGCCACCAGGGGCCGTGAGGTCGAGCACGTTAGCCAGCGCCACAGCCTTGTCGGAGATATGCGGGAGCACACCCATACCGACTATGCCGTCGTAGGGCCCGTTGTTCGTAACCGCTGCGTAGGAAGCCGGCTCGCGTAGATCTCCCTTGCTGAAGTTGTGTGGGTTCAGGCCGAGTTCGGTCGCCCGTGCTTGTGTGGCGACTACTGAGGCGTCGTCGTTGTCGAAGCCCGTTACCTGGAAGCCTGCGTCTGAGAAGGTTTGCAAAGCGGCACCACTTCCGACGCCGATCTCGAGGAAATTGCGGCCGGGTTCGCGCAGGAGTGCAGGCAGCACGTATCGAAACGCAAAAGCATTGGCGGGGTAATCAACGTCGGGATCAAGTGCATTCGCGTGCACGGGATCAGGGAAGGACGACATAACCTCATCTTGTGGCGACGGGACTCGATGCGCAAATGAAGGGAGTTGGGGCTGAAGTCCACGCTAACGGGGACGTAGACTCGCCGAATGAGCGACAGCACCCCATTGGACCCGCTGCCCTCTCCTGGAGGCGACACGCTTCTAGAGGAGCGGACTTCCTCGGTCGATGACGGAGATCACGAGCGGTTCGCCCATTACGTTGAGAAGGACAAGATCGTCGAAAGTGCCGTGACGGGTAAGCCCGTCACAGCACTGTGTGGGAAGAAGTGGACGCCCGGCCGCGATCCGTCAAAGTTCCCCATTTGTCCCGAATGCCAGGAGATCCACGCTTCGCTCCCTCGCGGTGGTGACTGACTACGTGCGCGGTGCTGCGGCCGTCGTTGTCGGCGGCGTACTCCTAGCCCTTCAGGGTGCGCTCGTCGGATGTACGGCAGCGGGCTCCGGTGGAGCCGCCGTTCCGGTTGTGCCCGATGACGATGCTGAAGCCGAACTCGTTGTCTTGGATCCGTGTTCCAAGCCCAACCTCACGACGGTGGAGCCAGGGGCGTTGACCTTCACGACTTCACTTGCGCCTGCGCCCCCTTTCTTCCTCACTGACGAACCCGCCGACCGCGAAGGTTTCGAAGCCGAACTGGCGTATGCACTTGCCGAGCAACTCGGGTTTCGTCCCCAAGAGGTGACCTGGGAACTCGTTCCAGCTCAGGATGTACTGACCGGCACCTTCTTGGACTACGACATCGCCATCGATGGCTACGTCGCGCGACCGGATGAGTTCCCGGCCATTGCCTATTCGTCTCCCTATTTGGAGACGACAACGGTGCTGGACGTCAGCGGTGACCAGGCGCGCCGATCTTTGTTGGGAGTGAACACCGAGGTGCCGCCATCGTCCTTGCGCTTCGCTTCTCCGGTCCAAGGCATAGGACGACCATGGCTTCTGGGCAAGGGTTGGATCCCAGAGGGTGGAGGACTGGCGCTGTGGGCTCGCACCGGGTTGGAGATGGAACAGGCCCGAGAGACCACCGACGTTCGGCTCATGGACGAATTCACTCGCCAGTGGCTTGAGGCAGAGGCCGGAGCGGAGATCACGAACGTGGCTGGTGTCGAGCCACCGGATGTGGCATTTTCCTTGGCGATGGTCGGGGGAAATCCCTTGGCTGCTTGCGTTGATCGAGCTCTGGCGGAAATGGTGGAAACCGGGCAATTGGAGACGATAAAGGCGACGTGGCTTGTCCCAGAAGCCTGGCGAGACGACGCATAGCCCGCCCATCACGCGCTCAGCGTGATTTGCGTATTGGCACGGACCTTGTTCGGGCTTTGGCCGCAACATCCCCCACTGTGGGTGTCCTTACCCCTAGCATCTTGTCGGCGCTAGGGGAGACACCCCGACGGCCGGCATCAGGAGGATGTAAATGTCCAATAGTGAAACTGTGATCATCGAGGAGAATCCCGACAGCATGATGACGGCCATCGGCCGCAACTGGTGGGTGCTGCTCTTCGCGGGCATCTTGAGCTTGCTGGTGGGTATCGCAGCCCTCGCGTGGCCGGGCAAGACCGTCTTGGTCGTCGCCATTGTCTTCGCGATCTGGCTGATCGTCTCTGGCATCTTCAGCATTGTTCGCGGATTCGCTGCCGGTCTCACCGGTGGGATGCGTGCCCTGTTCATCATTACCGGCATCTTGTCGCTGGTGCTGGGCATCTTCGCTATCCGTGGTGAGTTCCAGGAGTTGTACATCCTGAGCCTGTTCATCGGTATCGGCTTCTTGTTCCGTGGCTTCTCGACCCTGTTCCTTGGTTTTGAAAGCAAGGACGGCCGCGGCTGGAACATCTTCTTCGGCGTTGTGATGCTGATCGGTGGTTTCATCGTGTTGGTGTGGCCGGGCATCTCGCTTGTCACTCTCACCTGGGTGGTCGGCATCTGGCTCGTGGTGATCGGCATCTACGAGATCATCGCGTCCTTCACCGTCAAGGCTGCGGCCAAGGTGTAGGTCTACCCGGTTGACTGACCGGACATTGACCGCGAAGCGAGGGGTGGGCCACCGGCCTGCCCCTCGCTTCGTCGCGTTGCGCATGGTTTGCTGACGCTATGGCTGCTGAGACGTCGCAGACGCTCGATCGAGGACTTCGCGTACTCGAGGAGGTTGCCGATGCGAGCGAGGGACTGACCATCACCGAACTGGCCAATCGCCTCGGCATCGGACGCACAGTGGTCTATCGCCTAGTTGTCACGCTAGAACAGCATGCGTTGATCCGTCGCGGGTCCGATGGGCGATGCAGACTCGGGCTCGGAGTGTTGGCCATGGGTCGGCAACTGCAGCCGGTGGTGCGCGACGCAGCCTTCCCTGCCCTTCGCCTACTGGCCGACGCTGTCGGCTGCACGGCGTATCTCTCACTTGTGGATGGGGCGGAATCGGTGGCCGCCTTGGTTGCGGAGCCGAGCCGTTCGGACATGCACGTGACGTACCGGGTTGGCAGCCGAAGTCCGTTGGAGACCGCGGCTGCGGGCCGTGCGATTCTTGCTGCACGAACATCCGGCGCTCGCGCGTTGGATCCACCCTGGGTTGTTGCGAGTGAGGACGGAGCGCCGGGCGTCTTCGGGCTTGCGGCTCCGGTGACCGGGGTCCCTGGCCTCGAGGCGAGCGTGGGTGTGGTGTCTTTCCGGGAGATCGATGAATTCGACGTAGGGCCCCGGGTGGCCCGGGCGGCCGGGGATGTCGGGCGAGTCTTGCGATAGCCAGAAAATTTGCGACAGCCAGGTAAACCCGCGCTAGCCAGACACACCCGCGGTGGACCGGGTTCGAGGTCCGTGCCGGACCATGACGCACAATGCTGGGATGCGCCGCCTTCCCCTCGCCTTGATGACCGTCACAGCCCTCATCGCAGGCCTGTTGGTAGGTCAGG
>JAURQC010000072.1 GCA_030836325.1 Candidatus Nanopelagicales bacterium
ATCCTCATCTCGCACCTGCCATGCCGAGCCTTTGGTACCAGTCGGCGTTGCGCTGCACTCGGATGGACGACGACTGCAATTACGACGTCACCGGATGGACCATGGCCGGACTTCCCGGCGTCTTCATCGGACACAACAACCAGATCGCGTGGGGCTTCACCAATCTCGGGCCGGATGTAACCGACCTCGTCCTGCATCAGCTTGAGGGCGACGCATACCTCTATGACGGACAGCTCCTCCCGCTGGACATCCGAACAGAGGAGATCAAGGTCGCCAGCGGTGACCCGGTTGACGTCACGATCCGGTCCACAGCTGACGGTCCGATCATCTCCGGTATCGAGGACATCGCTGTCTATGACGCCGTTGCGGTCGACGCCCCTGTTCCCGCACCGGGATCGATGGGCACCCAGAATGCGGCGGGGACATCGGGTGGCGACTACGCAGTTGCTTTGCGATGGACCGCTCTGCAACCTCAACCAACATTCGATGCCTTCGATGCACTGAACACGGCCACGGACTGGGAGCAGTTCCGAAACGCGGCGCGACTCCTTGCAGTACCAGCGCAGAACTTGCTGTATGCCGATACCGCCGGGCGTATCGGGTACCAGTCGCCTGGACGGATTCCCATCCGTCGCGGCTACGACGGAAAGTGGCCCATCCCGGGTTGGACTAGTGAGTACGGGTGGGACGGGTACATACCCTTCGAGGCGTTGCCATCAGTGATCGATCCGCCGGAGGGCTGGATCGTGACGGCCAACCAGGCTGTCATCGGACCGGAGTATGCGTATTTCCTCACCGACGATTGGGCCTACGGCGCGCGTAGCCAGCGAATCGTCGACTTGATCGAGTCCTCCACGGCAGGGGGTGCCGTGATGACGGCCGAACGCATGCGCGCTATCCAGGTGGATAGCAACAATGCACTCGCCGAGTTCCTGGTTCCTCGCTTGCTTGAACTCCCGGTGCCCGCAGGGACCGAGGATGCGCGTGCTCTTCTGGCTGATTGGGATCTCCAGCAGACAGCCGACTCGGCAGGCGCCGCCTACTTCAACGCGATCTGGGCGCAGATGGTTGAGCGGATGTTCGATGCAGCAGCCGATACCGACTTGATCCAATCGAGCGGCAACGATCGCTTCTGGTTGGTGGTCGAAAACATCTGGGATGACCCGACCAATGTCTGGTGGATCGATAAGACCACGCCTGCGGCTGAAGATCGGGATGCCCTCCTGGCGACCGCGCAAGTGGCCGCAGCCGAAGCGTTACGCGATCAACTCGGTGACGATCCGTCGTCGTGGAGCTGGGGAGCACTGCATCAACTCACCTTTACCAACGGCACGTTGGGTACGAGCGGAATCGCGCCGATCGAGATGCTTTTCAACCGCGGTCCAGTGGGAATCGGCGGTAGCGAGGCGGCGGTCAACGCGACCGGTTGGACGCCAGCAGATGGGTTCGAAGTTGATTGGGTACCCAGCATGCGTCAGGTCATTGACCTGTCGGACTTCGATTCCTCGACGTGGGTGAACCTGACAGGCAACTCCGGACACGCATACAACCGCAACTACTCCGACCAGATCGATGCCTGGGTCGAAGGCCAACAGTTCCCGTGGATGTTCAGCGATGCCGCGGTCCGCGACGAAGCGGTTGACGTTCTCACCTTGAGTCCGTCTACATCCAACGACTAATCAGGCCGCCGTTAGTCGGGCATCGAGAGCCAACGAACCCGCTCCGGTGTGACAACCACGTCCACTCGGCGATCGTGATCCTCGCGTGGAACCGCAGGTAGCGCTTCATGTTCGAAGACCAAAGCAATGATCGGTCCGCGACCATCATCGGGCAGATCGGCGAGCGTTCGGTCGTAATAGCCGCCTCCTTGCCCCAGGCGGAATCCATCTGCGTCCACCGCGAGTGCGGGGATGATCCACAGGGCGGGAGGTTCGTCCGTTGGGTCACCGATCGGTTCGTCGATATTCCAGACATTGGAAGCGAAAGCCGTATCAGTGTTGGTCTCAACCCACGCAAGGTTGTCGCCTTCCACTCGGGGTAGGCGAACGGTTGCGCCCGCACTACGAAGGCTGTTGATGAGTTCGTGCGTCGGTGGCTCGTCGGGTCGTGCCACATAACATGCGATGGCCGCGCCCTCGTTGCACGCTGATCGGACTTCCTCGAGGTCGAGGACGTGCTCGGCTATCCGGCGGGCCTCGTCCTCCGCGGCCTGCCGTTCGCGGCGTTGTTGGCGCAAGGATCGGCGGACGTCGGCCTTACTGGCAGGAGCATCCATGGCTCCACCTTGCCCTAGAGGTGTTCGTATGCCAGGAATGACGGCGTAGTGTCAGGGCCCATGACAGGTGTCCATGCGGCGGTGATCCCTGCAGCCGGGCTGGGAACGCGGTTCCTTCCTGCGACCAAGGCGATGCCGAAGGAAATGCTTCCGGTCGTCGACAAGCCGGCGATCCAGTTCGTGGTGGAGGAGGCGGTTGCCGCGGGTTTGGACGACGTCTTGTTCATCACGAGTCGAGGAAAGCGTGCGCTCGAAGATCACTTCGACCGCAATACCGAGCTCGAGGTTGCGCTCGCGGAGAAGAACGACACCGACAAACTTGCGATCACCCAAGAGTCGACCGATCTCGCGCAAATCCACTACGTGCGCCAAGGTCAGGCGCTTGGACTCGGCCATGCGGTGTTGATGGCAGAGAACCACGTCGGAGATCAGTCGTTCGCAGTGCTTCTCGGTGACGATCTCATTGACGAGCGCGATCCGATTCTCCCGCGCATGATTGATGTGCGTGAGCGCTTCGGTGGCTCGGTAATTTGCCTGATGCGTGTTCCACGTGAAGACATCTCTCTTTACGGGTGCGTCGCGGTGCAACCAACGGACGACGACGATGTCTTTGACGTAACGGACTTGGTTGAGAAGCCACCGGTAGATGAAGCGCCCAGTGATTACGCGATCATCGGCCGATATGTGCTCGACCCCGCTGTGTTCGCGGTTCTTCACAAGACGAAGCCTGGCCGCGGCGGTGAGATCCAATTAACGGATGCTCTCGTTCAATTGGCAACGATGCCGGCTGCCAAAGGCGGAGGCGTCCGGGGAGTGGTCTTCGACGGTCGGCGCTATGACACTGGCGACAAACTCAGCTACCTCAAGGCAGTGATCCAACTTGCGACGGAGCGTGACGACATCGGTGCGGACCTTCGTGAGTGGCTTTCCGAGCGGACGTTCTAGCCGTGCCGTGGCGCACGGATGTCGCCCCCACCCTCACCGAGGGCGACGTCCGGCTGCGTCCACTTCGCACGAGTGACGCCAGGACCTGGCAGGACGTTCGGCGTCGAAACCAGGCGTGGCTGAGTCCGTGGGATGCAACCGTGCCCGATGAAGGCGTACGTGCTGGTGAGATCCCGCCTTCCTTCCACTCCATGACCCGTCGGCTTAGAGCAGAGGCGCGTGAAGGGCGAGTCATCCCGTGGGCCACCGAGTTCCGAGGACGGTTGGTGGGGCAGGTGACGATGGGCGGCATTGCGTACGGCTCCTTGCGCAGCGCCTACATCGGCTACTGGATCGATCAGGAGTTCGCAGGGCGCGGTATTACGTCCCTTGCCGTCGCGATGGCGAGCGACTACGCATTCGACATCTTGAAACTTCACCGCATGGAACTCAACATCCGTCCGGAAAACACATCGTCACGTGCCGTTGCCGAGAAGCTCGGCTACCGCGTCGAGGGATTCCGCGAGAAATACCTACACATTGACGGTGATTGGCGGGACCACGTCGCCTACGTTTTGTTCGCAGGAGACATTCCTGGTGGCGTGGTGAACCGATTGCGGGCTTCGGTGGACAACCGAACGCAGGGCCCCGGTACCTAGCTCCTGCAATTTGGCCTAGCACGGGGGTGCGACACGCGCATCCGCATGAGTGCGCACCTCCCGCAACAAATGCCCCATAACGCCTAGCGTGTGCGATTGTGACGGGCTTGATCTACGTGGTGATCATTGCCTTGTGGGCTGCCGTCCTCATCCCGATCTGGTTGCGTCGACATGATCAGATCAGTGAAGTCCGCTCCACCGCTCGTTTCTCCTCCGCCATGAAGTCGTTGGGTAAGGGTGAGTCGGACAAGGGCGGATCTGGCAGGTCTCGCGCCTACTCACCTGCTCAGGAAGCGGCGGCTAAGCGCCGGGCGATCATCATGGGGGTGCTGAGCGGTGCGTTGGCCCTGCTCTTGGTGCTCGCGGTGGTGGGTCTGGTTCCGCGCTGGGCTCCGATCGTCTTGGCTGTGCTCGTTCTTTCCTATCTGATCGCCGCTGGCGTGACCTCGTCCAAGCGTTCGGCGGGCTCCGAACGACGTCGCCTTGACCACTTCGACGAGTACGAGGAGTACGACGAACTCAACGAAGACGCCTACGACGACTACCGCGAGGTTGCGTACACCGATCGAGTCGCCGAGGTCGCCTATCCACGCTCGCGGGGTGCCCGCCCCGCTACCAAGCGCAGCCGCGACGCACAGGTTGCAGCGGCCATGGACGATTTCCTTGAGTGGGATCCGTGGGAAGGTGAGCAGGACGAAGACGCCTGGTCCGCAGTCCCGACCACCCTTCCCACCTACGTCAATGCTCCCCGGGCGACCCGGGTGCGTCGGCCCATCGAGCGCGATCGCGACTGGTCCGGTGAGGCGATGGTCGAGGCGGCCCGCACCATGCGCCGTCCGCGAATCACGGTTGATGATCTCGAGGATGATAAGTACGAACTCAGCTCCCGCCCGCAGGCACCGGCTGTCGATTCGGGCGACGACACCACCGAGTTGCCGGCGGTTGGCTACTAGAAAACCCGGACGGCAGGCGGGGTATTCGCCTGCTGCTAACCTTGCGTCTCGCTTGGGGCTGTGGCGCAGTTGGTAGCGCGTCTCGTTCGCAATGAGAAGGTCAGGGGTTCGAATCCCCTCAGCTCCACCATTGTTTCCACTGTTTAGTTGTCCGTTGTTTAGTGTTGTCGCGTGACGCGCTTCGCCCTGGATCGGCTCCAATTCGTTTTCGCGATCATCAATGTCATCGCGGCTGTGGTGACAGCTTTTCTGATCGTTATCGATGATCGAACGATCCTCGGTGAACCGCTGTGGATGAAGCCGTTCAAGTTCTTCATCTCCGCCGCATTGTTGTCGCTGAGCCTTTCGTACCTCGTGCCGCGCATCAGCAAAGCACCTCGGACCACGCGAATCGCCAGTATCACCATCGTCGTGTGTCTCACCGTCGAACTTGTCTTGATTACCTCGGCCGCGGCTGCCGAAACGACGAGTCACTTCAACGTCAGTTCACCGGCGGCGACGGCGGTATGGAGTGCGATGGCGTGGTTCATCACCGTTTTGTGGTTTGCCACCATGGTGCTCGCCGTCATGTTCATCCGCAGTCCCGGTGTCGATCAGGTCATGAAGCGCGCATTCACCTGGGGCCTCGTCGTATCCATCGCCGGAATGGGTGTTGCCTTCTTGATGACCGGTCCCACGGCGGAACAACTTGCAGATTTCCAAGGGGTCGCCGGAGCACACACCGTCGGATCAGAAGATGGCGGCCCCGGTATCCCTCTGTTCGGATGGTCGACCGTCGCGGGAGATCTACGAGTTCCGCACTTCGTCGGGCTTCATGCCCTGCAGTTGATCCCGCTCGCAGTTTTCTTCCTCCGGACAAAAATTTCCATCACGGGAGTGGACTTCATCGGCCTTGGCTACCTGATCGTGGTCGGATTGCTCACCGCGCAAGCGCTGGCCGGGCAGTCGGTTGTAGCGCCGTCACCAGCATTCGCCCTGGGAATCATCGCGGCGATCGCCGTTCCGCTGACCGCCGCTTTGATTCGTGGCCCACGGGCTGAGACTGATGCCGAAAGCGAGCGGCCCGCGCCCTCGTAGATGTACCGAGCCGATGTGCGCTAGATCCAGGTGGGCAGCCACATGCGCGCTCGCCAGGCGTCATAAGTGATCACTTCAGCCGACCAGATCGGATAGAACCACCACGCTGCCAGGACCACCGCGAGGACGTAACCACCGATCAGCAAGGCGGGAACCCAGCGCGGCCTGTTCCGCAGCCCCCGCGCGATGGCCCCGAGGGTGAGTGTCACCGCCATCACCACGAAAGGCACGTACACGACCGTGTAGAACGTGAAGATCGTGCGGTCGAGGTAGAGCATCCACGGCAACCATCCTGCGGCGATGCCGAGGATCACTGCAGCCGAGCGCCAGTCTTTCATCGCGATCCATCGCCATAGCTGGTAAGGGATCGCTAGAAGTGCGGCCCACCAGATGATCGGGTTGCCGACTGCCAGCACGGTGCTCGAGCAACTATCGGCACCGCAACCCTCGGGAGACTCGTAATAGAAGCTCGTGGGTCGCGTCATAAATGGCCATGACAGCGGGTTGCTGGCGTAGTTGTGTTCGGCCTGGAGATTGGTGTGGAAGTTCCACATTTCGGAGTGGTAGTGCCACAGCGATCGGATCGGGTCGGGGACGAGTGAATCGCCCTGGTCGGCTGCCCAGTTGCGGCTCCACCCGGTGGAGGTGGCGAACCATCCGGTCCACGTCAGCAAGTAGACGCCGATCCCGATGACGAGTGTCGACAATGCAGCCAGTGGCAAGTCGCGAGCGAAAGCTGCCGACCACGGGTGGTCCACGCCGATGGCACGTCGAAGTAGTGCGTCCCAGACGAGGGACATCGCCATGAAGGCCGCGAGGAACCAGATACCTGACCACTTGGTACCGCACGCAAGTCCAAACGCGACGATCGCGGCGATTCGCCAGGGGCGCCAACCCAGGAACGGACCGAGCCCGGCGGCAACCCGGTCGGCTCCGCGTTGCCTGACGTCGGCGGCGACGCGTTTTCGAGTGTGATCTCGATCCACGAGCAGAAGACCGAAACCCGCAAGAACCCAAAAACCGAGAACCAGGTCCAACAGGGCGGTTCTACTCATCACGATGTGGATGCCGTCGAGGGCTAGGAGGAGACCGGCGATCGTGCCGATGGCATCGGATCGGGTCAGGCGCCGAACGATGCGGGCAGTCATGATCACCGCGATCACACCGAGGATCGCTATGGCGATGCGCCAGCCGAACGGATCCACTCCGAAGATGTACTCGCCGATCGCGATCGTCCACTTGCCCACAGGTGGGTGGACGATAAACCCCGGTTCACCGCTGAACGCTTCGACCGCCCGCCAGTTGTCTCCTGCTTGAAGCATGAGTTCTTTGTGGTTGTCCACCTCGTCGACCTCAACGCCGTAACGCAGATACGACCATGCGTCCTTCGCGTAGTACGTCTCGTCGAACACCACCGCGTTTGGCTCGCCGAGCCGAGGAAGTCGGATGAGGGCGGCAATGGCACCGACCGCTAGCGGCCCAGCCCAGCCGCGCCATCCATGCGAGGGCATGGGTGATGCGAGGCGATCAGGAAGGGTCACCGTGCTGCGATCCGGGGCAGCGGTCACAGGCGACACGATGCCATCGTAGGTGCGACAAGATGGGGTGGTGATTGATGACAGCAGTCAAGGCCAGATATTGCTGGCCGCTACCCCGGTGGGCAATGCTCAGGACGCGTCGGCGCGGCTAGTGGCGGCCTTGCGGGACTGTGATGTCATCGCCGCCGAGGACACCCGCCGGCTTCGGGCACTTCTGTCGCGCTTGGAGATCGAGCCGCGCGGGCAGATCTTGTCCTTCTACGAGGGAAACGAATCCGCTCGCGTTCCGGAGTTGATTGACAAGGCTGCTCGTGGTGCTCGGGTGCTCGTGGTCACCGATGCGGGGATGCCGTCGGTGAGCGATCCGGGTTTTCGCTTGGTGCGTGAGGCGCATGAAGCCGGCGTTGCTATCACCTGCCTGCCTGGACCGTCTGCCGCATTGGCTGCTCTCGTGCTGTCGGGCCTGCCCGTTGCTCGGTTCGCCTTCGAGGGCTTCCTTCCGCGCAAGGAGGGGGATCGTCGTCGTCGTTTGGAGTCCTTGACCACCGAAGAGCGCACCATGGTGTTCTTCGAAGCACCACATCGACTCGATGCGAGCCTTGCGGACATGGTTCGGGCATTCGGACCTGATCGGCAGGCAGCGGTCTGCCGGGAACTGACCAAGACGCACGAAGAGGTCAAGCGGGGTGGTCTCGGCGAGCTGGCGGATTGGGCAACCGGTGAGGTTCGCGGTGAGATCACCGTCGTGGTGGACGGGGCATCGACAGACGAGATCCGGGCCGCGTCAGGGCTAGGGGACGACGAGTCCATATCTGCGGCCGTCGCCGAGGCGATGGCTGGTGGACTGTCGCGCAAGGATGCGGCTGCGCAGGTCGCATCTGCCGCCGGCTTACCCAAACGACAGGTGTACGACACCTCGTTGCGTACATCCGGCGACACCTAGGATTCGGATATGTCCGCCCCCGCCGATGACAAGGCGTATTACGTCACCACGCCCATTTATTACGTCAACGATGCCCCTCACATCGGCCACGCGTACACGACCACAGCGGGTGACGTCCTCACGAGGTGGCACCGGCAGCGCGGTGAGAAGGTTTGGTACCTCACGGGCGTAGACGAGCACGGAACCAAGGTGCAGCGTGCGGCCGAAGCCGGAGGCGTGACACCGCAGCAGTGGGTCGATCGACTGGTGGCCGATTCCTGGCTTCCCGTCCTTGAGACGGTTGACGCAGCGAACGACGATTTCATTCGCACCACGCAAGACCGGCACGTGCACCGGGTTCAGAAGTTTTGGGAGACCGTACGTGAGAACGGATACGTCTATTCGGCGCCCTACGAGGGTCCGTACTGCGTGGGGTGCGAGGAGTTCAAACTTCCCGGTGACTTGATCGACGGCACTGGTGAATATGAGGGCCAGCAGGTGTGCCCAGTGCATAGTCGTCCAGCAGAGGAATTGCGCGAGGACAACTGGTTCTTCAAGCTGTCGGCTTTCGGTGATCGACTCATCGAGCATTACGAGGCTCACCCGAACGCGGTGCGTCCGCAAAGTGCGTACAACGAGGTCATGGCCTTCTTGAAGCAAGGACTCGTCGACATCTCGATGTCCCGCTCGAGTGTGGACTGGGGCATTCCGCTGACGTGGGACGACAACCAGGTTGTGTATGTCTGGTTCGACGCGCTGTTGAACTACGCGACAGCCACGGGCTATGGATCCGAGCCAGGCAGTGACGACGCCGCCAAGTACGCGACCACCTGGCCGGCGGACGTCCACCTCGTGGGCAAGGACATCCTGCGCTTCCACGCCGTCTACTGGCCGGCGATGCTTTTGGCCGCTGGAGAACCATTGCCCAAGCAGGTGTTTGCGCACGGTTGGTTGCTCGTCGGCGGGGAGAAGATGAGCAAGTCCAAGCTCACCGGTATCGCACCCGAACAGATCATTGATCACTTTGGCTCGGATGCTTTCCGCTACTACTTCATGCGGGCTATCAGCTTCGGCCAGGACGGTTCCTTCTCCTGGGAGGACATGTCGGCCCGCTACACCTCCGAACTCGCCAATGGATTGGGCAACCTCGCCTCGCGATCGACGGCGATGGTGGGCAAGTACCGCGGTGGTGTACTGCCGGAGTCTGGTCCGTTAACGGCGGCTGAAGACGCCGTCGTCCAACGATTGGCGGATGCCGCGGATGCCGCGGACGCCGCGATCGGTGAACTAGATTTCGCCACTGCGATTGGTGAGATTCGCAGCGTGGTGGAACTCGTCAATCAATACGTGACAGAGGTCGAACCGTGGGTGCTTGCCAAGGACGATGCCAACTCTGAGCGTCTTGACACGGTCCTATACACGATGTGTGAAGCGCTCCGCGCCGTCGCCGTTTTGTACAACTCCGTGATGCCCAAGGCGATGTCGAGTTTGTGGGCGCAGTTAGGTGCGGAGGAAGAACTCGGGCCGCTGGCTGCACAACGGATCGATTCGGTCGGTCGCTGGGGACAGTTGCCGGCTGGCGTCACCGTCACCAAGGGCGATGCTCTGTTCCCCCGGTTGCCGGACGAGCCGTCGGAGGCCTAGCGATGGGCCGCGAACTCGGCTGGCCGGATGCACCGGAGGCGCTGCCGCGCCCGGTGATCGACTCGCACACTCACCTCGATGTGCACGACCGTTCGCTGCACGGCGATGAAGTGCCGGAGGCTGAGGCTTTGCTTGCTTGGGCTGCCGAGGTTGGTGTCCCCCAGGTGGTGCAGATTGGTTGCGACGTGGAATCGGCCGAGTGGTCGGTCCCGTTCGCGAAGTCGCATCCGAATGTGGCCGTCGGTGTGGCGCTACACCCCAACGATGCTGCGCGCATCGGAGTCCGGCAGGGCAAAGGGGCGCTGGAAGCCGCCTGGGATCGGATCGATGAGTTGGCGCGTGACTCCGTCGTCCGTGCGGTGGGTGAGACCGGGCTCGATTACTTCCGCACTCCTGAGCCCGAAGGCCAAGCGATGCAGCACGAGTCCTTCCGCTGGCATATCGATCTAGCTAAGAAACTCGACAAGACCTTGGTGATACACGATCGCGATTCCCATGACGACGTCATCTCCGTCCTGCTGGATCAGGGTGCACCGGAGCGGGTCGTGTTCCACTGCTTCTCCGGGGATGCCGAAATGGCGAAGGTTTGCGCGGAGCACGGGTGGTTCATGTCCTTTGCCGGAGTGATTACGTTCGGCAGCGCCGAAGGACTGCGCGAGGCGCTGCGAGTAGTGCCGGGTGACCTGTTGCTAGTCGAGACCGACGCTCCGTACTTGACACCGAAGCCGAATCGCGGGCGAGTCAACGCGACATATCTGATGCCGTGGACGGTACGACGGATGGCGCAGGAGCGCGGAGAGGATCTCGACGAACTCTGCGACGCACTTGTGGTCAATACCTACCGAGCTTTCGGGCAGTGGTGAGTTCGCTTCTCGGGGCCGCCGACATTCGGCGTCTCGCAGCGGAGCTCGATATTCAGCCCACCAAGAAGTGGGGGCAGAACTTTGTCATCGACCCGAACACGGTCCGACGAATCGTCCGCACGTCCAACGTCAGTGCGGGCGATGTCGTGCTGGAAGTAGGTCCGGGTCTGGGAAGCCTGACGTTGGCTCTGCTGGAAACCGGATCCGACGTGGTTGCCGTGGAGATCGATCCACGTTTGGCTGATCGACTTCCTCGCACGGTGTCGGAATTTGCACCCGAGGTCGCCGCGCGACTCGACGTAGTACAGGCCGACGCCCTGCAGGTGACCTCGCTGCCCAAGGACCCCACAGCATTGGTGGCAAACCTTCCATACAACGTTGCTGTCCCGGTTGTGCTCCATTTGCTCGCCACATTTCCGACGATTCAGCGCGTGCTGGTTATGGTGCAGAAGGAAGTTGCGGATCGACTCTGCGCTGGGCCGGGATCTCGCACCTACGGAGCTCCGAGCGTCAAGGCGCGGTGGTTTGGTGACGTCTCCTACGCCGGCGATGTAGGACGCGCAGTGTTCTGGCCTGCTCCAAACGTCGATTCCGGTTTGGTCTCAATCGTGCGAACGAATCAACCCGCGGATGTTGATCGAAATGCCGTCTTTGGTGCTGTAGATGCCGCCTTCGGTCAGCGCCGCAAACAGATCAAATCAGCGCTGGCGCCGTGGCTAGTGCAACAGCCTCGGGCAGTTGACGCGCTAGCGCGTGCGGGTGTGGATCCGCAGAGCCGTGGCGAACAGTTGAGCCTGGATGACTTCTGCGCTATCGCTCGGGCAGCAACGGGTAGCGCGTAGCCCGTAACCTGTGGTTGTGCCCGTCATCGTCCGCTCACCCGCCAAGATCAACGTGCAGTTATCGGTGGGGCCGTTGCGCGCCGATGGCTACCACGAACTCATTTCCGTCTTTCAGGCTGTTTCGCTGAACGACGTCGTCACTGCTAGTGAGGGTTCGGGAGTCTCGCTGTCCATGATGGGTGAAGGTGCTGAGTCGTTGCCGGTGGATGACACCAACCTGGCTGTCCGTGCGGCGCATGCACTGGCTCAATACGCGAAAGTCGATGCGAATGTTTCGCTGCACATCGAGAAGTCAATTCCGATTGCGGGCGGAATGGCTGGCGGGAGCACAGATGCAGCGGGCACACTCGTGGCCTGCGATGCACTGTGGGAAACGGGGCTAACGCGAGACCAACTTGCCGAGATCGGCGCCCAGTTGGGATCGGATGTGCCATTCGCGCTGTTTGGTGGAAACGCAATTGGTCGTGGCCGCGGCGAGCAGATCATGCCGGTCCTTGGGCGCGGTCAGTTCCATTGGGTTTTCGCTTTCGCCGATGAGGGATTGTCGACTCCTGCGGTCTATCAACAGTGCGATCGACTTCGCGAGGCCGACGAAGTACCCGAGCCCTACGTCTCCGATCTATTGGTACAGGCCCTTCGTGCTGGCGACCCCGAACTGCTCGCCGGTGCACTGCATAACGACCTTCAACCCGCCGCAATCTCACTGCGTCCGTCCTTGCGCACGCTCCTCGAAGCGGGAGTTGAGTACGGGGCGCTCGCGGGGATGCTGTCCGGAAGCGGACCCACATGTGCGTTCTTGTGCCGAGATAGTGAGCATTCGATTGACGTGGCCGTTGCTCTCACAGCTACGGGCATGTGTCGAACAGTCAAGCGGGGGAC
>JAURQC010000073.1 GCA_030836325.1 Candidatus Nanopelagicales bacterium
ACGCTGACGGACTCATGCGCGTCATGGAAAAGTCCACTCCGCTGATCCTCACCGGCCTGGCCGTGACGGTCGGCCTACGCACCGGCCTGTTCAACATCGGTGCCCAGGGTCAGTTGCTCGTGGGTGCCATCGGCGCGGCCTAGGCCGGCTACAACTTCCAGATGCCGATGATCATCCACATTCCATTCGCTATCGCCTTCGGAATGTTGTGCGGAGCCGCGTGGGCATCCATCGCGGGTGCGCTGCGTGCCTACCGGAGCGTCTCCGAGGTCATCACGACCATCATGTTGAACGCGGTAGCGATCGCGCTCGTCGACTACCTGGCGAGCCGCCCGCTCCAGGAGCCGGACCAGCCGCTGACGCGCACCCCGCCAATCGCCGAGAGTGCCGCATTGCCTGACATCGGGATCGTGCCCTCAGGATTCGTCATCGCGCTTTTCGTATCCTTGTTTTTCGGCTGGTTCCTTGCCCGCACCACGCAGGGTTTTCGGTTCAACACCGTGGGCCTCAATCCCAGTGCTGCCAACTACGCAGGTATCGGTGTCAAGAAGACGATCTTCCTAGCCATGGCCGTCAGCGGCGCCCTCGCGGGCATGGGTGGCGCGGTCGAAACCCTTGGAATCACTGGCCGCTTCGAGCCGACTTTCAACGCCGGTCTCGGCTTCGACGGCATCACCATCGCACTTCTCGCACGAGCCAACCCCATCGCGACGATTCCGGCGGCACTCCTGGTCGGAACCCTGCGTGCTGGCGCTGCAACCCTGCAGTTCGAAACGGGCATCGAACCGGAAGTTGTGGACGTTATTTTGGCCCTCACGCTGCTCTTTGTCGCCGCACCAATCGTCGGCCGCTTGTTGTTCCGCAAGCGAGCTGAGAAGCAAACCACGGTCAGCTCCGGTTGGGGTGGCGCATGAGAGCCCGGTACGCCTACACACTGGCAATTGCGATCTTCGCGGGCATCATTGTTGCTTTCATCAACGACGAAAACCGCACCGTCTCGGTGTTGTCGTTCTCACTCCGCTACGCCGTCCCGCTGATCCTCGCGGCGATGGTTGGCATCATTTGCGAACGCAGTGGCATCATCAACATCGGTATTGAGGGCCAGATGCTGATGAGCGCTTTCGCCGGCTTCTTCGGCGCAGCTATCACTGGCAATCTCATCTTGGGAACGATGATCGGGATCGGCACCGGGATGATCATGGGTGCCTTCCTAGCGACGGGCGCGGTCACCTGGAAGATGGATCAGATCATCGCTGGCACCATCATTAACATCATTGCCACCGGCCTGACGTCGTTCTTCTACTCGCAGGGCTACGTGCTGCCGGCTATTACGCCCACTTTGCGTATTCCGATCCTTGCGGACATCCCGCTCATAGGTCCGGTCTTCTTCGACAACGGTCTGTTCACCTATGCGGCCATCTTGACCGCATTCTTGTTGTGGGTCCTGCTCTTCAAGACCATCTGGGGGCTGCGAACCCGGTCGGTCGGTGAGAAGCCGGGTTCTGCGGACACCTCAGGCATCAACGTCCAGCGCACACGGTTCCTCAACGTCACCCTGGCCGGTGGTCTGGCAGGTCTCGCCGGTGCCTATCTGTCCATCGAAGCAGCCAGCACCTTCGAGCGCGGACTCACCGCTGGCCGAGGATTCACCGCTCTAGCGATCATGATCTTCGGCGCATGGAACCCGATCGGTGCCTTAGCCGCTGCCTTGTTCTTCGGCTTGGCCAACGGTCTTGCGAGTCAGCTGCAGGCAGACGAAGTCATCGCCATTCCGCAGCAGTTCATCAACATGCTGCCCTACATCCTGACCATCGTGCTCTTGGCGATCGTCTCCGGACGCATCAAGCCGCCAGCAGCCGTCGGTAAACCGTACGAGAAGGAATAGGGGAGAACTATGCCTTCATTCGTGCCCAGTGGAACCCCGGTCCTTGAGGCCAGAGGGATCACCAAGCGTTTCCCTGGTGTGGTCGCCAACAACAACGTTTCCCTCACAATTCACAAGGGGCAAATCGTTGCGCTGCTCGGGGAGAACGGGGCTGGCAAGTCCACGTTGGTGAAGATGATCTACGGGCTCTACGACCCCGACGAGGGTGACATCCTCATCAACGGCAAGCCGGTCAAACTCAAAGGACCGCGCGATGCGATTCGTCGCGGAATCGGCATGGTTCACCAGCACTTCCAACTGGTGCCGGTCTTCACCGTTGCTGAGAACGTCATCTTGGGTGACGAGCCGCATCGTTCGATCTTCGTCAACATGAAGAAGGCCACGGCAGAGGTTGCGCGGCTGTCCGAGGAGTACGGACTCAAGGTCGACGTCAACGCCAAGGTGGAAGATCTTCCCGTTGGTGCCCAGCAGCGAGTGGAGATCCTCAAGGCGCTCTACCGCAAGGCCGAGATCCTCATCATGGACGAGCCGACCGCCGTGTTGACACCCCAGGAAACCGACGAACTTCTCAAGGTGATGCGCGGGTTCGCCGACAACGGTGTCTCGGTCATCTTCATTACCCACAAACTCCGTGAGGTCCTCGCGATCGCGGACACCATCGAGGTGCTTCGCGGTGGCGAAGTGGTCGGGACCACCACCCCTGAGCAAACCGATCAGGCGGGTCTGGCCCAGATGATGGTCGGTCGTAGCGTGCTGCTTCGCGTGGACAAGAAGCCGGCCGCACCGGGGGACGTGGTTCTCGATGTTCAGGGAATCAATGTCGAGGGTGGACTCGGTCTGCCGGCAGTCAGCGATGTATCGCTGAGCGTTCGCTCGGGCGAGATCGTCGGAATCGCCGGCGTCGAGGGCAACGGTCAGCGCGAACTTGTGGAAGCGCTCACGGGCTTGCGCAAGTATCACGCCACCTCGGTGACTATCAGCGGCAAGGACGCCAAGGGCGCCACACCTCACGCCATCCATGACATGGGTGTGGGTCACGTTCCCGAGGATCGCGAAAAGGACGGTGTGGTCGGTCAGTACTCGATCGCCGACAACATGGTTTTGAACCGTTTCGACGAACCCGAATTCGCAAGTAAGGGTGTGCGAAACGGCAAGGCCGTCAATGCTCTGGCCACCACGTTGGTCAAGGACTACGACGTCCGCACACCCTCGATCCAGACCACGGCGCAGTCTCTTTCGGGTGGCAACAAGCAGAAGGTGGTCATCGCGCGCGAACTCGCCGCCGATCCGAGTCTGCTGATCGCCTCCCAGCCCACTCGTGGCGTGGACGTCGGTTCCATCGAGTTCATTCACTCCCAAATCGTCAAAGCGCGTGATGGCGGTGCCGGTGTGCTTTTGATCTCGGCTGAACTAGATGAGGTGTTGGGGCTTTCGGATCGCATCCTGGTCATGTACGACGGCCGGATCGTCGCAGAGATCGACGGTGAGAACGCCGACCGCAACCGCATCGGTCGTTTGATGGCGGGCGGCGAGGACGCACCCGAGAGCGCCACCACCACCGAATGAGCGAGGCTTTCGCCCCCGTCGACATCATCATCGCCAAGCGCGATGGCAGGGAATTGACCGATGCGCAGATCGACTGGGTGGTCGACGCCTACACCCGTGGTCATGTTGCAGACGAGCAGATGAGCGCCCTCGGAATGGCGATCTTGCTCAACGGCATGAACAAGCGCGAGATCGTCCGATGGACCGAGGCAATGATTGCCACAGGTGCGCGGATGGATTTCTCGGATTTCGACGCACCGAGTGTGGACAAGCACTCGACCGGTGGTGTGGGAGACAAGGTCACCCTGCCCCTGGTGCCGATCGTTGCTGCGTGCGGTGCCGTAGTGCCGCAGCTCAGTGGGCGCGGTCTGGGCTACTTCGGTGGAACGCTCGACAAGATGGAATCCATCCCCGGTTGGCGGGCACTTTTGTCCAATGACGAGATGAAGGACGTCATGCGCGTTGCCGGGGGAGTTATCTGCGCGGCGGGCGATGGACTGGCTCCTGCCGACAAAAAGCTCTACGCACTTCGCGATGTGACCGGAACGGTTGAGGCGATTCCGCTGATCGCCTCGAGCATCATGAGCAAGAAGATTGCCGAGGGTGCTGACAACCTCGTCCTGGACGTCAAGACCGGTAATGGCGCATTCATGTCCGACCTGCCGCGAGCGCGTGAACTCGCCCGCACCATGGTTGCGATCGGCAACGATGCCGGGGTTCGCACCAGGGCTTTGATCACTGCAATGGATGTCCCACTCGGGCTGGCCGTCGGAAACGCTGTTGAGGTCGCCGAGTCCGTCGAGGTCCTTGCCGGCGGCGGCCCGCAGGATCTCATCGACCTGGTCATTGCATTAGCAACTGAGATGCTCGAGATGGCCGGAATTGACGCCGATCCGAATCAGGCCATCACCAGCGGTCGAGCGATGGATCACTGGCGCGCCATGGTGTCCGCACAAGGCGGTGACCCCGATGCCTCGCTGCCGCAAGCGAAACATGAACACGTCATCACAGCACCAGAATC
>JAURQC010000074.1 GCA_030836325.1 Candidatus Nanopelagicales bacterium
CCAAATGAGATGGAGTGTCGCCGACATGCCCGACCTCACCGGTCGGACGGCCATCGTGACAGGTGCCAACTCCGGTCTCGGTTTCTATACGGCCCAGGCGCTGGCCCGCAACGGTGCTTCGGTAACGATGGCGGTTCGCGACGTGGCAAAGGGCAACGCAGCTCGCGAGGTCATGGGTCCAGTGCGGGGCAACGTGGATGTCTGGCGGCTGGACCTCAGTGACCTGGGCTCGGCTCGGACGTTCGCCGAGCAATGGTCTCAGAACCATGAGACGGGCCTGGACCTCCTCATCAACAACGCCGGCATCATGGCGATTCCCCGCCGGGAAAGTACAGACGGTCATGAGATGCAATTCGCCACTAATCACCTCGGGCACTTCGCTCTTACTGGGCTCTTGCTTCCAGCGTTGGTGGCGATCCCTCACTCGCGCGTGGTGAATGTTTCCTCCGGCGCCCACCGGATGGCTCGGCGCATAAACTTTGACGATCTCATGGGTGTGCGGAAGTACAGCAAGTGGGGCGCATACGGACAGAGCAAACTCGCCAACCTGCTCTTCACATCGGAGTTGCAGCGACGCTTGGCAGCCAACGACCTCACCGTCACTTGTTCGGCAGCGCACCCTGGCTACGCCGCCACCAACTTGCAGGGGGTCGGACCGGCGATGAGCAGTGCTCCAGGTGCCAGCCTGGAAGGCAAGGTCACCGCGTTGGCGAACAAATTGATCGCCCAGTCACCACAGATGGGAGCACTCCCCTCGCTATTCGCCGCGACGATGCCCGGCCTTCCGGGTAATTCCTATGTCGGTCCGGGTGGTTTCGGTGAAATGCGTGGGCACCCGAAACTGGTTGACCGATCGGAGGCAGCGAAGGATCCTGCCCAAGCGGCGCGACTCTGGGAGGTCAGCGAGGATCTCACCGGCGTTCGCTTCCCACTCGACTAATCAGGAACTTCACTTGGCTACCGCGTCACGTATGTTCGCTGTACGGCTGCATGGTCACGGTGGCCTAGAGCAGCTCGTTTTCGAAGAAGTCCCGGTTCCGCAACCAGGCCCCGACGATGTCGTCATTCGCGTCGGCGCTTCCTCGGTCAACAACACCGATATCAACACTCGCATCGGCTGGTACTCCAAGTCAGAAGCCGACCAACTGACCTCGTGGTCGGGTACCGGAATGACGTTTCCTCGAATCCAAGGTGCCGACTGTTGCGGGCGCATCGTCGCGGTTGGGGCGAGGGTTGATCCAGGTCGAATTGGGCAACGTGTGCTCGTTCGGACCATGCAAGAACCCGAGGTGATCAACGGAGCCACAAGGCAGGTGACCCTTGGCTCCGAGATCGACGGTGCCTTCGCGCAATTCGTCACCGTCCGCTCATCCGAGGCTTTCACCATCGAGAGCCCCCTCACCGACGTCGAGCTAGCGACTTTCCCGTGCGCGTATTCCACCGCCGAAGGCCTGCTACAACGAGCGAATGTGGCTGGCGATGACGTACTGATCACGGGCGCATCCGGAGGAGTGGGATCCGCCCTCGTTCAGCTCGCCGCGATGCGGGGGGCTCGAATCTCGGCGGTGGCTAGTTCTCGCCACCATGACGCACTTCGTCACCTGGGAGCCACCACCGTGGTCACCCGGGGCGCCGACGTGTGCCGTGAGCTCGGCGAGTCGACGATGGACGTAGTTATCGACGTCGTCGGCGGGCCCGAATTCCCATCGCTTCTGAGAGCACTGAAACCCGGGGGTAGATACGCGACGTCAGGGGCAGTCGGCGGAGCCATTGTGGATCTTGATCTCCGCGATCTCTATCTGAAGGACCTCACGCTCTTCGGCTGCACTTTCCACTCTCGGTCAGTATTCGAAGACCTCATCGGGTACATCGAGGCGGGAAAACTCAAGCCGCTCCTTGCCGACATCTACCCGCTCAAAGATCTCGCGCTAGCCCAGGAGCGGTTCGGAGCCAAGGATTTCGTCGGAAAGATTGGAATCACTATCCCCTGACCTGGGGCATGACCACAAGATCCCTGAAGCGACGTGGTGGCAGGTGCAGGATTCGAACCTGCGTAGGCGTAAGCCGACGGATTTACAGTCCGCTCCCATTGGCCGCTCGGGCAACCTGCCTTGCTGTGCGACGCCTGTCTAACAGCGCGTGAAACCTTACAGGTGAGACTTTCCTTACCGTAGGCCGACTCCGGTGAGCGCCTGCCGCATCGAAACCTCGGTGGTGATCTGTCTGCGAACGTCGCCTGCGAACCCATCGGGCGGCACGCCGACAAACCCTGCCCCAGCGGCAAGGGCAGCCTCGGCGTCCCAAGTCGAGTCACCAATCATCACGACATCACTCACGGCGACGCCGAGCAATCGACAAGCTTCCTGAACGCCGTCGGGTTCGGGTTTCGGCTTGATCTGGGGATCACGTCCGACCACAAAATCAATCTCCCGGCCGATTTGAAGATCGTGGTAACCCAGTACCCCGATGGCAACATCAGTCGGAAGCAACGTGATCACGGCCGTTGGGATGGCAGCAAGGCTCCCGCGAACATCATCCACAGTTGGCATCAGATGGGACTGGGGTATTGCTGCGCGCTCATGAACTGCGATCGCATTGGAGATCTGTAGCCAACGAGGGTCACCGAGAAATGCGTGCAGCACCCCCATGCACGCGACAGTGGCGCGATCCCAATCGGTGGTGGGCACATCCGCGTCCGCCCACTCCCCCACAAGCGTCTGCACATCGGCAAGGGCTGCACGGTAATCGGTGAACGACTGCAGATCGACAAGGGTGCGATCAAGGTCGAGGAGTAAAGCCCGCGGCGTCGACATAAACTCAGGTTCCCACGCGAGCAACATCCGCTGTGCCGATTGCCTCAATCGTTCCCGCGCGTCGCAGTAGGGTCGAGGCTGCAAACTCGAGGAGGAGCAATGGCCGACAGCAGTTTCGACATCGTGAGTGAAGTGGATAAGCAAGAGGCGGATAACGCCCTCAACCAGGCCGCTAAAGAGGTCTCTCAGCGTTTCGACTTCAAGAACACCGGGACCACCATCGAGTGGAAGAGCGACATGGTCGTGGAGATCACGTCCTCGACCGAAGAACGCGCAAGCGCCGCCCTCGATGTGCTGAAGGACAAGATCGTCAAGCGGGGCATCAGCCTCAAGGCCTTCGACCACGGCGACCCACGCTCCTCCGGCAAGGAGTACAAAATCAACGGTACGTTCAAGTCGGGTATCTCCTCCGACCAAGCTAAAAAACTCAGCAAGATCATCCGCGACGAAGGGCCAAAGGGCGTCAAGACCCAAATCCAGGGCGACGAACTTCGCGTAACTCACAAGAGCCGCGATGCACTCCAGGACGTCATCGCCCTCGTCAAAGGATCGGATCTCGACTTCGCGGTCCAGTTCGTCAACTACCGCTAGGCCACCAGCGAGCCAAATCTTCTGTGTGCTGACACAGATCGGAACGGTCCGCGGCTGGGTAATCAAACTGACTTCGCCATTCCAGTGCATCGAACGGGCAGACTTCGATGCAGATTCCGCAGTACATGCACAGCCCGTAATCGATAGCAAAGTCATCGAGAACGTTCATCTTGCGGGGCCGCCGCGCGCCCTCCTCCGTGACCTCCTCGGTATGCGACTCCAGGGTGATGCACCAGGAAGGACATTCCCGAACGCACAACATGCACGACGTGCAAGCCTCAGGAAGTAGCGCAATCACATTGCGCTTGCCCACAACGTCACTCATCGTCAACCCATTCGGCGCGAACACCTGGAGGCAACTTTCGACGGCGCGACCGCTCGTTTTGGTCGCGACCCGGCCACGGAGTGTCCACTCGCGCAGTCAAAGCCGAGGTCTTGCGTAGCGGTGCGGACAAAGCCGGGGTACGAGCTTGTCGCCACAGCAGCGGCTCAAGATCTCCGCGATCGGTGAACTCGATCCCGAACATCTCAGATGTTTCACGCTCGTGCCAATCAGCCCCGGGGAAGCGCGCCACCACGCTGGGCGCTCGAGGAGCCTCCACGTCGAGTTCACATCTCAACATCTCAGCATTTCCCGACCCGGGATCTACGAGATGCACGAGCAGATAGAGCCGATCGGCGGTGTCGACTGCCGTCAGCCAATCCACGACATCCAGGCCACGTTCTGCTCGCTCATTGCAGGACTCGACCCAATCGTCAACAAGAACATCCACGATCACATCTGTGGCGTTCATCGATCCGCCATCGAATCGACGATTCGCTCCAATTCGGCCACGAGTGCCTCTGGACGTGGCGGACACCCGGGTACATAGGAGAGCACCTGTGCGTTTGTAAGAACGTCGTCCAGGCCGGTCACCACACTCGGAGCATCCCAGTAAGGCCCGCCGCTTGTCGCACACGCACCGAAACTCACGACGGCAACCGATCCATGACCGGAATAGTCGTCGTACATGCGTCGAAGGGCTGGCTCAAGTGCCTTCGTGATGGTTCCAGCGACCACCACAATGGTGTGACGAGTCTCGTCCCCGGCACCGTGCATCGCCTCGATAAGTCCGCGCTGCGCTGCAGCCTCAACCTCAAGGGTGCAACAGGCAAGACCAGCCCCGACAACGTCGATCGCCACTTCGGGACGGGAAGCCAATCGCCACACGTGCCGCAGGCTATCCCGCCCGAGTATTGATGATCACGATTCGGATACCGCCGTGGTGCTGCAAAAGGAAAGGGACCAGAATGTGGCATAGAGAGAACCCCCTAATCATCTGTTTCACGAGGAAGCGGTGGCATGACCAAGCAGGTTGTCGAGGTCGATCGCGTCGTCATCCGATTCGCCGGCGATTCCGGCGACGGAATGCAACTGACCGGAGACCGATTCACATCCGAAGCGGCATGGATGGGCAACGACCTGCTCACCCTGCCCAACTTCCCGGCCGAGATCCGCGCCCCAGCCGGAACCTTGCCCGGTGTCTCAAGCTTCCAGCTGGCTTTCGCCGACCACGACATCACGACCCCGGGTGATCAGCCAAACGTCCTAGTGGCCATGAACCCTGCAGCCCTCAAGGCGAACATCGGCGACCTTCCCCGCGGATCTGATCTCATCGTCAACACCGACGAGTTCACCAAGCGCAATCTGGAGAAGGTCGGCTACACCCAAAGCCCCTTGGAGGACGACTCCTTGGAGGCCTACCGCCTCCATCCCATCGCGCTCACCTCGATGACAGTCGAAGCGCTGAAGGAATTCGACATCACAAAGAAGGAAGCAGAGCGGGCAAAGAACATGTTCGCCCTCGGCCTACTTCTGTGGCTCTACCACCGACCGACTGAGGGAACGATCGAATTCCTCGAGAAGAAATTCGCCAGCAAGCCCGAAATCATGAAGGCGAACATCGCTGCATTCCAGGCTGGCTGGTCCTACGGCGAGACCACCGAGGAGTTCTCGGTTCAGTACGAAGTAAAGCCGGCTCCCATGGAAACCGGCACTTACCGGAACATCACCGGGAATCTCGCCTTGTCCTACGGGCTCATCGCTGCCTCGGAGAAGTCTGGACTTCGACTCTTCCTCGGGTCCTACCCGATCACGCCGGCGTCGGACATCCTGCATGAACTCAGCAAGCACAAGCGGTTCGGCGTGATGACATTCCAGGCCGAGGACGAAATCGCCGGCATCGGTGCGGCGCTCGGGGCCTCCTATGGCGGCTCACTCGGAGTCACAACTACGTCAGGCCCAGGCATCGCCCTGAAGTCCGAGACCATCGGGCTGGCAGTCTCGCTCGAACTTCCACTACTCGTAGTCAATGTTCAGCGCGGTGGACCCTCGACCGGACTGCCCACAAAGACCGAGCAATCCGACCTGCTCCAGGCGATGTTCGGACGAAACGGAGAATCACCAGTCCCGATCGTCGCGCCTCAGAGCCCATCCGACTGTTTCGACGCAGCCCTCGAGGCGGCTCGCATAGCGATCACGTACCGCACGCCCGTGTTCCTACTGTCCGACGGCTACCTAGCCAACGGCTCTGAGCCTTGGCAACTTCCCGACGTCGATGCGTTGCCTAGCATCGATCCAAACTTCGCGACCGAGCCGAACCACACCAAGGAGGACGGCTCATCTGAGTTCTGGGCCTACCAGCGCGACCCCGAAACACTGGCCCGTCCCTGGGCCATCCCAGGAACCGCAGGCCTTGAACACCGCATTGGCGGCCTTGAGAAGGCTGATGGCTCGGGAAACATCTCCTACGATCCCGAGAACCACGATCACATGGTTCGCCTCCGACAAGCCAAGGTCGACGCAATAGCGGACTCGATCCCCGATATCGAGGTGGAAGACCCCAGCGGAGAAGCCCGGATTCTCATTCTCGGTTGGGGATCCACCTACGGACCCATCGGTGCTGCCTGCCAGATCGCCCGACGCTCCGGCATCAAGGTCGCCCAGGCGCACCTACGGCATTTGAACCCGTTCCCGAAAAACCTAGGCGAGGTCCTTCGGTCCTACGAACGCGTTGTGGTGCCCGAGATGAACCTCGGGCAGTTGAACATGCTGCTGCGCTCTGCGTTCCTCGTCGACACGTACGGCTACAACCAAGTCCGAGGCTTGCCCTTCAAGTCGTCAGAACTCGTAGATGTAATAACCGAACTTTCCCAGCAGATGGAGGAGTCGCGATGACAACCGAAGCGTTCCCCGCACTGTCCCTCGTGCCGAAGTCGGACGTGGAGATGAAGGCCAAGGACTTCAAGACCGATCAAGAAGTCCGCTGGTGCCCCGGCTGCGGCGACTACGCGATTCTCGCTGCCGTCCAAGGCTTCATGCCCGAGATGGGCCTCAAGCGCGAGAACATCGTGTTCGTCTCAGGAATCGGCTGTTCGTCACGCTTCCCGTATTACATGAACACCTACGGTGTGCACAGCATCCATGGGCGCGCTCCGGCTATCGCCACGGGACTTGCCACCACGCGACCCGACCTGTCGGTGTGGGTTGTGACAGGTGACGGCGACGCCCTGAGCATCGGTGGAAACCACCTCATCCATGCCCTACGACGCAACGTGAATCTAAAAATCCTGCTGTTCAACAACCGGATCTACGGCCTCACCAAAGGCCAGTACTCTCCCACCTCCGAGCAGGGCAAGGTCACTAAGAGCACGCCTCAGGGATCCGTCGACTACGCCTTCAACCCAGTCTCGGTGGCACTTGGTGCCGAAGCCACGTTCGTTGCTCGGACAATCGACTCCGACCGAAAGCACCTCACGGACGTTTTGCGCGCTGCGGCTGCCCACGAAGGCTCGGCGCTGGTTGAGATCTACCAGAACTGCAACATCTTCAACGACGGTGCCTGGGAGCCGCTCAAGGAAAACGACGTTCGCGAGGACAACCTGATTCGGCTCGAGCACGATCAGCCGATCATCTTTGGCAATCAGCAAGACAAGTGCGTGATCCGCGACATCGACGGCCATTTGCAGGTGAAAACGATCGCTGAAGTCGACCAGTCGGAAATCATCATCTTCGATGCCCACGCGAAGGATCCCGGACTGGCGTTCGGCCTCTCGCGGCTCTACAACCCGCGCACGCTCACGAACACCCCGATCGGCATCTTCCGGGACGTCACGCATCGAGAGGCATACGACCGCATGGCTCAGCAGCAGGTGGCTGATGTCATCGAAGCCGAGGGTCCGGGCGACTTACGCACGTTGCTGCACGGCAGCGACACCTGGACCATCAACTGAGCACGGGTACCGACGACACCTCAGCCCAACACCGACTCGGGCTGCTCCTTGGCGTATCCGCATGGGTGATGTGGGGCCTTTTCCCTCTGTACTTCACCCTTCTTGATCAGGTGGCACCCCTTGAGGTGGTCGCCCATCGGATTATCTGGACTCTGGTCTTTCTCATCATCGTGATTTCTATCGCTCGCAATTGGGGCAGTGTGCGACGGGCAATGAATAAGCGCACGCTGCTGATACTGCTTGTTGCAGCCGTGTTTATCTCTATCAACTGGCTTGTCTACGTCTACGCCGTTGCCAGCGACCAACTTGTCCAAGCCTCACTCGGCTACTTCATCAATCCACTCATCTCAGTTGCGCTCGGAGTGCTGTTGCTCCGCGAACGTCTGCGTCGTCTTCAGTGGGTGGCGGTCGTCATCGCGATCGTGGCGGTCGTCATCTTGACCGTCAGCTACGGGGCACTGCCGTGGATCAGTCTCACTCTCGGCCTGAGCTTTGGCATGTACGGCCTTCTCAAGAAACTCGCCAACGTCGGATCCACGGACAGCCTGGTGATCGAGACTGCTGCCTTGGCGCCCTTCGCCCTAGCCCTGATGGGGGTGTGGGAGGCAAACGGACAAGCCGCCTTCGCGCTCGATGGCTGGCAGATAAGCGTGCTGCTGATACTGCTCGGCCCGGTTACGGCCCTGCCGCTCTTGGCCTTCGGTGGGGCCGCAACGCGTATCCCGCTCTCCACGTTGGGTGTCCTTCAATACATCACGCCGATCTTCCAGTTCAGCATCGGCGTCTTCATCTTCGGCGAAGCGATGCCTGGATCTCGCTGGCTCGGTTTCCTGTTCATCTGGTCCGCCCTAGTGGTCTTTTCCACCGACGCCTACCGTCATTCCCGAAACAGGCAGCAAACCAAGAACGAAAAACTGATTGAGGAACTCGAGATCGGTGAGGTTACGTGAACTAGCCTTCAATGAGGATGTAGGAAAAGTCACTCGCTAGTTCGCGCAGATTCGTCGCCAATACCTGTCTCGCGCAGATGTAGGTGCCAGCGCCGCTCCGAGGCCGATGTTGGACCGTGACCGTGTCATATCCGGGATTCAATTCATCAAACGGCACCCGCTCAACAATCTCGCATGGACCCCCTTCGGTACGGGCTGTCCCAATTTCGCCTTGCCGGTACACCCAGGTTTCCTCGCGTTGGTCGTTCGCGCGCCCTGAGACCGCAAAAACGATGTCCACCAATTCCTTCTCCGAAACTGACTTCACTTCTGGGACGATCGGAGTACGAGGAATCAATGCGGTGTCCTCCAATTTGGTATCCCAGAGCATCGTGATATTCGGAGCATTCACTGGGCGAAGCGTCTGGACATCGAAGGCCGTGTTGAAAAAGCCGCCTGCGACGATTCGCTCGCCCTCGAGTTCCCCAATCGTCATGCCTCGTCCAGGCATTAGCGAGCCGTCAGGGCACGCATCGAAGAGACCGCCAGGGCGACCTCGACTGTCCATAAAGGTCCAATCGGCAGTTAGATCCGAGTTTAGGCGCGCGACTCCCACCGAGTTGTGGCTGCTTCCGTCGAGGTTAACCAGACCGTTAAATCGACCGGCGATAACGTAGCCACCGTTCCTGGTGGGGACGATCTTGTGGACCTCTAGCGGAACAGGTGAGACAGCCTGTGCCCCGCCAGTCGCGTCAGTCCGCTCGACACAGTCTCCAAGCGTCGCTTGCACAAGACGAGGCGCCTGTGATCGAACTCTCTGACCTCCAAGAACCGCGAGACCACGGGCCGCAGAATCCGAGCCAAAACTCGTGAACGATCCACCCACCACCGCAGGCGAGTTCGGCTGCTGCACGATGCTGAAAACCTGACCGTTCTCTCTTCCCGCGCGGGCTCCTCCTTCGAAGGTGCTCATCAGCTCTCCACGGGTCGAAATTTGGGCGATGCTACCCACTTTCTCACCCTGGTACTTGTCGAAGATTCCCCCAATAAGGATGGAATCGTCGGGCCTCGTCGCGATGGTGAAAATCATCGGGTCACGCAAAGCAGTGCGTCGACGATCCTTGATATTCAACTGTGATTCGAAAGTTGGATCGAGGCGAAGCACGCGATCCTCTCCGAGAATGACTCGGGCCACTCCTTTTGCCGGTCGCTTGCTGAACCGACTGAATTGCCCTCCGACAAGGAAGACGCCGGGCGCAACGGTTTCAATGTCAAATACAAGACCGTTAAATCCACGATCGGGGAAACCGTTTCGCCCCGAAGAAGGAGGCTCTTCGAATCTAAAGCTCGGGTCTTCACGGCCAAACTGATCAACGAGTTTGATGGTGTCACCGTCCGCGAACTGGCCGCCTAGCAGATAGAAACTGTTGCCAATGGGCTCAATCGCAAATACGTTGTTACCGAACTCGACGAGGGTATCTCCAAATCGAATTTGTATGGGGGAGACCTCAAGACGAAAATTTGGATCAGAACTGCCGTCATTTCGGATCGCGACTATTCCCGGAGTATCGAATCCTCGATACGAATCGAACGCACCCCCAACGAGGAATCCAGTCTCAGTTCCAACGATATCTCCGTAGATCTCGGGAGTGTTGCCCTCCTCTCGGCCGAAGCCTGCACCTGCATTGAACTCCAGATCCACAGCGCCCGGACGTGCTTGATCAGCAGCGACCACCCCGGTCACCGAACCCAATGTCAAAGCGACGCTCAGGCCTACAACAGTTGCGGAACGATACATGTGCGAACCTCCTCGCCAGATACTGACACAACGTTGAGCCAACTGAGAAGGCAGTGAGAAAAGTGGGGTGCTAGTACCCCACCCGGAGCCAAGGAAGGACGTGAATATTCGGCGCACCTAGCCAGTGCGATTGACAACGTAATCGCACAGAGCTTCAAGCGCTTCCTTGGCTGGACCCTCGGGCAGCGGCTCCAGCGTCCGACGAGCATCGCCTGCCCAGCGCCGGGCTTCCTCGCGGGCCGACTCCAACGCAGGGTGCGCACGCAGCAACTCGAGTGCACGGGCATGTTCACCGTCGTCGGGAATGGGGCCGGACAGGAATCCGATCAAAGGTTCATCCGCTGGATCGTCACTCCCCTGAGCGATCAGGGTCGCCAGGGTGGGGACACCTTCTCTGAGATCGGTACCCGGCGACTTGCCTGACTGTGTTGCATCCGAGGCGATGTCCACAATGTCGTCTGCAAGCTGGAAGGCGACGCCGATGGCTTCGCCGAACCGGCTCATGATGTCGACGGTCGCCTGGTCCGCTCCAGCCATCATGGTCCCGAACCGACCCGCGGTGGCAATCAGCGATCCCGTCTTGTCCGAGAGAACTTGGAGGTGGTGCTTCACCGGATCGATGCCGTCATCGGGGCCGACGCTTTCGCGTATCTGCCCGGTGCACAGGCGCTCGAACGTCTGCGCCTGAATACGGACCGCATCCGGGCCGAGGTCGGCAAGGATGTCCGAGGCCCGCGCGAAGAGGAAATCACCGGTGAGGATTGCGATCGAGTTATCCCAGCGGGCGTTCGCCGACGGAGCCCCCCGGCGCAGCTGGGCCTCGTCCATGACGTCGTCGTGGTAGAGCGTTGCCAAGTGTGTCAGCTCAACCACTACCGCGGCCTTCATGACGTCGTCGTTCGCCGGATGGGGGCCGAAGTGCGACGCCAGCACCGTCAAGAGCGGCCGAAACCTCTTGCCACCGGCGTCAACAAGGTGTCGGGACGTCTCGGTCACGAAGGGGTAGTCGCTGACCACCGCGCTGCGCAGGGCGATCTCCACCTCTTCCAAAGCGGCGGCAAGCGAAGAATCGAAGGCAGGATCGACCGACAGTTCGCCAAGCGGGCTTTCGGTCATGGCTCGACGGTACTACCGGATGAAGACATCGGCATTTGTGACCAGATCCAAGATGGGCTGGGGAACCACACCCAAGATCACAGTCACAGCCACGCCCGCCGCCAGGGCGACGGTGGTGAAGGCTGAGGGGATCGCCACGGACGCCGTCTGCTCGGTCTCCTGGGCGAAGAACATGACCACGATCACCCGTACGTAGAAGAAGGCGGCAATCAGGCTGGCAACCACACCCACGAGGACCAGCCAGACCATGCCCGCCTCGATTGCCGCCGCGAACACTCCGAACTTGCCGACGAATCCGGACGTGAGCGGGATTCCGGCCAAACCCAGCATGAATATCGCGAAGGCGGATGCCACGATCGGCGATTTCCGACCGATACCCGCCCAGGATGCCAGATTCGTTGCCTCGCCGTTGGGATCACGGATCATCGAGATGATCGCGAAGGCTCCGATCGTGGTGAAACCGTAGGCAATGAGATAGAACATCGTGCTTGCGATGCCAGCAGCGGACGCAGCGGCTACACCGATAAGGATGAAGCCAGCCTGGGCGACCGAAGAGTAAGCGAGCATGCGCTTCACATCGGTCTGGACGACCGCCACGATCGAACCCACGAGCATCGTCAGGATCGCCACGATCCAGATGATGGGCTCCCAATCCCAGCGAACACCACCGAAGGCCACGTAGAGGATGCGCAGCAGTGCGCCAAAGGCCGCGATCTTGACCGTTGCGGCCATGAAACCGGTGACGGGCGTGGGCGCTCCCTGGTAAACATCAGGCACCCACTGATGGAACGGCACCGCGCCGACCTTGAACAGCAGGCCGATGAGGACCATGCCCAGGCCGATCATCAAGACAAGCGACTCACCGGGCTTGCTGGTGACGGTCTGGGCGATTTCGGGGAACGTGATGGAACCTGCATAGCCGTAAACGAGTGCCGCCCCGTAGAGGAAGAAGGCGGATGAGAAAGCACCGAGGAGGAAGTACTTCAGGGCAGCTTCCTGGCTGAGCAAACGACGACGCCTGGCCATGCCGGTCATCAAGTACAACGGCAGGGACATGACTTCTAAGGCGATGAACATCACGAGCAAATCGTTCGCCGAGACGAAAAGCATCATGCCGAGGACCGCGAACAGCGTCAGTGGCCAGATCTCGGTCTGCAGGTAGCCGCGCTGGGTGAACTGCTTCTCTTCCTCCGAGCCAGGGAGGGAAGACACCCGTGAGGCGAAGGCATCTCCCACGGAATCGATCGAGCGCTCGGCCATTAATGCCGCCCCGAGGATCGAGATGACCACGATTGCACCCTGCAGGACCAGAGCGGGACCGTCGATCACCACCGCCTGTCCGGCCGTAACCGTCCGAGTCGAAGCGTTGATAACGATCAGCACGGCAGCTGCGATGAGCGAGCCGAACACGATGAGCAACTGCAGGTAGCGTCGAACGCCACGAGGAGTGAAGGCCTCGACGAGGACAGAGACGATCGCGGCGGCAAAGACAACGATCATCGGGGCGATCGCTACATAGTCGATGGCAGGAGGCGTGTAGTTCACTGCTGACCTCCTTCACTCGAGAGCACGGGGTCTGGGTCGACCGCCGAGATGGTGTTCATGGTCCAGTCGACCGCTGGGTTGATGACGTTCAGCAGCGGTGCTGGGTAGAAGCCCAGGGTGATGGTGAGCGCGGCAATCGGTACGAGTGCCGTGATCTCCCGGCCCTTGAGGTCGGTGATGCCTTCGACGCTCGGATTGACTGGTCCGGTCATGGACTTCTGGTAGAGCCGCAGCACGTAGGCCGCGGTAATCACGATGCCCAGGGTGGCGACGGCGCCGACCCACAAGTAGCGCTCGAAGGCACCCAGCAGCACGAGGAACTCACCCACGAAGGACACCAGGCCTGGTAGAGCTAGCGAGGACAGCGCCGCTACCAGGAAGAAGCCGGCCAGCACCGGAGCAACCTTGTTGACACCGCCATAGTCGGAAATGAGAGCCGACTGGCGACGCCTGGACATCAAGAACCCGGCGGTCAGGAACAACGCGGCCGTGGAGAGACCGTGCGCCACCATGTACACCACGGAACCGGACTGCCCAGCGCTGGTGAAGACAAAAATGCCAAGGGCGATGAATCCGAAGTGGGACATCGAGGAATAGGCGAACAGTCGCTTCATGTCCTGCGCGGTGAGAGCCACGTAAGCGCCGTAGAAGATGCCGATCAGCGCCATGCCGATGACCACGGGTGCGTAGAACTCACTTGCAGCAGGAAAGATCGGCAGGCAATAGCGGATCATTCCGAAGGTGCCCACCTTGTCCAGAACACCGATCAGGAGCACCGAGGTGCCTGGCTTGGACTGAGCAGCAGCGTCCGGCAGCCAGGTATGGAATGGCCACAGCGGGGCCTTGATCGCGAAGGCGAAGAAGAAGCCGAGGAACAGCATCTTCTGGGTGTTCGGATCCATGTCCATGCCCACGAGAGACAGGAAGTCAAAGGTTCCGGTGCCAAGTTCTTGTGCCGAGACGACGTATAGGCCTATCAACGAAGCGAGCATGAACAGCCCACCGAGCAGGCTGTAGAGCAAGAACTTGATGGCGGCGTAGGAGCGCTGCGGACCGCCGTAGCGACCGATCATGAAGTAAACCGGCACCAGCATGACTTCGAAGAAGACATAGAACAAGAACACGTCGGTGGCCGAGAACACACCGATCATCAAGGCTTCCAGAGCCAAGATCAATGCGAAGTAGCCCTTGACCGAACCCTCGGACTCTTGATCTCCCTCGATGTCGCGCCAGCCGGCGAGGATGACGATGGGAACGAGTGTGGCCGCAAGGGCGACGAGCACGAGTCCGATGCCGTCCAGCCCCACGGAGTAGGAGATGCCGAAGGCAGGGATCCAGGGATAGGACTCCACAAACTGGAACGGAGCGCTGGAAGCTCCATCGAACTGGAGCGCCATGGCAATGGTCAGCGCGAGCACAGCAAACGAGACAACGAGCGCGACCTGCTTGGCGAGCGTCGGCTTCGATCTGGGCAGTAAGGCGACCACGATGCTGCCGACCAACGGCAGCACCCCGAGGGTGGTCAACCAGGGGAACGCACTCACTACAGCCTCACCAGGATCAGCGCGAGGGCGACGATGAGGGCGCCCCCGACCATGGACAACGCGTACGAACGGGCGAACCCGCTTTGACTACGCCGCAACCGGCGTGCGAGATCTCCGACGAAGGCCCCGGTCCAGTTGACGAAACCGTCGACCGCCTTGGTGTCGAAAGTGGTTAGCGCATCGGCCGTGCGGTACGTCGGCTGCACCACCAGGACATCGTTCACGGCATCGCCGTAAAGGTCCTGACGCGCAGCCCGCGTGAGCACGTTGCCCCGCGGCGCCTCGACCGGCACGTCCTTGCGGGCGTACATAACCCAACCGATGATGGCACCGATGATGACGACTATGAGCGTGACGCCAATGTAGAACGACGTCGGCAACGGCGTCGGTACGGACTCGTATCCGACGACCGGCTCGAGCCATTCTTCAATGTTGCCCCAGAAGAGCAGCGCCATCCCCATGAACGTGGAGCCGATCGCCAAGATGATCAGCGGAATCGTCATGACCGCCGGGGACTCGTGCGGATGAGCGTCGTCCTCCCAGCGCTTTTTGCCGAAGAAGGTCATCGCGATCATCCGGGTCATGTAGAAACCGGTGATGCCCGCAGCCAGGATGGCGGCGGCACCGATCACCCAGTTGCGCTCGAAAGCGGCGTGGATAATTTCGTCCTTCGACCAGAAGCCGGAGAACGGAGGGATGCCGATAATTGCGAGGTACCCGGCCATGAAGGTGATGAATGTGATCACCATGACGCCCTTGAGCGCGCCATACCTGCGCATGTTGACGTTGTCGTTCATGCCGTGCATGACCGATCCAGCACCGAGGAACAAACCGGCCTTGAATACGCCATGTGTGAGCAGGTGGAAAATCGCGAAGACGTAGCCGATCGGCCCCAGACCAGCAGCAAAAACCATGTACCCGATCTGGCTCATGGTTGATCCAGCCAGAGACTTCTTGATGTCGTCCTTGGCCGAACCGATGATGGCACCCATGAAGATGGTGATCAGGCCAACGACGACGACGGCCGTCGCGGCCCACGCGGCTGCGTCGTAGATCGCGTTGCTGCGGGCAATGAGGTACACGCCGGCGGTCACCATCGTTGCAGCGTGGATGAGGGCCGAGACCGGGGTCGGACCCTCCATCGCGTCCAAGAGCCAGGCTTGGAGAGGGAACTGTGCGGACTTACCGGCGGCTGCAAGCAAGAGCAGGAGGCCGATGGCAGTGAGCGTGCCCTCACTGGCCTCACTCGCCTGACCGAACACATCCTGGAACGTGATCGAACCGAAGGTGATGAAGATCAGCATGATCGCCAGGGAAAGGCCAACGTCACCGACCCGGTTGATGATGAATGCCTTCTTCGCAGCGGCGGCGGCGCTCGGCTTTTGCTGCCAGAAACCAATCAACAGATAGCTGGCAAGACCAACGCCCTCCCAGCCGACATAGAGCAGGAGGTAGTTGTTAGCCAGCACCAAGATGAGCATCGCGGCAACGAACAAGTTCAGGTATCCGAAGAACTTCCGACGATCGGGGTCGTGGGACATGTAGCCGAGTGAGTAGATGTGGATCAGGGCACCGACGATGGTGATGAGCAACACGAAGACCATTGAGAGCTGGTCCAACTGCAGCGCGAAGGACGCTTGGAATGATCCAACAAAGACCCAGTCGTAGACGTTCTGAACCACGGTCCGCTGCTCGGCGGGCTGGTCCATCATCGCTAGCAGCATCAGCACGCCGAGCACCGCGGACCCAACCACGGTCAGCACACCGAGGTAGGGACCCCAGGAGTTTGTTCGTCGACCGCCGAAGAGAAGGATCACCGCACCTGCAGCCGGGAGTGCTATCAACACCCACAGCAGTGCGAAGATCCCCTCGGCGGGGATGATCTCGGTCACGTAGTCGTCCTATTCGCTATTGGTCAGTACTTCAACAGGTTGGGTTCGTCGATCGATGCAGATCGTCGGGTTCTGAAGATCGTCACAATGATCGCCAAGCCGACGACGACCTCAGCGGCAGCAACAACCATTACGAAGAAGGCGACGACCTGACCGTCCAAGTTGCCGTTCATCCGCGCGAATGCGACAAAGGCCAAATTGGCAGCATTCAGCATCAACTCGACGGACATGAACACGATGATCGCGTTGCGCCGCACCAGCACACCGATGGCTCCGATGCTGAAGAGCAGCGCCGAGAGCATGACGTAGTTCGCCGGGTTCATCGGTCCTCGCCCTCGGTCGACATCGAACCTGCGGAGAGCTGGCGGACCTCGTCAAGTTCGGCCTGATCAACGTCGCGGACGTCCTCGCGGACCCGCAAGGGCTCGGGCACGCTGAGATCGCTTGTGCTTCCGTCGGGAAGCAACGCGGGGGTGTCGACCGCATTGTGACGTGCGTAGACGCCCGGGGGTGGAAGTTGACCGGGGTGCTCGCCAGAGGCGAACCGGTCTTGCGAGAGTTCGCGCTGGGTTCGCTTGGGCATCCAGCGTTCGCGGTGGGTCAGGATCATCGCGCCCATGGCCGCCGTGATCAGCAGGGCTGCCGTGACCTCAAAGGCGATCAGGTAGGGGCCGAACATCAACGAGGCCAGGCCTTCGACGTTGCCACCCTGAGCAGCGTTGGCGGCATCTAGGCCGACGGACGAAGTCTCCATCAAGCCGTTTCCGATCCCTGCCACTAGCAGGATCGAGAAACCAATACCCAGCAGAAAGGCAGCCACTCGTTGACCCTTGATGGTTTCGATCAGCGAATCGGAAGAATCGACGCCAACCACCATCAACACGAACAAGAACAGCATCATCACCGCGCCGGTGTAAACGATGATCTGCACCATGCCCAAGAAGGGGGCCGAATTCGCGACGTACAAGATCGCGAGGTTCACCATCGTCAACGCGATGAAGAGCGCACTGTGAACGGCCTTTCGTGAAATGACCATTCCAAGAGCACCGATAACCGCCAGCGTGCCGCTCACCCAAAAGACGATGGCCTCGCCGATACCTACTTCACCGCCGTTCATGAGGCTTGCTCCTGCTCGGGGACCGAACCGGTCACCTTGTTGGCGTAGTAGTCCTGCTCAGTGGTTCCAGGGACCATCGGGTGTGGCGGCTGGATCATGCCCGGCAGTAGGGGTGCAAGCAGCTGGTCCTTCTCGTAGATGAGATCGGCTCGACTGCTGTCTGCAAGCTCGTACTCATTGGTCATGGTCAACGCCCGAGTCGGGCAGGCCTCAATGCAAAGCCCGCAGAAGATACAGCGCAGATAGTTGATCTGGTAGACGCGCCCGTACCGCTCCCCCGGCGAGTAGCGCTCCTCATCGGTGTTGTCCGCACCCTCAACGTAGATCGCATCCGCCGGGCACGCCCACGCGCACAGTTCGCAGCCGACGCACTTCTCGAGCCCATCCGCCCAGCGGTTCAGTTGATGTCGTCCGTGGAAACGGGGCTTGGTGGGTTGCTTATCTTCGGGGTACTGCTCGGTGACGACCTTCTTGAACATCGTCCCGAAGGTAACTCCGAAGCCGCGTACGGCTTGGGGCAACTCAGCCATTCGAGTCCTCCTCGTTCACGGTTGCCTCGTTCGTGGTTGCGTCATCTGTGCTCTCTTCACTGAGGGTTGCCGTCGCACTGCCGGCGCCTAATTCAGCCTTGGTGACCGTCGCGCGGCGTGGCGTGTACTCGAATCGTTGTCCGGGCAGAGGCGGCACCGGGTGACCCGTGGCAGCACCGGTCAAGACCTCATTCACTCGACGCGCATTGTCTTCTTCGGCCAGGGCCCGACGCTCCTCCTTGCGGTTGGCTCGGATCTGGAAAAGCCACGAACCACCGAGAAGGACGACGATCACTACCGCCCCGATGAGGAGTAGTTCAGTGTTGGACAACGCGACATCGTTACGGAACAAGCGTGCGACGGAAACGATGACGACCCAGACCAACGCAGCCGGGATCAGCACTTTCCAGCCAAACTTCATGAACTGGTCGTAGCGCAGACGCGGGAGCGTTCCGCGAAGCCAGATAAAGATGAAAATGAACAACTGCACCTTGATCAGCCACCACAGCACGGGCCACCATCCTGAGTTGGCGCCCTCCCACAGCGACAGCGGCCAGGGTGCGAGGTACCCACCGAGGAACAAGGTGGTGGCCAGGGCAGAAACGGTGACCATATTGATGTACTCAGCGAGGAAGAACATCGCGAACTTCAGCGACGAGTACTCGGTGTGGAACCCACCGACGAGCTCGCCCTCGGCCTCGGGGAGGTCGAAGGGTGCACGGTTGGTCTCTCCCACCATCGAGGTGACGTAGATCAGGAAGCTCGGCAACAAGATCACTGCGAACCAGATCGGCTGCTGGGCCAAAACGATTTCGGACGTGGACATCGAGCCCGCGTAGATGAACACCGCAACGAATGACAGTCCCATGGCAATTTCGTACGAGATGACCTGGGCTGTAGACCGCAGTCCACCAAGCAGTGGGTAGGTCGAACCAGAGGACCAGCCGGCCAGCACCAGGCCGTAGACGCCAATCGATGCGATCGCCAGAACGTAGAGAACCGAGACCGGGAAATCAGTCAGCTGAAGCGGGGTCTCAACTCCAAAGACCGAGACGGTGGGACCGAAAGGTATGACAGCGAAGGCTACGAATGCTGCGGTCGCCGAGATGACCGGTGCGATCCAGTAGACACCAACGTGCGCCGCCTTCGGAATGATCTCTTCCTTGAAGGCAAGTTTGAAACCGTCCATCAAGGATTGCAAAAGCCCCTGGGGACCGACGCGGTTGGGGCCGATCCGGTTCTGCATCCGCGATACGACGCGGCGCTCCCACCAGATGGTGAACAGGGTCAGCAGGACGAGGAGCGCAAAGATGGCAACCGTCTTACCGAGAACCATCCACCACGGGTCGGTTCCAAAGAGACCGAATTGACCTCCGGTCATGCCGGACCTCCCTTGCTGAGTCGGACGACGTCGCCGTAGCCAGCGCCGAGGTCCCGGTAGACGCGACTGCCCTCGGAATTCGTTGGCAGCCACACCACCGAATCGATCATGGAGTCGTCGATTTCTACGGACACGGTGATCGATCCCGAGGGACCGTGAACGGTGACCTGGCCACCAGCCTCGATGCCGTGTCCGGTTGCCGTGGACGAAGACATGCGCGCCGTGGTGGGACGTGCGGTAGCCGCTAGGTGTGGCTCGCCCTCTTGCATGACGCCAAGGTCGAGCAGAAGGCGCCACGTGGCCAGGCGGACTGCCTCGCGGTCAGTTGGGACGGCAGCGCTACGCGTCGGCGATGTTCGGGCACCTGTCCAAGCGCCGAGGCGGCCGAGTTCACCGCGCAACTCCGACACCGTTCGTGGTGATGCGACACCGAGCTCGTCCGCCAGCATGGCGAGCACGGATGCATCCGAATCCATCATGGCGTCGCGGAAAACCTGCCCGAAGGGACGCGGGCGACCTTCCCAGTCCAGGAAGGTGCCGGCCTTCTCGCTGACAACCGCGACTGGAAAGACGACGTCGGCCATGGCCGTGATCGCCGAATGATGGTTTTCCAAGGAGACCACGAAATCGACGTTGCCCAACGCCTCGGCAATGTCTTCGGGGTAGTCGGAGGCTTCGACACCCGCGACGAGCGCGCTTCGTACCGAGCCGGCCAGCATGGCTTCGCGTAGCGCTCCACCGGAGAGTCCCGGTTGCGGGAGCGCATCGACGTCGACGTTCCACGCAGCGGCGACCTGGTCGCGTGCCTGCGGGTCATCGAGGGGACGGCCGCCGGGCAGGAGTCCGGCGAGTGCGCCGGCATCGAGCGCACCACGCTCACCCGCGCGGCGGGGAACCCACGCCAGGGCAGCACCGGTCTGCTCGGCCAGTTGCGCAACGGCCGACAACGTTCCGGGAGCTGTCGCAGCGCGCTCGCCCACCATGATCACCGCGCCGGGTTGGGCAAGCGCATCACGGACGTCTGCCGGAAGAGACTCGACAGCCTTTGCTTCATCGCCAGGGACCGCGGGAACGAGGGTGCCGTTCATCTTGGACAGGCCACGGCTCGCGCCAGCAGCGACCGAGTAGACACGTGTTCCCGAGGTCGAGGCCTTGCGAAGCCGCAGGAACACGATCGGGGATTCATCTTCCGGCTCGAATGCGACGAGCAGCACGACCGGTGACTTTTCAAGATCGGCGTACTCGATCCGCATCGGCGTTCCCGCCACCTTCGCAGCAAGGAAGTCGCGTTCTTCTGCTGACGCTGCGCGGGCCCGGAAGTCAATATGGTCCGTTCCCAATGCAACCCGGGCGAAGCGGGAATAGGCGTAAGCGTCTTCCATTGTTGCTCGGCCACCTACGAGCACCGCGGTGTCCGAGCCGGCAGCCTGCAAGCCTCGGGCAGCAATTGCAAGGGCCTCGGGCCAAGACGCTGTGCGCAGCTCGCCGTTCTCGCGCACCATCGGCCACTCGAGCCGACCCTGCTGCATGTATGCGAAGGCGAAACGGCCTTTGTCGCAGTTCCAC
>JAURQC010000075.1 GCA_030836325.1 Candidatus Nanopelagicales bacterium
CCTCGATGATGGTCGCGGCCATATCCGGGCTTCCGACGGCCTGAATCAACATGCCAAGTCCAGTGCTGAAGGAGTCACGGGCAGCGTTCCACCAGATATTCGAACTTGTCTTCGTGATCTCCAGGTACCGGGCACTGAGGACCGAGATCTCGTCGACCCAGCCGTTCACGGTTTCTTCTAGTTGATCGTCCTCGACCACTGCATTGACCAAACCCATCTCCAAGGCCTGCTCGGCGGTGTAACGGCGGCACAGCATCGCGAGTTCCTTGGCTCTCTTCTCCCCGATCTGGATACCCATCACGTTGGTGGCCCCGGTGACCGGGGCGCTGCCCACTCGAGGCCCCGTCTGGCCGAAAGTGGCACAGCGGGCAGCAACGGCCAGGTCACACGCGACGACCAGTTCGTTGCCACCACCGGCTGCCGCTCCGTTCACGGCGGCAATCACCGGTCGCGGACAGCGCCGGATTGTGTCGAACAAACGAAGTGAGCCTTCATACATACGTCGCATCTCGCGCTCAGTCGGGTGGGCGAGTGACGTCAACGCACCGCCGGCGCAAAAGCTGCCTGCGGAACCGGTTATCACTACTGCGCGCGAAGCAGTTGCAGTCTCGACGGCCTCGATGATGGTCGCGGCCATATCCGGGTCGAAGGCGTTGCGTCGCTCAGGACGATTCAGGATGATCCACGTAGCCTGGCCCCGTTGCTCGACGATCACGTCACTCACTCGGACTCCTAACGTCAACTCACTCCGAAGAGATTCGGGTGAATACCTGCTAATTGATATCACGAATCGCAAAACCTCTCGTAGACTCACACCCCAACGGAGGGCGTATCCGAGCGTCACCCAGACCGGTGGGGGAAGGCTTCAGTGAACGACGGCACACGACTGCAAACTCGACCAATCCCTCAAACGCCCCGTGCCCCGAAGGCAGCACTACTGATCGCCCAGCGGATTGTTCAGGACATCACATCCCAGGGCATGAATGAGGGCGATCTGCTTCCCCCTGAGCGCACCATGTTGGAGCAGTACCAAACGGGTCGGGGAACGCTGCGAGAAGCGTTGCGGTTCCTGGAATTTCAGGGCGTCATTGCACTGAAGCCCGGCCCCCGTGGCGGCCCGGTCCTGCTTCGTCCGGACGCGTCCCACCTTGCCAGCACCGTTGTGCTGCTAATGCAGATGAACCACGCGCCATTCCGCGAAATCGTTCAGGTCCGAAGTGCCATTGAGCCCATGATCAGCATGCTGGCTGCGAGCAACATGGATAACGACTCGCTGCAAAGCCTGGAAGACACCATCACGCAGATGCGCGATCAGATCGACAACCAAGCGGTGTTTCTCGATGCGAACAAGCGCTTCCACGACGTGATCGCCTGGTCATCCAATAACGTGTTGTTCGGCTACCTCGTCGACTCACTGCTAGGGATCATGGATGGGACCGTGGTCGGGATCGATTATCCGACCCACCGTCGCGAGGCGATCATCAACGCGCACCAGGAAATCTTCGAGGCGTTCGCGAAGCGCGATCCCGCGTTGGCGCGCGACCGGATGGAAGCTCACATCAATGCGTACGAGCACTACGTGACCAAGAAGTTTCCAAACGTGCTCGACGAAGTCATTTCTTGGTCGCCGACCTCCTAGCGGAGGTTGGCGCCTCTCATCCGCACATTTCCAGCGCGGCATCCAAGCAGCAGTCAGTCGTCAGACAGCGCAGCGTCACCCAGGAAGGCGCGAACGAGCGCCGGATCTTCGCGGGCTTCTGCTGCGGTTCCGGAATATGCGACCTCACCTCGCTCAACCAGGAATACGTAGTCCGCAACCTCGAGGCTGGCCTCGGCGTTCTGCTCCACCATCAACACGGTCTTGCCCGAATCCGCGATGTCCTTTGCACTCTGCAGAACACTGTCCACGACAGCAGGTGCCAGACCCATGGAAGGCTCGTCCATCAAGATCGTGTCCGCCTGCGACATCAAAGCGCGACCGAACGCGAGCATCTGTTGCTCACCACCGCTAAGAAGACCCGCCGCCCCGTTACGACGCTCGAACAAGATAGGGAAGGTCTCATAGACGTGCTCGAGAGTCTTGGTATCACGGTTCTTCGCCGCGTAGCCACCAAGCTTGAGATTCTCCTCAACGGAAAATGGAGCGAAGACGCGCCGACCTTCGGGCACCATCACCAGACCACGGCGCACAATCTTGCTCGCCTTGAGCCCCTGGATCTCCTTACCGTCCAAGGTGACCGTTCCGCTCCTGGGCTTTTGGATTCCGCAGATAGCTCGAAGGGTGGTGGTCTTGCCGGCTCCATTGGCTCCGAGGATCAAGGTGATCTTGCCCTTGGATGCCGAGAGTGTCATGCCCTGGACTGCGGCAACCGCGCCGTAGTTGACGTACAGATCCGTAACCTCAAGCATCACGCCTCCCGTGCTTACCCAAGTAGGCCTCTTGAACATCCGGGTTTCGCACCACATCTTCGGGACTACCCTCGGCGATCATCGAACCGAAGTTCATCGCGTACAAATAGTCACAGGTATCTACCATCATCTGGACGTCGTGCTCGACAAGCAACTGAGTCAAACCCTCACTACGTAATTCCGACAACAGTGTCGCGACGGACGCTCGCTCGGACCTATTCATGCCAGCCGTTGGTTCGTCCAGCAGTAGCAACTTTGGGTCGCTCGCGAGTGCGCGGGCGATCTCGACGCGTCGTTGCACGCCGTAGGAAAGTTCTCCCGGTCGGAAAATTTCGACGTTCTTAACGTCGGTCAACTCGATAGCCCGTTCGACCTGAGCGGCGGCTCTATCTGGGTCTTTTTTCAAGATGACGTCGGTTGCGAGGAAGATGTTTTCTCGAACCGTCCGATCGGGAAGCAAACGCACTGTCTGGTACGTGCGGCCCATGCCCAGCCGGATGACATCGCGAGCCGGAACGTTGGTGTAGTCCTGACCCAAGAAAAAGATGCTCCCACGTGTCAGGTTCACCATGCGGGTGATACCACCCAGCAAGGTTGTCTTTCCGGAACCGTTAGGACCGAGAATCCCGGAGATGACACCTGGTCGTAGCCCGAAGGTCATGCCCTCGACAGCTTTCACACCGCCGTAGTGGACCGATACGTCGCGACCTTCGAGCACCGGTTCGTAGTCATAACGAGGACTGGAAGTCACGGCATCTCCTTGGCTGACTGTCATGACGTACCGTCCTTCGATGCACTTGAAACCCCAGCAAGTTCAGCCGGTGGTGGGGCATCTGGCGCCTGCGCCACAAACTTATTGACCTGTCGTCGGTGCTTCCAGTCCTTGTAGACGACCACAACGCCACCGGGCAGGTAGACAGCCGCGATGACAACGACGATGCCGTAGACGATCGCCTCGAAGTCACCGACGAATTCGAGCGCCTCAGGCAGCCACACGAAGAACAGTGAGCCGAACAATGCGCCCACCCACGAGGCTTGACCACCGATGATGATGATCGTCAATGCCAAGATGACCAGGGAGAAGTTAATGCTCTCTGGGTGAATGGTCGACTTCAGGCTGATCGCAAAGGCTCCAGCCAGACCACCGAGTGCACCGCTGATCGGGAACGAAAGCCGGCGCATGAAGATCACATTGATGCCCAAGGCACTCGCAAGCTGCGGATCTTCCTTCGCTGCGTCGATCTTCCTCGAAATTCGACCACGCTCGGAGAAGACAACGAGTCCCACGATGAGAACGGTCACGAGTGCAACGTGCCACGTCTCAATCGGACCGATGAGACCGTAAAGACCAACAGCCCCACCGGTCAGGCTGCCACCGTTAATGGCGATCGCTGAGAACAGTAGCGAGAACGACACCGTGGCCATACCGAGGTAGAGGCCGTTCAGGTGGGCGATGATAAAGCCAAGAAGTGTTGCGACGATTGCAGCAGCGATCGTAGACACAATGATCGCCGCGACGTCATTCCAACCCTGTTGCAGCACGAGGATGCCGGTGCCATAGCCACCGATTGCGAAATACCCGATTCCCGCGAACGAGATGACACCCAGTCGAAGCGGAATCTGAATGCTGAGTGCCAGGAGGAACGCGGTGAGGGTCTGATCAATCAACACCGAGTTCATGGCGAACCACTGGGTCATGTTCGCCTCACCTCCTTCTTGCCTAGGACACCTTGAGGTCGAATCACCAGAATCAAGAACAGCAGGCCGAAGGCGACCGCATTTACCCAGCCACCGCTGCTGAAGAGAACAACTGCAGTTTCCGCACCAGCAAGGACGGTCACACCAATCATCAATCCGGCGACCGAGCCGACACCACCGAGAATGATTGCGGCGAAGGCCTTCAGCAGGATGTAGTTGCCCGACTCTGGCGTGATTGAGGTCAAGTAGAAAGTAGTGAGAGCGCCGGCGAGTCCGGCGAGGGCACCCGCAAACGCCATACCCGAGAGGGCCATGCGCGTGCGATCAATACCCATCAATGACGAAACTTCAGGGTCTACACCGAGACTCCTCAGGGCTAGTCCCTGACGCGACCGGCGCAGGAAGAGTGCAGTGCCGATTCCCAGGCCCCAACCCACAACCAGGATGATGATTTCGAGATTCGATATAGACCAACCGCCAATGTCGTAATACTCGACGGTGAACGTGCTCTTGAGGTAACCGAAAGGGTTGCTGAGAGTTGCGCGCTGCGCAACGAAGATCGGAAGCGCAGAGAGCCCGATGCCACCGATAACGAGCTGCAACTCGGCAGCGTGGGCATTCTTCGCCTTCTTCATGATGGGCTCGAAGGCCAGAATCTGCATGAGCACTGAAAGAAGTGCGCCGGCCAGCATCGCGATCAGCACCACGGCCACAAGCGGAAGCGCTACTTGCTTGACAACGAGGTAGCCGACGAACGCGGCGAACATGAAGATCGATCCGTGGGCGAAGTTCAAGATCGCCATGGTGCCCCAGACGATCGACATACCGAGGGCAAAAAGTAGGTAGATCGCTGCCGAAACGGCAACGGTGGTCAGGATCTGCAGGAGCTCCACGTGGTCCTAGACCTCACTCTCCGATGTCATCTCAAGGCGTGGAAAGAACGGTACGTGCATCGTGGGTGGGTGGGTCGAGATTCCGAAGAATCTCGACCCACCCACCACGATTGACTAGTTACTACGGAGTGCCGACGACCTGCTTCTCACCATCGAAGAAGGTGATGAAGGGCTCGACGCGGATGTCCTGAGCTTCGAACGTGAAGTTACCCAGAGCACCGGTGCGGGGCTGCGATGCAACCTCGGCCATGCCGTCGCGGATCGCCTGACGATCCGTGGCGTTGCAGGCGGCAAGCATGCCGTCTGCGATCAGGTACACAGCGTCGTAGCGCTCTGCACCGTAGTTGGCCGGATCCTCACCGTGGAACTCCTTGTAGGCCTCGATGAACTTGATCGAGTCGGGGTTCTCGGTAGCGAGGTCGAAGATCGAGGAGTACGTAACGCCGTAGCCAGCATCTCCGATTTCCGGCAGGTTGTTCTGGATGCCAGCAAAGCCCAGCAGGACCTTGCCGTTCTCCACCGTGAATCCTTGATCCGCCAGCAAGGAGACAATCGTGTTGTTCGCCGCACCGGTGGTGAGGGTCGCAACAGCGTCCGGGTTGGCAGCCAGGATCTTGTCAACGGGTGCCTTGTAGTCCGTCGTGTCGGTCGGCAGACCGATGCTCTCGACGATCTCGGCTCCAGCAGCCTCGGCAACCTTCGGCACCGCAGTCTCAGCGGTCGCGATCAGGGTGGCGTTGGCGTTGTCGTAGATCACACCGATGGTCTTAACGCCCTTGTCTTGGACGTACGGCGCAACACCGGGCCAGTAGGAATCCATCGGCGGTGTCATGCGGAAGGTGTAATCGCCGATCACGACGCCCGGGCTACCAGCCTGGGTGTAGACGATGGGCAGTCCCGCATCCTCAGCGAGCGGCGAGACCTGCACGCCACCAGCGCTGATGACCGGTCCGAGCACGACGGCGACGTTCGGGTCAGCCGCGAGCTTGGAGAATTCCGACGCCGCAACGTCGGGGGCGGTGGTGTCGTCCTTGACGTCGATCTTCAACGTGACGCCCTCGCCCAGGTAGCCGGACTCGTTGATCTCGGAAACAGCGAGATCTGCACCCTTCTCGGCCAGGATGCCTGCGAAGGCGGCGGGGCCGGTCATGGAGTCGATCGAGGGGACCACGATCTCCCCAGGAGGCAGCACACATGCGTCGTCCGCAGCCTCTTCTTCGGGGGCTTCCTCGGTGCCCTCATCGGTTGCTTCCTCGGTTTCCTCGGCAGCAGTTTCCTCAGCCGCGGTCTCCTCGGAGGCGGCGGTGTCGCCGCTGTCCCCGCTCGAGCACGCTGCGAGAGCGAGGGCCGCTGAAAGGCCCAACGCCGCTGCGCCCAAGCGACGCTTGGAGCTTGTCACCATCTGTCCTCCTCAATATGGCAATCATTCGCATGAATGATTGCGGGAACCATAAGCAGGTTTCCGGGGCATGTCCAGGACTTTTCGACAATTCATGGTCATGTTTGCAAACCGTTACCCATTGGATTGGGTCCAGAAACCGCCTAGGCGCGTCGCAGACCGGGAGTAAAACTCACCGGAATGGCCCGCCAGCCGGCATTCACGCCGTGGCTGGCATAGGGCTCCAGATCCTCACGCACAACCTGGTAATCGGGCATTCGTGATAGAACAGACGAGATCATCACCTGAGACATAAGCCGGGCTAGGTGAGCTCCTGCGCACCGGTGTACCCCGGCTCCGAAGGCCAGATGCCGGTTCGGCCACCTATCCACATCGACTTGATCCGGATCGGCGAACTGTTCAGAGTCCCGATTCGCTGCGGCCCACGAGATCAGTACCCGATCCCCTGCATGCATTGGACACCCCGCAAGATCGTCGTCGGCGAGCACTGTGCGCGCGAGCGCCTGCGTCGGCGAGAAGGCCCGCAGGAATTCCTCCACTGCGCGCTCCATCGACTCCGGGTGGGCGATCAATCGGTCGCGTAATTCGCGGTCCTCGTCGAGGTACACCAACGTTTGTCCAACCAGGGAGGCCGTGGTGCCCACGCCGCCGGAGATGAGAAGTTCGACGATTGAGAAGACTTCGTCGTCGGTGAGCAGGCGTCCGTCAATGTCCGATCGCACCAGGTAGCTGATCATGTCCTCGCGCGGACTCTCCCGGCGTACCGCGATTGCTGCTTCAATTTGGGAGTTCATCCAGGGGAAATCGTTCGCCAGTGCGTCTGCGTAGCGATCGCTTCCTGGACCTTCGGCGATGACCGCGTGGTGCGCTCGCGAATACCGCGGCCAGTCCTCGACCGGCAACCCGAGCCAATCGATCGTGACCGCAGCGGGAACACCAATCACCGTGGAGAAGTCCCCCCACCCGGCTTCGATCATTTCGTCGATGATCGAGTCGGTGAGTTCCTGCACCCGGTCACGCATCTGCACCACCGCGGCGGGAGTGAGCATGGGATTAAGGATCTTGCGGTACTCCCGGTGCTCGGGTGGATCGAGTTCGACGGGGATGTGCAGATGCACTGGAGCTTTAGGGATAGTGGTGGCCAGACCTTCGCCGCCCACACTTGAGCGAGCCGAGGAGTAGATCTCCGGATGCCGGGCAGCGTGGAACACCGCGTCGTAGGAGGTCGCGACGTAGTAGCCGCCATGGGCATCGGTTCGCACCACCGGTGCTAGTTCACGCAATCGCCGGTAAGACTCGACGCGATCGGAGTTGTGTTCGGGCCCGTGATGATCGAAGTGGACTATCGGGCAGCCGTCGCTCATCGAACCCACCTTCGCCTATTGCTGCGTATGATCCACATGGTAGACAACCGGCGGTCGTGAGGTGGGGCAAACATGGACGTAGGTCTCATCCTCGGTGATGTCCACCGCTCGGTCTCGCCGGCAGATCATCTTGACGGGCTACTGAGGCAAGTCGACGCTGCACAGCGCGCAGGCATCTCGTGGATCGTGATGGGCCACCATTATTTGTACGGCGAGTACCGCTGGCTGCAACCCATTCCCACCATGGCTCGGCTCGCACCCGAGCTCGACCCGAACGTGCGACTCGGCACATTCATCGTTCAGGTCCCGTTGTTGCATCCGGTGACTCTGGCCGAGGATCTCGCCACCGCCGACCTACTCACCGGTGGTCGGCTCACGATCGGTCTGGGTGCTGGCTACCGACCAGACGAGTTCATCGCACTCGGGATCCCGTTCGAAGAGCGATTCGCGCGGTTCGAGGAAAGCGTTGAATTGATCCAGCGCCTATGGACCGAAGAGACGGTGACCCATCACGGTCGATTCTTCGATCTCGAGTCCGTCACCCCGCATATTTCTCCGCGGCAGCAACCACGCCCGCCGTTGTGGATCGGTGCGATGGGTCCTCAGGGGGTGCGTCGTGCTGCGCGCCTTGGTGATGCGTGGCCCATTACCCCCGAGGCGACTATCGATAAGGCCCGCAGTTTGCTTGCGGTGTATGAGGACGAACGCGACCAGCTCGGGCTGCCTCAGACTCTTCATCCCATTCGACGTGAGATCGCAATCGGCAAGAACTACGACGACGCCTTCAACGCCTACGAGTCGATGGTCAAAGAGCGACTCCTCGCCTACGCCCAGCGATCCCTGGCCACACGCAATGAAGAAGAGATCGCGAACGCTTTCCGCGAAGTTGCCGAAAGAGAAGCCTTTATCGGAACTCCTGATGACGTGGTAACCAAGGTCCAAGCGATGGCCACGCAATTACCCGTTGATCCCCTCATCATCCGAGCCCAGTGGCCGGGCATGACAGCCGACGATGTTGTCGCCTATCTCGACGAGCTCGGCCAACACGTCGTTCCGGCGCTGAAGGCGATCACGCCGGTCGACCGAGTCCAGCGCGCCAATGATGGAGCGGACGATCGATAGTCCCGAGCCGCCCCTCGAACCCAGAGCAATTCATCCTCAGGCCTGGTGGCGCGCCCTGCACGTGCGCAACTTCCAGAAGGTCTGGACGGTCGCAACCTCAGCGCACTTCGGCTACTGGTTCTCCAGCATCGCCTTCCAGTGGATCGTCGCCCAGGCAACGGGCAACAACGCAGTCGTACTCGGGTTCTTGTACTTCGTGATGCTCGTTCCGATCCTGCTGCTCTCTGTTCCTGCGGGTCTGCTAGCCGATCGATACGACCGTCGCAAGATCGTCGTCATTTGCCAGGCGGGGATCGTCGTCATCAGCGTGACGACTGCGGCTTTGATCCACTGGGGCCCACCACCGCTGCCGGTGTTGTTGCTGTGCGGATTTGCCGTCGGTACTGCGCACAGCATCGCAACGCCTTCTTACACATCACTCGTTGCGAATTCGGTCAGCCGAAGCGACCTGCCCAGTGCGGTTCCACTCCAAGCCATCGGCATGAACCTCGCGCGAATCCTCGGACCCGTAGCTGCGGGCGCCATCATCTACATCGGCGGCACAGCGGAGTCATTGCTTGTCTACGGGCTCTTCGGGCTACTAGGGCTGGTCGTCATTCTTCGAGTCCCCCGACTCCAGCAGCACGCAGCCGACACCACCGCGACATCGATCATCCGACAGATCCGATCGGGATTCGGTCACGCGCGCGGCCACCCTCCGGCCGCTCTTGCGCTCGCAATAGTGGCCATGTGCTCCCTCTTTGCTGCGTCCTACCTTGCCCAACTTCCGGTTCTCGCAGCAAACTCTACGGACGTCACCGGCGCCTTTGTTCTGCTGACATCTGCCGGCGGCATCGGCTCACTGATCGGCGTACTGCTGGTTGCCGTGCGCTCGTGGAGTTCACCGTCCGTGACACCGGCGGCAGTGATGCTCCTGGTTATGGGCGTCGTGGTCGCGATGTTGGGCTATGGGCCTGCACTTGGCTACGAGATGGTGCTGATCGCGATCGCCGGCGGTCTGCAGTTCGCGATCATGACCACCTGCAACCGGGTGATCCAACAGGTCGTCGAGGACAGCCATCGCGGGCGGGTCATGAGTTTGTACGCCATCGTCTGGGGCGGTTTCCTCCCCCTAGGTGGACTATGGCTCGGGCTGTTGATCGGTGGAGTCGGACTCACCTGGGCCTTCACCATCAATGGCGTGATCACGGTGGCGTTCGCCATCTGGGCACTACGTCCCGGAGCCCGGCGCACGGGGGTCTCGGCCTTCTGACGCATCGGGGTTGGTCAGACAACTTCTGGAAACCCTTCACGAATCCAGGATCATGAATATCATTGATTCTGTGACTGAGTCTTGCGATTTGGGCGTCGTAGGCGCCGGAACCATGGGGATCGGTATCGCGCAGGTGGCAGCTCAGCGCGGCATCGAATGCACCGTCCTGGAGTCAGACTCCGCTGCGCGTGATCGCGCTCAGGCTCGCCTAGCAGCGGCACTGGCTAAAGCACATGAGCGCGGGAAACTCGATGTCTCTGTCGAGGAAGCACAGGCCCGAGTCGGATGGACCGATGACATCACCGATCTGGCAGATGCATCACTCATCATCGAGGCAATCCCGGAGATTAAGGACGCCAAGATCGCGCTGTTTAGCGCGCTCGACGATGTGTGCTCGCAGGAGACGATCCTCGCCTCCAACACTTCCTCGATACCGATCGCCGCACTCGCGAGTGCCACCAACCGGCCGCACCAGGTAGTCGGTCTGCACTTTTTCAACCCGGTGCCAGCGATGCCTCTCGTCGAAGTAATCCCCTCGCTGACGACCAACGAGCAGACCGTGTCTAAGGCCGATGTGTTTGTGCGCGAACGTCTCGGCAAACAAACGATCCGCGCAAAGGACCAAGCCGGATTCGTAGTGAATGCCATCTTGGTTCCCTACTTGCTGAGCGCTATTCGTTCACTGGAAAACGCGGTTGCGTCGGCTGAGGACATCGACGCCGGAATGGTCGGTGGCTGCGCAATGCCCATGGGTCCACTCGCGCTGTGCGACATGATCGGTCTGGACACGATGTTGTTCGTCGCCGACAGCCTGCACGAGGAATACCAGGACGCAGCAACGGTTGCGCCCTCGCTCCTACGTCGCCACGTCGACGCCGGCTGGCTGGGCAGGAAGTCAGGGCGCGGCTTCTACGACTACTCGAACCGCTAGGCGAAGGGCTGACCATGGAAGACCGGATCGTCATCGTTGGAAGCGCTCGAACGCCTATCGGTGGATACGGCGGCGGACTATCCAGCGTGCCGACACATCGTCTCGGCAGTATCGCTGCACAAGCGGCAATTAGCCGCAGCGGACTGGAACCCGACGACGTCGACACCGTGATCATGGGCTGCATCGGTCAGGTAGGCCCGCAGGCGTACAACGCTCGTCTTGTGTCCGTTGACGCCGGGATCCCGAAGTCGTCGAACGCCTACAACGTCAACCGACTTTGCGGGAGTGGTCTTCAAGCGATCCTTTCTGCGGCCATGGAACTGCAAACGCGGAATTCAGACATCGTCGTAGCTGGCGGTAACGAGAACATGAGCGCGATGCCCTACCTGGCTCCGCAGGAACGTGAAGGAAAGAAGCTCGGCAATCGAACGTTGGTCGACGGCACACTTGCGATGCTCACCGATCCATGGAACGACTACCTCATGGGCATGACGGCCGAGAACGTCGCTCGCGAGTACTCGATCGCACGAGATGATCAGGATGCCTGGGCTGCGCAAAGCCAGCAGCGCACAGCAACTGCGCTAGCGGCCGACGCCTTCGTTGAGGAGATCACACCGGTCGAGGTCGCTGGCCGAAAGGGTGCCGTCAGTGTGCTCGACTCTGACGAACACCCTCGGCCTGACACCACTGAGGAAGTTCTCGCCAACCTCCGGCCGTCCTTTCATGCCGACGGAACCGTAACTGCAGGCAACTCCTCGGGCATCAACGACGCAGGATCAGCCACCGTGGTCATGCGCGAGTCCGATGCACGGGCACGCGGCCTCAAGCCGATAGCCAGACTCGTGGACTGGGCAGCGGCCGGTTGCGACCCAGCGCTCATGGGATACGCGCCCGTGCATGCAATCCCCAAGGCGCTCGAGCGTGCGGGGATGAGCATCGGTGACATCGACGTGGTCGAGTTGAACGAGGCTTTTGCCGCGCAGGTGGTCGCAGTGATTCGCGATGCGAACCTCGACCCAGATCGAACCAACCCGAATGGAGGGGCGATCGCCCTCGGCCATCCCGTGGGGGCCACCGGCACCATTTTGACCACCAAGCTCATCCACGACCTGCATCGTCGAGATCTGCAAACCGGGATGGTCACAATGTGCATCGGTGGTGGGCAAGCACTCGCCGCCATTTTCGAACGCATGTGAGGACAAAGGAAAGCAAAGCGAACACGGAGGAACCAATGTCTCGACCACACGACGGAAGTGATCTGCTTCTCGCGCCCGTCGCCCTTGAGGTCGACGCACGAATCCAAGAACTCGCAGGCACGGATAGCGACGCCCTGCGTTTTCGGGTCGCCCTCGAAGGAAACGTCGATCTGTCCAACCCCGCGATGATCGTCGATGGCGTGATCGAGGCCTGTACGAACGGCATCGACATGCACCACTGGGAGGCAACCATCGATGCACGAGGACTTCGAATCTCGCACGCCGATCACACGATCGTGCTGGGCCTTCCCGCCAACGTCACCGAATTACTCTCCTAGAAAAGGGACCCCCCGCGCACCTGACAGAGCCCGCCTACCCTTGCTGCCTTCCGGCCCTGGGGGGGTTGAGCGAGGTGACACCGCACGGGGGGTCACTTCCAAGCGTACGGGGCCACGCACAG
>JAURQC010000076.1 GCA_030836325.1 Candidatus Nanopelagicales bacterium
CGGCTATCAGGTGGGCGAATTTCCGGTCCTGTGGGCCGAATGGAATGACCGCTTCCGCGACGCAACGCGTTCTTTCTGGCGCGGCTCCGGCAGCGCAGCTGAACTCGGGTGGCGTCTGACCGGTTCAGCCGACCTGTTCGAAAATGAAGGGCGTCGGCCCTTCTCGAGTATCAACTTCGTCACCGCACACGACGGTTTCACACTGCGGGATCTCGTGACCTACGAACACAAGCACAACGACGCCAACCTCGAGGACAACCGCGACGGAACAGACAACAACATTTCCGCCAACTACGGCCACGAAGGCGAGTCCGATGATCCGGACATTAACGAGATCCGTCGACGGCAGATGAAAAATCTGCTGACCACATGCGTCCTGTCCTCCGGCGTCCCGATGCTCTCTGGTGGCGACGAATTCGGCCGAACCCAGTACGGCAACAACAATGCGTACTGCCAAGACAACGCGATCAGTTGGTACGACTGGGAGTGGCTAGGCCACGATGACTGGCATGGCGAGCTGTATAGCTTCGCGTGCCGCCTCGTAGAGCTGCGGCGCTCGAACCAGGCGTTTCGTCGTCGCCACTTCTTCGATTCCTCCCGAGCAGCCCAGGACGTCCTGTGGTGGCATGCCGACGGCAGGGAATTTGGTGAATATGACTGGAACGACCCTGGCCAACGCTGTCTTGGCATGATCCTCAGCAACGCGACGATGGACCCCGCGGTCGGAAGCGTCGCCGATGCCAAAGCCAGCGCGTTTCTGTGGGCCATGAACGCCCAGGACTTCGCCGTCGACTTTCGCCTCCCCGAGGCATTCACCCAAGCCGACATTGAGCTGCACACCTGCTCCCAGGCACCGCAGATGCGTCACGGTGTTATGCACCTGCCTGCACGCAGCACTGTCATCCTCGCCCAGCGCCGGTAACCAAGCCGTGGCTCCCGCGGGCAGGGGCGAATAGGGTTTGTGGCTATGGAATTTCGGCACCTCGGCCGCAGCGGCCTGAAGATCAGCGCTCTTACCTACGGCAACTGGATCACCCACGGTTCGCAGGTGGACGACGCCACGGCCCACGCGACCATCCACGCGGCCCTTGACGCCGGGATCACCACCTTCGACACCGCCGACGTCTACGCCGGCACCCGGGCTGAGGAAGTCATGGGCGCTGCTCTTCGCGGTCAGCGCCGAGAGGGTCTGGAAATCTTCACCAAGGTCTACTGGCCTACGGGTCCTGGGGTAAACGATCGAGGTCTGTCTCGCAAGCACATTATGGAATCCTGCGAGAACTCCCTGCGGCGCCTGCAGACCGACTACGTGGACCTTTACCAAGCGCATCGCTTCGACTACGACACTCCTCTCGAAGAGACGCTCCGCGCATTCGACGATCTAGTGCGACAAGGCAAGATTCTGTACGTCGGCGTATCGGAGTGGACGGCATCGGAGATCCGAGAGGCGATGCGTATCGCCGAGGACATGGGCTTCGACAAGATCATCAGCAATCAGCCGCAGTACTCGATGCTCTACCGAGTTATTGAAGCCGAGGTCGTACCCACCTGCGAGGAGCTCGGCGTGAGCCAGATCGTGTGGTCGCCGATGGCTCAGGGTGTGCTCACCGGCAAATACCTGCCCGGCCAGCAACCCCCCGAAGGATCGCGTGCGTCCGGTGGCGAGGGCGCGCAGATGATCGAACGCTGGATGCGTGACGACGTACTAACCGCGGTGCAACGACTCGTGCCCATCGCCCAGGACATGGACCTGACCCTGTCGCAATTGGCTATCGCCTGGGTCTTGACCAACCCCAACGTCTCAGCGGCGATCATCGGAGCCTCACGGCCGGAACAAATCGATGAGAACGTCAAGGCCGCTGGCATCACACTTCCCGACGACGTCATGAGTGCCATCGACTATGCACTCGGGGACCTCGTCATCAACGATCCAAGCCTGACCAAGTCACCCAACCCGCGTCCGTAAGTAAGTAACCGCACACCAAGATCAACGAAGGAGCACCATGGGCTGGACATGGACCTACTCATCGGACAGCGACGCCAATCTGTCTCCGGCCTCGGGAACGCGCGAAGACTTCCCGAGCCAAGCCGATGCGGAGTCCTGGATCGGTGAGAACTTCCGCGCATTGCTCAATGAGGGCGTGGACAAGGTCACCCTGCTTGAGGACGGGGCAATCGCGTACACCATGAGCCTGCACCCCAGCGAGTAGTCAACTTTTCAATCAGTGGGCAATATGCGCGGTGCTTTGACACCGGGTGCTGCGGCGTGGTCATATTCGCCTACAACTGAATGCACGCGTTCGACGTCCAGGGGAAGTCGGTGAAAATCCGACGCTGTCCCGCAACCGTGAGCACACCGAGATGCCCATCTCGAGTGGAGCGAGTCGGAGCACCTGGCGAGCGCGAGCGGCTCCATCCGTCGAGGTAACAGGACGAGTCCACGGGAACCCCCCTGACGCGTCCCTCATGCCGAAAGCATGAGGGATTTTCGTTGGGCGGTCCACATGGACAACGCTCCGGACCGCTCATCCGAAAGAGGACGACCTATGGTCACCCGATTTACCCGTGCCGGCAAAGCTGGCCTTGCATCTCTCGCCGCAGTCTCCTTATCTACCGCCCTGCTCGCCGCACCAGCGAATGCCGCCGATACCGGGCTGTTCGGTTCCCAAGACGCCACCTACGACGGCGTATTTCGCCAGTCGCTGGCCATCTCCGGACTCGCTGCCGTGGATGCCCGCATACCTGACGCTGCCGTCGAGTGGCTGAAGGACCAGCAGTGCGCAGACGGATCCTTTGAGGCCTACCGCAGCAACACCGCTACTCGCTGCGGAGCATCCGACCCCGAAACGTTCTCCGGGCCAGACACCAACAGCACGGCTATGGCGGCGACCGCGCTGTTCCTCGCCGGCGAGCAAGCCGAAGCCCGAAAAGCTGTGACCTGGCTGATCTCGGCCCAAAACGACGACTTCGGTTTTCCGTTCCACGCCGGTGGTGAGTCCGACGCCAACAGCACGGGTCTCGCGCTCGTCGCTTTGCAGACCGTGCAGCCACAAGACCGGAGTGCTCGGATACCGAATGCGAAGAAGTTCCTGGGGACTGTGAAGCTGAAGTGCGCTAGCGGCGGTGGCTTGGCCTACCAGCAGGGCAGCAAAGCCAACGGATTGGCAACTGCCCAGGGGTACATGGGTCTCGCCGGAGCGCTCCCTGTCAACTCTCAACAATCGCTCGCCGCGGACCCCGTGTGCAAGAAGCGGGACACCGCTGCGAATGCCGGCGGATTCCTCGCCTCGGCGATCGAAGACGCAGGTGCAGTCCAGTCGGACTTTGGATCAGGCGCCGACTACACCTCAACCGGATGGGCAGTCCTCGGCTTGATCGCAAACAACGTCGGCGCCTCGGCGGTCGACACCGGTGTTGAGGCGCTCAAGGACAACGCTCGCTCGTACGTTTCTTCCGGCAAGGATGCAGTCCCCGGAGCTGCCGGCCTCATGCTGTTGGTCGCCGATGCAAATGGCGACAATCCGCGCTCCTTCGGTGGCGTCAACCTGATCGGTGCCGTGACGGGAAGCATGCAGTGACATCAGTGGCGACGGCCCTTCGAGCCCGAGTCCTCATCGCGTCCGCGGTGAGCGGCTTGGTGCTCCTGGGCGCCGTCGCCACGCCAGTCAGTGCGGCCACCACGTACCGGTATTGGTCCTACTGGATCGGTACTGACACCACTGGCGGAGCTCCCCAATGGGGTTATGCGGTGGAAGGAGCCGGAACGCGTGTCCCTGTCGACGGCGACGTCGAGGGCTGGCGATTCGGCTTAGCCGCCCGGACCTCCGACATCTACCCCGACACCCTGCCGGACTTCGCATCGATCTGTGCTGAGGTGGACCCCTCGGATGATTCCAAGCGGATAGCGGTCGTTGTCGACCCTGGAGAGCCAGCCGACGCCCCCGATGGAGAAACTCCTGGCCCGTTGACTACGACATGCGTCGTTGCCGAGTTATCAGCAACCAGTTTGGACATCTTGCAGACGGTGGCAACGGTCCGCACCGACGCTGGCTTCGTATGCGGAATCGATGGCTATCCCGCTATTGAGTGCGCGCCGCTCGTCGACGAACCGGTCGAATCGGCAGTCACGAGTAGCGACATCACCCCAAAAGACGTCACACAAGAAGGCGCCGCTCAACAAGGCGACTCCGACCGGCAAAACACCGACGAAGTCGACACCACGGCCGCATCGCCGGATACGTCTGGCTCTGGAACGCCACTGATCACCGCTGCCGTCGTTTCCTCGGCAGCAATTATCGGCTTCGGCTTGTGGCGACGTTCGCGTCGGGTCAGGCAATCGTGAGTACGGGTATCGCCCCGACGGGCCTTCGGTCACGAACCACGACCAACCTGCGTAACGTCGACGACACCCGTTGGCTTCACCCGGTCGCTTGGTGGTCCTGGGCTCTCGGACTTGCCGTTGCAGCTAGCACCACAACAAATCCACTGCTGCTGATCGGGCTCATCGTGTCCGCTGCCGTAGTAGTGGACCGCCGCAAGCCTGACGCTCCATGGGCGAGGTCCTTCGGATTCTTTATTCGCCTGGCGATCATCATCGTGATCTTTCGCCTGCTCGCCCAAATCATTTTTGTGGCACCCACAGGCACAACGTTGCTCATCGATCTTCCCGGTATCACGCTGCCGTCATGGCTTGCGGGAATCCGTCTCGGCGGAGCGTTGATGCTCGAGCCGGCGCTCACTGCGCTGTACGACGGACTGCGCCTGGCCGCCATCATCATCTCCATCGGTGCTGCAAGTTCACTGGCGTCACCGAGCCGACTCCTAAAATCCGTCCCTGCAGCGGTGTACGAGATCGGCGTTAGCGTGGTGGTGGCTACGACCTTCCTTCCACAGCTCGCCAGCGACGTCTCACGAATCCGCGCAAACCGTCGCCTTCGAGGACGTCGTGACACCGGGCTTCGCGGTGTGAGTGGAACAGTCATGCCGGTCCTGCACGGTGCGATGGATAGGTCGATCTCGCTCGCAGCCGCCATGGACTCCCGGGGCTACGGCAGAGTCGGACACATCACTTCCGCACAGCGACGACTCACCACAGCACTGCTCGTTATCGGTCTTGTCGCAGCAACCATCGGGACCTACGGCCTCTTGGGCACCGGATCAGCAACCTGGTGGGGGCCAAGTTTGGTGATCATCGGACTCGGTTGCGCCCTCGGCAGCCTCGCGCTCTCAGGTCGACGCAATGTGCGAACCCGATATCGCCCCAACGCGTGGAGAGCCGCCGATATCGGGACAGTCGCCTCCGGCGCATTCGTGGCGGTGCTCTTCCTCGTGGCTTCCGCGCTCGACCCCGCTGGAATGAACACCGGAACATCACCACCGGTCTGGCCGTCGATGCCTGTGGTGGCCATCATCGGCTTATTCGTTGCTGTGGTTCCAGCATTCCTGACTCCCCCTCCCCCAATCAATCGGGTGAACACCGACAAGGAGGTGCACGCATGATCGAGTTCGACAACGTGACGATTCGGTACGGAGCCGAACAACTCCCCATTATCGAGCACCTTGATCTGACCATCGATGAAGGCGAGTTCATCCTCGTCGTGGGTGCTACGGGATCAGGCAAAAGCACCCTTCTGGGTGCCATCAACGGTCTCGTACCGCACTTCACCGGCGGAGTTCTCAGCGGCGATATCCGAGTGGACGGACGCAGCACCTCCACCAACCGTCCGCGCGATCTCGCAGACATCGTCGGCATCGTCCCGCAAGACCCCTTGTCGAGTTTCGTCACCGACACCGTCGAAGAAGAACTCGCCTACACGATGGAGTGCCTAGGTATCGCTCCAGACGTCATGCGCCGACGCGTCGAGGAAACACTCGACCTCCTCGGGTTGGAAGATCTGCGCAATCGACCTTTGCGGAGCCTTAGCGGCGGCCAGCGTCAGCGCGCAGCCATCGGTGCTGTCCTTACTGCGCACCCGCGGGTTCTCGTGCTCGATGAACCAACATCGGCTCTTGATCCCGGTGCCGCAGAAGAAGTCCTCGCGGCTCTTCACCGACTTGTTCACGACATCGGCGTCACGGTCGTGCTGGCCGAGCATCGTTTGGAGCGGGTTGTCCAGTACGCCGATCGAATCGTCTCGCTTGGATCGCCCGCCTCCACCGGCGTCGATGGCACCCCCATCACCATCGGTGAACCCGAAGCGATCATGTCCACAGCACCGATCGCACCGCCCGTGGTTCACCTCGCCCGCGTAGCAGGATGGGATCCGACCCCCATCACTGTCCGAGATGCGCGTCGTCAGGCTTCCTCCCTTCGACAACTCCTCGTCGGGCACGTTCCGCCGGTTCGGGCAGTTTCCGCGGCAGGTGAGATCGCGGCACTACACGACACCACCGTGAGGTACGGGTCGATTCCCGCCCTGCGCTCGGTGTCGGTACGGATCAACGCCGGTGACGTCGTCGCTCTTATGGGGCGTAACGGAGCTGGGAAATCAACCCTGCTCCACTCACTCGTTGGCCAGACGCGGCCATCGTCCGGGTCCATTGACATCGCCGGAACGGATCCGAGCTTGTTGACTGGCCCCGAACTCATTCACCGTGTCGGTCTCGTGCCACAAGAGCCCGCCGATCTACTCGAAGCCAGCACCGTCGCCGAGGAATGTGCCGCCTCGGACCGCGACGCAGAGTGCGAGCCCGGCACCACCCGCGCCTTGCTCGCGCTCCTTGCACCAGAAGTGCTCGACACCACACACCCACGCGATCTGAGCGAGGGGCAGCGGCTCCTGCTGGTGCTGTGCATCGTGCTGGCGGCCCGACCGACATTGATCTGCCTCGACGAGCCCACGCGAGGACTGGACTACGCAACCAAGGAGCGGCTGACGCGGGTGGTTACCGATCTGGCTCACGCGGGTCACGCGGTCGTCCTGGCGACCCACGATGTTGAGCTCGCGGCTGAGGTCTCCTCTCGGGTCGTGATCGTTGCCGATGGAGAAGTCGTCGCTGACGGCCCAACCTCTGAGGTCATCACATCCTCGCCGATGTTCGCTCCTCAAGTTGCCAAGATCCTTTCCCCGCAGCCGTGGCTGACGGTCGAGCAGGTTCGCAAAGCACTCGAACAGGAGACCGCATGAAGTCCGTGCAGGTTATGCGCACTGCCGGGGCCGTACCCCTAGGCACAAGGAGCGTTCTGGCTATCGGGTTCGCTACCGCTGTAGGCCTGGTGGCCTTCCTATGGCCGTTCCTGGCCGCGCCCGAGTCGACACTGGTCGCCCACGCTGATGACGCACCCTTCGTCTTCGCCCTCTTGGTCCCCATCGTCTTACTAGTCGTGCTTGCGCAATTCGCCGATGGCGCGATGGATGCCAAATCCGTCGCACTCTTAGGTGTTCTCTCGGCGGTCATTGCGGCGCTGCGCCCTCTCGGCGCCGGCGTGGCCGGAATCGAACCGATTTGGGCCGTGTTGATTCTCGGCGGATTCGCTCTTGGCCCCGGATTTGGATTCGTTTTGGGAGCTGTGTCGCTGTTCGCCTCGGCCCTCATCACCGGCGGGATCGGCCCGTGGCTGCCATTTCAGATGATCGCCGCCGCATGGATCGGCCTGGGGGCTGGATTACTCGCGCGAGTGCCTGCGGTTCGACGGCTCGCCCCGACGCACCCATGGCGCGAAGTGCTGGTCATCGCTGGTTATGCCGCTCTTGCGTCGTTCGCCTACGGCTTCGCGCTAAACCTGTGGTTCTGGCCTTTCACCATGGATCTTGCGCCACAGATCGCGTTCACACCCGGAGCCGAGGTCGCGGACAACGTGCTGGCATGGCTCAGGTTCAGCGTGGTGACGTCACTGGGGTTCGATCTGCCCCGAGCAGCGCTAGCCGCTGGATTGATCCTGATCGCAGGCCGCGGCGTCCTGATCGCTCTGCGTCGTGCCAGCCGCAGAGCAGCCTTTGATACTCCCGTGGTCTTCACCGACGACGCAACTGAAACTACGCCCGTGAGAAAACACAGGGCCAACCAACTCCGCCCGTAGGTGCGGCTTAGTCCGAGTCGACAATGGCCCGCGTGACAGACGGCAGCAAGGACGCCGCGATGCCCACTACAGCGATCACTACCAGCGCGGTGCCGATGGCCCGAGTTCCGGAATCAGGCGCCTGAGCAAGGGGGAACCCGACCACGAGCCCGAGAAGTTGGGCCAGGATAAATGGAGCCCGCGCTCCGTACTTGGACAACCACCACCCACGAGCGATGGCCAACATTCCAACTCCCAGCACCGCGAAGATCACGATTTGCAACACCAGCGCGGGCAGGTTTGAGACCTCCTCAGGTCCGGTCAGACCGAACCGAAGTCCTTGTAGGACGTCGTAGACCGCGTAGCCCACCAAAACCAACCCCTGGATCGCGGCGATCGCGGCGAGAACAACCAACAAGGGTTGCGTCGGTTTCGGCACGCGGGCGAGCATAGGCTCCCCGTCATGCGCGCGCTGTTAGTAGTCAATCCGCGCGCCACCACCACGTCGACACGCACCGCGGATGTGATCGTCCAGGCGCTATCCCATGAACTCGACCTCGAGATCACGTTCACCACGCACCGTGGACACGGTGTCGACCTCGGTGAATGGGCCTTGGACAACAACCTCGACGCAGTCATTGCCTTGGGCGGCGATGGCGTTGTCAACGAGGTGCTCAACGGAATCTTGCGAGACGGGCCAGCACGGCCCGCTACCTCTCGCGATCTAGGCCGTCGCGTGCCCGCGCTCGGTGTCATTCCCGGCGGCAGCGCCAACGTGTTCTCTCGGGCTCTGGAGATTCCGACCGACCCCGTCGAGGCCACCGGAGCCATCCTGCGATCGACTCGCGACGGAGTTTTCCGACGGATTGGGCTCGGCCATGTCCACACACCGGAGTTCTCGCGGTGGTTCGCGGTCAATGCCGGGTTGGGAATCGACGCCCGGATCATCGCCTCGATGGAACAGCAAAGGACGGCCGGGCGCCGCGCTAGCCCGACCCGGTACTTCGTCACGACAGTGCGTGAATTCTTCAAAGACCGCAGTAGCCCTCGGATGTCTATCACTCGCCCGGGCTCACCACCCACCTCGGGTGTAGTGCTGGGCATTGTGCAAAACGCAGCCCCGTGGACGTACTTCGGCTCGGTTCCGGTCGATCCGTGCCCCAACGCATCCTTCGAAACCGGCTTGGACCTGTTTGCGCTGCGCAATCTCGGCCCACTGACCACTGTCCGGGCCGCAACCCGCATGCTCACCCGCATGGGAGGGGGTTCGGCCGGCACCGCGATAGTGCGCTGGCACGACCAGGCGATCTTCGAATTCGAAGCCGACGACGATGCCTTGGTACCCATACAGATAGACGGGGAGGGCCTGGGTCGCACCCACCGGGCCACGTTTACGTCTCATCCGGGGGCGGTGCTGGTCATGGGCAGCACCGATCACCATTAGTCATCCAAACTTTTCGGACATTTGGTGCAGTTGTGATCAAAATGACAGCCGGTCGGCTCGAAACGTCAGGATTTGGGGTTGTGTCGAGGGTCCGGCTCTGCAACCCTAGAGGAGCCCTAAGTCTGACCGCTCGGGCCGCCTTCCTCCGAGGGTAGCCGGGGAGACCCCCCGCGCCCCTCCTAGTTGGGCCCGGTCGTGAAGGCTTTCACGAGTGCTGGTGACCCCAGTGCCCACCATTTTGGAGTGATGACGCATGGACTGGCGCCACGAGGCGGCCTGCCGTGACGAAGATCCGGAGTTGTTCTTCCCCATCGGCAACACCGGGCCTGCGCTCATCCAGATCGAAGAGGCCAAGGCCGTCTGCCGTCGCTGTCCCGTTGTTGACGAATGTCTGCGCTGGGCCCTTGAAACTGGCCAAGATGCCGGCGTTTGGGGTGGCCTAAGCGAAGACGAGCGCCGTGCTCTCAAGCGGCGTAATGCCCGCCTTCGGGCACGCACCAACGCCTGACCGGTCAGCTATCACCTGCTAACTGCCAGGTCTCACCTGCTAGCCGCCGAGCGGGAGCATCACCACAGCACGCGTTCCATAGCCCTGATCAGCGAATTCGAAGGTCCCCGCCAATTCCGTCGTGGCGAGCGACTCCACAATGCTCAGTCCCAGGCCAGCGTTCTGAATCTGCTCTGCGGCAACGCCGACGCCATCGTCCACTATCTCGATGCGAAGGGACCCTGGTTCCCTGATGGCTTCGACCGTGACGAAGGTGCCCTGCGAGTGCTGAACGGCGTTGTGCACGAGTTCGGAGACGCACATCGCCAACGGCGTGGCGGTCTCTGCCGGTAGCCGACCAGCATCGCCTTTGGTATCCAACGTGATCCCAGCCTGCGGATCCTCGACAACGATCGCAAACAAAGCTCTGACGATGCGATCGAAATCGACGGTTTCGCCCAGATCCGAGTCGCTACCCGGGTCGGCTGACAACGCCTCGTGCACGACCGCGATCGCAGCCACCCGCACCTGAGCATCATCCAGAGCTGCTGAAATAGCAGGATCACTCGAACGCCGTCCCTGAAGCCGCAATAACGCCGCGACTGTCTGGAGATTGTTCTTGACCCGATGGTGGATCTCACGGATCGTTGCATCCTTCGACAGCAGCGCGCGTTCGCGCCGCCGGATGTCGGTGGTGTCGCGCAGAAGCAGGAGTGCGCCATCCGCGGGCTTGGATCCATGAAGCGGGATCGAACGCAAGAGGACCGTGGCGTTGGATCCTTCAAGGTCGGTTCGACCGGCGACCCGCCCTCGCGCCAGCTCCCCTACCGATGCATCCATAGTCCCCTGCCGGTGCAGCAATCGCGTAACAACGTTCGCGAAATCCGCACCAACAAGATCGATGGCAAGGCCGAGGCGACGCAAGGCACTGACCGCATTAGGGCTGGCGTAGACGACTATCCCGGTGGGGTCCAGTCGCACGACACCGTCGCCGATCCGCGGCCGACCGCTGGCACCGGTCACTGTCTCAGGCACCGGGAATCCACCGGACGTGAGCATCCCCAGCAGTATGTCCGCTGTGGAGAGATAGAAGTCCTCCAACTGTCCCGCCACCCGGGGAGCCGACGAAGCATGCCGGACCACCACACCGATGACGTCTCGATCCCGACCCGATTCACCCTCACTGTCTGTCGATCGTGCAGTCCGAACGGGGCGGTGGATCGGGTAGGCCTCAAGCGCAGTCGGTATCAATGGGTTGGATGCATTGCGTGGTTTGACACTGCGCCCGAATGTGAGGGCCTGATCCAAACTCGACAGTCGACCCCTCGGCGAGAACCTCCCGATGACGTCCTCGGGCACGCTCGTTGGGGCCGTGGTCGGCCGAACGTGGGCGACCGCGACGGCACCTGCGTCGTTCCACGTTGGAAGCCACAGCACCAGATCGGACAGGGAAAGGTCTGCGAGCAGCGACCAGTCTTCGACGATGGAAGTCAGGTGCTCGAGGTCGGACGAAGAAAGATCCGTGCGCTCGTTCACCAAACGCGCAGGTATCGGCACAAAGGACAAAGTAGCGTGGAGTGATGACTGATTCGGGTTCGCCCACCAACCAGGAACCCCGGCACGGCGGCTACCACGCCATCGACGCCGCGCTCGACCATGGAGCGCAGGCACTGTTCACGTTGTCCGGGGCGCACATCTTTCCACTGTTCGATGCCGCCGTCGGCGGAGCTGATGCCGTCCACTCCGCCGACAATCCTCAAACCGCTGAACGCAAAGGTCGCCTCCCCCTGCTGGATGTTCGCCATGAACAAACGGCTGTATTCGCTGCTGAGGCTGTCGGCAAACTCAGCCGGGTACCCGGTTTCGCGGCAGTCACCGCAGGGCCCGGGGTTACCAATGCAATAAGCGCCCTCACGGGCGCCTGGATGAATGGCAGCCCGCTCGTAGTGGTCGGCGGCCGCGCCCCTAACTACCGATGGGGATCGGGTGCGCTCCAAGAGCTCGACCACGTCCCTCTCGTGGCACCTGTCACCAAGTCCGCGACGACCATCAACGATCCCGCCGAGGTCGGGGCTGGCATCTACGCAGCATTCGATCTGGCTCGATCCCCGCACCGGGGACCGACCTTCGTGGATGTCCCGATGGACGTGCTGTTCACCCCGAGTTCGCCGAATCAACTGGATCCATCTCTCAAGGCCACAATCCAGCGCGACCCTGAGTTGGTAGGTGACATCGATCGCGCAGCAGCGCTGCTCGCCGAGGCTTCACGTCCGGTTCTCGTCATCGGATCTGACGTCTGGGCCGGTGATGCCATCGACGCGGCACGAGCATTCGTCGCACAAACACAGATTCCAACTATCGCCAACGGCATGGGGCGCGGGATCCTCTCTCCGAGCGATCCGCTGCTGGTCACCCGGGCTCGATCCACGGCCTTCTCCGGCGCCGACCTCGTGATCGTCGCGGGTGCCCCCTTGGACTTCCGCCTGGGTTATGGAACCTTCGGCTCCGGTGACGGTGCGGCACCCACCCCTGTGATCCACCTCGTAGACGCCACGAGCCAGATCGCCCATCACGCCGCGCACGCTCTCCCCATCGCGGGTGATCTGTCCACCGCACTTACCGCGCTACTCGCGGAAGCGCAGGGTTGCGGACTCGAACCTGGAACCTGGGCGAGGACATCGGGGTGGTGCACCGATCTCGCCGCCACTGCGGCCGCCGCTTGGAGCGCAGATGAGGAGATCCTCACCTCAGACGCGTCCCCCATCCACCCGGCACGGATCTACGGTGAGTTACGAACCCGCATGTCGGCCGACGATGTCGTGATCGGCGACGGCGGTGATTTCGTCTCCTTCGCCGGACGCTTCATCGAACCGGGCAAACCCGGCTGCTGGCTCGATCCGGGCCCCTTCGGATGCCTGGGCACCGGACCGGGATACGCGCTCGGCACCCATGTGGCACGGCCAGATTCGCACCCATGGTTGCTGCTCGGCGACGGAGCTGCGGGGTTCTCCCTGATGGATGTCGAATCACTGGTCCGACATGGAGTTCCCGTCACGATGGTTGTCGGGAACAACTCCGGTTGGGGACTCGAACGCCATCCAATGCGATTCCTGTACGGCTACGACGTCGTGGCCGATCTGCCAGCAATTGGCTATGACGACGTTGTTCGAGCGCTCGGTGGTGCCGGCGAGACAGTGACCCAGGCTCAAGACATCGGCCCGGCACTGGACCGTGCCCGCGACTATGCAGGTCCCTACCTCGTCAATGTTGTGACCGATCCAGAAGTCGCCTACCCGCGCTCGACCACCGGGATCTAACTTCCACTGCAATCACTTCTCGTCAGTTTCGACTCCGAAGGCGCTGCGCTCAACGACCGCACGAATGATGGTTCCTCGACCGATGCGCTCGACTCTTTCACCTGAGGCAAGCTCGTGATCGGCACTAACGTCGAATGTCACGCGGGAGCCGTCAACCGCCGAAATTTTTGCGGTCACCGTGACCGTGGCGCCGATAGGCGTCGGTCGCCGATGTGAGATGTCAACCCGCACACCCACGCTCGTGTGCTCACTGCCGAGTTCCGGGTGCAGGACAGAACACGTTGCCCTCTCCATTAAGGCGATCAAGCGCGGAGTCCCCAGGACGGGAACTTCTCCACTACCGACGGCAATCGCAGTGTCGCCGGCAACAATCGTGACCCCGACTTGACCGACCCGACCGATCAGGGATTCCACATCCACCAGCGCCGCCACGGCAGTTGCTAGCGGAATGAGACAAGGGCGTCGCCTTCTTGAACGACGGTCCCCACCTCAACGAATACTTCATCGACAGTTCCGGCGTGTTCGGCAAGTACCGGAATCTCCATCTTCATCGATTCCAACACCACGAGAAGCGCACCTGCCTCAATGCTGTCGCCCGCAGCGACCTCGACGCTGTGAACCGACGCGACCATTTCGGCGCTGACCGTATGTGCCATGACTCCTCGTATTCGCGTGCTCGGGACGAACCGGACCCCATATTGCGGAAGGTCGCCGCTCGGGGAGCCTACTCTCGCGGAGCGTCCTGGCTGGGATTCACGTCGTACTCGACGATCGTGGCTCGGATACGCGCACGCAGAGTCTCCGGGGCCGCAGCCTGGGACGTTGCACGAACCACGAGTGCCTGAACACGACGCACCATCTGCTCCTCACGCTCGCACGGCGGACACTCGCTCATATGAATGGCGATGAGTCGGTACTCCTCTGCACCGACTTCTCCATCGATGTAGGAACTCAACGAGGCGACGACCTGGGTACAGGGGGTGGCGTGTGGGCGTCCGCAACTCATGCGCGATCACCTCCATCCCTAACAGGCGCGTCCTCTAACAGGCCACGTTCTTTCGCATAATCAGCCAACAATTCACGTAACGCTTTTCTTCCCCGCGATAGCCGGGACATGACCGTGCCCACC
>JAURQC010000077.1 GCA_030836325.1 Candidatus Nanopelagicales bacterium
CGGGGCCGATGACGGGCTGCTCGCTCATAACCCCATCGTTTCACCGCGATGGTTGCCGACGCCAGCGATGGGTGATTAGTAACGGGAATGCGGCTAGGAAGCCTGCTCGAGTGCCTGGAGGAATGCAGCAACCGGTTGGGCACCGGAGAGCCCGACCTTGTTGTTGAAGACGAAGAAGGGCACACCGGAGGCACCGAGTTCGCGGGCGGTGGCTTGATCGGTGTTGACGACGTCGATGTAGTCCCGAGCTTCGAGAATCTCGCGCGCCCCTGATGCATTGAGTTCGTGACGCTCAGCGAAGGGCGCGAGATCGTCGATGGTGAAGATGCGTTCACCGCGCTCAAAGTAGGCGGAATACAGGTCCGCGAGCAGTGGCTGTGCTGACTCGGGCTTGGTGTCTTGCGCCCACAACACGAACCGATGCACATCACGAGTGTTGCCGGTCATCGTCTTGTCGAGTTGGTAGTTCAGGCCTTCACCTTCGGCAACCTTGGTGACCTCGTTCATCATGTCGAGTGCTTGTTCCTGCGTCACTTTGTACTTGGCCGCAAGGTGATCGATGGTGGGTTCGGAGTGCGCGCTGGCGTTTGGGTTCAGTTGGAAGGCGCGGTGCTCGATCTGGACGTCGTCGTTGTTCTGTGGACCTAAACCGAACTCCGAAAGCGCGCGTTGGAGACGTCGCTTTCCGATGAAACACCACGGACAAACCAGGTCGGCCCAGACGTCGATTCGCATAGTCCCTAGTCAAGCAGTGGGAAGAAACACAAGAACGAACAGGATCATGGGAGAAAGACGGTGATTCCCCCGGAGTCCGGGGGAAACGGGGGGTCAGGGGGTGGCGAGGGCGATCTTGCCGATTACGTCGCCGGACTCCAGGAGTGCTTGCGCGGCACCGGCCTCGGGCATAGGCATCACGCGATCGACCACCGGCTTGACTACATCTGTCTCGATCCACGGCCACACGTGCTTTTCGACCTCGCGGCAGATGGTCGCCTTCTCGCTGTCTGGCCGCCCACGCATGCTTGTGGCAAACAGTCCGACGTTCTTGCGCAGCATGGCGGAGATGTCGAGTTCGCCCTTGACTCCACCCTGCATGCCGATCGTCACCTGACGACCGTTGCGGGCGAGCGCATCAATGTTGCGCATCAGGTACTTCGCGCCCATGTTGTCCAAGATCACGTCCGCGCCGCGACCACCGCTGGCGTCCTTGATCGCCTCGACGAAGTCCTGCTCGTTGTAGTTGATCAAGATGTCGGCGCCGAGTGCAGCGCAGGCATCGAGTTTGCGCTGGCTTCCCGCAGTGACAGCAACCCGTGCACCGAGGGCACGGGCGATCTGAATGCCGATGGTGCCAATGCCGCTACCACCGCCGTGGATCAGCAGCAATTCACCTTCGCGGACCTTCGCGACGTGTACGAGGTTCGCCCACACCGTGCAGGCGACCTCGGGCAGCGCACCTGCTGTCACGATGTCCGTACCTTCGGGAACGCTCATCACTTGTCCAATGGGCACAGCTACACGAGTGGCGTAACCACCGCCAGAAAGCAACGCCGTGACCCGCTCACCAATCCGGTCCAGCGTCAACGCAGCGCCCACCGACTGAATGGTGCCCGAGCACTCCAAGCCGATGATGTCGCTGCACCCTGGCGGCGGTGGATAACTTCCCTCGCGCTGCAGAACATCGGCCCTATTGACCGCACTGGCCGCGATCTCGATGATCACCTCGTTGGGGCCAGGTGTGGGATCGGGCATGCGTTCCCACGTCAGCGTCTCCGGGCCGCCGGGGGCCTGCTGGGTGATCGCGAACATCGGTCCTCCTCGTGGTTGGGCCGGGCTTGATCGTCAGTGTTCGGTGTTTGCGCTGTTTTGGATAACGACGAGTCGATCGCCGTTTTGGAGTTGGCGGATCGCATCGGTATCGAAGCGATGCGCGACGCCCGCACGAATGACGGCAAGGACTATCTGGCCGCGAGCATCGAGTTGTGACGGTGCGAGGCCGAGTTCCTCGCGGGTGATCTCGCGCTCCATGACTTCCAGACCACGTGTGGAATCCAGGAGATCTTCCATAATCTCGCCGGCGGTGTGGCTGAGTACCGAAAGGCCCATGAGTCGGCCGGCAGATTCTGCGGGGGGAATGACGTTGTTCGCGCCGGACTGCCGAAGGATCTGCGCGTTTTGCGACTCGCGAACTGCGGCAACGATCGTGCAACTCGGTCGCGCAAGTCTGCGAGCGGTGAGTGTGACCAGGACGGAGGTGTCGTCCTCGTCCGTTGCGACGATTACGCGGCCAGCCTTCTCGATGGCCGCGTCCTTGAGGACCTCCTCGCTTCGGGCATCTCCGATGATGCCGACGAGGCCGTCTCGGGTAGCCAAATCGACCGAGTCGCGATCGGGCGCGACGACGATGATCGTGTTGCCGTCTTGTCCGGCGTCCTTGAGCGAGCGTGCGGCGGAGCGTCCCTTGACGCCGTAGCCGACGACGATGGTGTGGTCTTCCACGTGCTTCCTCCAATTACGCGTGCGCCATTCCTGTCGGGTGCGCTGGGTGAGCACTTCGATGGTCGTTCCGACCAGGACGATTAAGAATATGAAGCGCAGTGGCGTGATGACGATGATGTTGACCAGTCGTGATGATTGGCAGACCGGTGCGATGTCGCCGTATCCCGTCGTGGACAAGCTGACCGTCGCGTAATAGAACGCATCGATCCAGGTGATGTCGCCAACGACGCCACCATCGGTGTAACAGTCCTTTGATGCGTAGACGATTCCTGCGGTAAGGAACAGCGCGCCTAGTGCGACAGCGAGACGAATGCTGATGTTGCTGATCGGGCCCCACTTGCGACCGCCGAAGAGCAACAGCCGCTTACCGGTCTCGGTGAAACCGCTACCGGAACGACGCTCGTCGTTGAACTCGTCGCTAGTCGTTTCGTCGGACAACGCCCACGCCTCGATCGGTTCGACTGGAGTCGAGGATCGAGGTGAGTTCGGGTTCGAGTGTGCGTCGTCGTAGACCGGCCTGCCGGTCACGGACGATCAGGGCACTCACGATGACCACTCCCACGATCGCTACGGCACCGGTCACGGCACGCGGTGCACCGATCAATGTAACGGCTGTGGCGGCCAAGATCACCATCAGGAGCCACCTCAGGGCGTGTCCGTCGTAGGAGGAACTGAGTTTGGCGCCAAGCCAGACTCCGGGAATCTGCCCAAGGAGTAGCGAGATCACGACGGCAATGCTGATTGCGCCGAATCCCGCGTGCGCGAGTGCACCCACCGCGAGCATTGGAACGGCCTGCATTAAGTCGGTCCCGACGAGCACGGATGGGCGAAGCAGCGGGTAGAGAAGTAGCAAGGTTGTGACCACAAGTGAGCCGGATCCGACGCTGGTCGTCCCGACCAGCAGGCCAACCAGCAGACCGAGGATCACCGTAGGTGCGATGCGCACGGGCAGGTCGGTGCCTTGCATCGGTGGCGGTGCTTGGTCCTGGGCGGCGAGGCGTCGTCGTCGTGCGATGTAGTTCTTCACGAGCATTGCCGAGACGGCAAGAAGCAGCACGCCACCGATCCATAACTGGATGGTTTCCTCGGCGGCTTCGGTGTCCAGCACGCTCGCGAAAATCCACGTGCCGATCAGTACACCGGGGATTGAGCCAACGGATAGCCACCAGACCAGGCGCCAGTGCACGGTCTTGGCGCGGGCGTGCACCCAGGCGCCGACGGGCTTCATCGCGGCGGAGGCAACCACGTCGCTGGAGACGGCGGCGGCCGGCGGGACACCAAAGACCAAAACCAGCATCGGGGTGACAAGTGCAGCGCCGCCCATGCCGGTCAGGCCGACGAGTAGACCGGCGAGTAGGCCGCCGAAGATCAACAGTGGGTCGATGGCAAGGCCGGCGATGGTCAGGTCAGGCAGAAGGGGAAGATTGGGCACATTCCATACAATAACACTAGGAATAGATGGAAATTATGCGGGTGGGGTCGGCCCGGCGGGTCGGCCCAGGGGATCGAGAAGAACGACGACGTCCCCGGCCGTGCCGGAGCCTGGGGGGATGACGGCGATGGCATCAGCGTTGGCCCAGCCGCCGAGGTCGGCCGGGCCATCGGAGGGCAGCGGTCGGGCACTGGCTAGTGATGACGCGGATGCGTGCGCTCCGGGTGCGGAGACGTGGCTGAGTTGGACCGGGCTTAAGACGGTGTCGTCGTCGTAGTCCGGAAGCGGCGCATCGGCGATGAGTCGAGCACGAGTCGGCACCGAACTGGTGGGTGTGCGTGTGGGATTAATGAGTTCACCGCGTAGTCCGGCGATCAGCGGAGCACCAAGGGTCAGCAATCCGGCGAGCGCAGCGGTCGGTTGACCGGGGAGCCCGAGCAATAGCCGACCGTCGGGCAGGCGCACGAGAAGTGTCTGCGCGCCGGGGGTCGTCAGGATGCCGTCAATGAGCCAGTGCGCACCGAGATCGCGTAGCGCCTCGCGCAAGATGTTGCCGGCGGCGGGCGATGTGGAGCCGGTGGTGATGAGCATGTCCACCTGGGCGTCGTCGATTTCTTGCAAAAGAAGATCTCGCGTTTCCGGTGCGCGGACCGGCGGGTTGGCGCGCGCACCGAGTGAACCAATGAGTGCCGGGATCGTCAGACCGAGCGAATCACGAACTCGGCCCTCGCGCGGCGGTCCGCTGACCAGGAGCGTCGAGCCCAGCACGAGGGTGCCGACCACGGGAGGTGCGATCACCTCGAGTGAATCCAGACCGGCTGCTGCTGCCAGCGCGAGGGTTCCGGCAGTGACGTTCGTATGGGCGGGAACAAGCTCAGTGCCGGCGGTGCGGATCTCACCGGTATGCACAATGCCGGTGCCGAAATCTGGTCGGGCGCTCGCCTCCGGAAGATCGGTGAGCGGATCTCGCGCGGTGACGTGGGTGGCGTCGTCGTTGACCACACCTCGAGCAACGGGCAGTACCGCGTCCGTATGGCCGGGAAGTATCTGCCTAGCTCGCACCCGCATGGCGTTGTGCGGTGACAGCGCGACTTCGGGCGCGAGATCGGCGAGCAACCATGGACCTTCCCCGCAGACGGCGTAGCCATCGTGAGCTGCAGCATCGGCAAAGGGTTCGTCGTAGGGACTGGTCAGGGCTGATGCGAGCAGGCTGCCATGTGCTTCGTCGAGTCGGGCTCGTTGGGTGCGTAGCGGCTTGGCGGCTGCGCGTGCCACGTATCGGGCCTGCGTCCATTCCAAAAGACCATCGAGACCGAGTTCTCCGCAGGCTCCATCGGGTGCGTCGGTGGAGCGTTCGAGATTCGGATCGGTCACGTGCTCATGCTGGCACGCGTCTTAGGTATTCCCGGCGAGGAATCACGGGGAAATTAGGCTGCGGGAATGGCTCATGAGGACCTCGTCGTCATCGGCGGTGGTGTGGTGGGTCTTGCACTCGCCGATTCGTGGCTGGCTCGTCACCCGAATGATTCCGTCGTCGTCTACGACAAGGAAGAGCACCTCGCCGCGCATGCGTCCGGCCGCAATAGCGGTGTCTTGCACGCGGGTTTCTACTACGCGCCGGATTCGCTGAAGGCCCAGCTGACCCGTCGGGGCAATCAGATGTTGCGGGAGTTCTGTCATGAACGCGGCGTGACTATTCGCGAGACGGGCAAGGTGGTCGTCACGACATCCGGTGAGCAGCTCCCTGCATTGATGACGTTGTTCGAGCGAGGTCAGGCCAATGGTGTCGAGCTCGAAGTGATCGACGAATCGCAGTTGGCAGAACTCGAACCACTGGCGCGAACGGTGGACAAGGCGCTGTGGTCGCCGAACACCGCGGTTGCTGGACCGGCGGCCGTTGTCGAGGCGCTTGCCGATCGTGTGCGTGAACGCGGCGGAAGAGTCGTGTTGGGCAACGAGGTGACGGGTGCGGGCCCCGGCTGGGTGATGAGCGTTGTGGAAGGCCGAGTGTCCGCACGTCACATCATCAACGCCGCGGGTTTGTATGCCGACACCGTCGCGCACTGGTTCGGTGTGGGTCTGGAATATCGGATGCTCCCTTTCAAGGGCCTGTATTGGTATGGCAATTGGGAGCCGGGGCGGTTGCAGCGTCACGTTTATCCGGTGCCCGATCCGCGCAATCCATTCCTCGGCGTGCACCTCACGGTGACGGTCGATGGTCGCGCCAAGATCGGGCCAACGGCTATCCCGGCCCTATGGCGCGAGGACTACGGCGGAGTGGATGGACTGAAAGCTGGGGAGTTGTGGGACGTCGCGCGTTCCTATCCGCGTTTCCTGACCAGCAAGCACCATGACGTTCCTGCATTGATCCGCGGCGAACTCCCGAAGTACTCCCGGTCCTTTCTGGTGAACCAGGCGGCGTCGCTGGTTCCGTCGGTCTCGCCGCGGGACTTCACCGAACGCGGCAAACCCGGTGTGCGCGCGCAGTTACTGCACGTGCCAAGCGGCAAGTTGGAGATGGATTTTGTTGTGGAGGGCGACCAGCATTCGACCCACATGCTCAACGCCGTGTCACCGGCCTGGACGAGTTCGCTAGCGGTGGCCGACTACGTCGTGGAGCGCATAACCTCGGTGTGACGGTGCGGCCGTCCGGTTGGGGCTGATCGGCCGCTCGGGCGGGGCTGGTTGGCTGTTCGGGTGTTTGGGTTATGTCGCAGGACTGTCGCAGGTAGGCTTGCGTCCGATGTAAGTCGGAGGGTAGGACTCCGGCGGGATGCAAGGGGTTGACCGGTAGCGATGATCCGCACCGTCATGGTCGTAGAAGACGACGACGCCATCCGGATGGTGCTTCGCACCAACCTCGAGGACGAGGGGTATCGGGTCCTTGAAGCCACGACGGCCGAGCAGGGGCTGGTGATCGTCCAAGACGAGCAGCCCGACGTCGTCCTGGTGGATCTGCGCCTGCCGGGTATCCATGGTCTCGACTTGGTCCGGAGTCTGCGTGCCACCAGCCAGGTGCCGATCATCATCGTCACGGCGCAAACCGACAGCCACGATGTAGTCGCGGGTTTGGAGGCCGGAGCCGACGACTACGTCACCAAGCCGTTCGTCGCTAAGGAACTCATGGCGCGCATTCGCACGCAGTTGCGTCGCTCCGCACAGCCGGAGGAAGGCGATGAGGACCTCACGTGTGGTCCGATCGAACTGCATCCGGACACCGCGGAGGTCATGCGCAACGGCGAGCAGATTCCCGTCTCGCGCATCGAGTTCTTCGTCTTGGCCGAGTTGATCGGCGCCAAAGGTCGTGTGTTGAGCCGTGATCATCTGTTGCGCAAGGTGTGGGGGTACGGAAACGCGGGCGATGGTCGCGTGGTGGACAACCTCATCTACCGGCTGCGCAACAAGATTGAGGATGATCCGGCGAACCCCGAGCTGCTGCTAACAGTGCGTGGCTTCGGGTATCGCATGAAGGCCTGATATGCGCTTTGGCTTACGGACCCGAGTGGCGATCGCCTTCGGGTTACTGTCTCTCGTCATCGCCGCTGCGGTGTCGAGCGCGACCTACTTCTTCGCTTCGTATTACCTGCTCAATCAGCGTGAAGATGCTGCACTGACTCGCGCTCTGTTGGACTCGCGTGCTGTCGGCGCCTCGCTGGCGGTTGGTGCTACTCCCACCGAGGCGCTCGAACAGATTCCGTCTATCGGTCAGTCACAGGCGCTCGTGCGCGTAGCCGGCACCTGGTACACCCCCGGCGTCACCGTCCCACCGGACGCACTTCCCGAAGGACTGCTGGATACCGCGGCAACCGGAGGCGGCGCGCAGCAGCGGGCCGAAATCGCTGGAGAGCCGTACTTCGTCGTGGCTGTGCAACTGAGCGACGGCATGTACGTCGAGGTGTTCTCACTGCAAGATCTGAACCGAACTCTCACGATCGGTGGTTGGGTGCTCGCCGGCCAAACGGTTGTAGCCGGAGTGGTCGGTGCCTTGATCGGTCGTTACACCGTTGGGCAGATCTTGCGCCCTCTTCGTCGATTGGGTCGTGGTGCGCAAGGGATTGCCGGTGGAGATTTGGGAACCCGGATCGAGGAAACCGGCGACGCTGACCTCGATCCCATTGCTAGTTCGTTCAATGAGATGGCCGAGGCTGTTCAGTCACGCATCCAACGTGAACGACGATTCAGCGCCAATGTCAGCCACGAGTTGCGCTCACCATTGACCACCGTCGTTGGGACTGCCGACCTGCTCGACCGTCGGCGTGACGAACTGCCTGAACGCGAAGCCGGTTTGATCGCGGTGCTCGTGGAGCAGGTGCACCGGATGTCGCAAATGTTGTTGGACCTGTTGGAGATCTCTCGGATTGGCGGGGATGATCCAATCCAAATCGAGACCGTTGATGTCTCCCTACTGTGCTTGGACGTCGTTCGGGTACGCAACCTTCCCGACGATCTCGTCACGGGTGATTCTCCAATCATCCGTACCGACGGACGACGTTTCGAGCGGATCGTTGGCAACTTGGTGGAGAACGCCCAGCGTCACGGTGGTGGGGTCGAACAAGTGCGAGTCGAACGTCTTGCGCACACTGTTCGGATCTACGTCGAGGATCGGGGGCCGGGTATCGATCAAGCTCAACTTGAAAAGTTGTTCGAGCCGTTCTCCCGTGGTGAAGACGCCCACCACACCTCGGGTGCTGGACTAGGTCTGGCGATCGCGCGCGAGCAGGCGAACCTCTTGAATGCGGAACTGATCGTGGAGAATCGGGACAGCGGTGGCGCACGGTTCATCGTCGAGATTCCTGTCACCAGCGATGGAGACAGCCAATGACGCGCTGCAGATTGGCTGCATTCATCTCTGGTGCGCTGGCGCCGGTGATGGTCGTCGTTGCCGGGTGCGGAGTGCCGCTAGAGGATTCCGCGCAGGCACTTCCTCCCGAGGTGATCCCGCCCCCGATCGTCGTGCCCACCGAAACCTCGAGCCCCGCGCCATCCCCATCGCCTACCGCTACGTCGTTGCCGTCACCGACCGATACACCGGTCGTCGACGTTGTCGATTTCTTCTTTATCCGCGAGGACGGTCTTGTGCCGCTGGTCAGCGATGTCCCATCGCCAGCCGATCCGCAGGTGGTGCTCGACCGGCTCGCCGCGGGTCCGCCAGCGGAGACCGGGCTGCGCAGTGTTGTGGTTGACCCGCTCACCGGAACCGCGTTGGTGAGCGTGTTCTCGCCCAACGGCAACATTCCGCTTCCCACTGCTGATGTCACCATTTCGGTGGCAGGGGCCTTCTCCTCGCTGCCCCCGGCCGAACAGGTGCTTTTACTCGGCCAAGTAGTGCTGAGCTTGTCGTCGGCGGGATACGGAACCGTTTCGGTGGTGGACGAAGCGGGGGCGCCGCTGGCCGTGCCATTGCCCGATGGACGCCTCCTAGATCGCCCGGCAACCGCGCTCGACTATGCCTCCCTGATTCGTCCGTTCTAGCGGCGTTTGCTAGCTGGCAACCGTGTGGGGCTAGAGGTCTCAAGTAGGACTCGAGACTGTCGCCGAAAAACCGCGCTAATGTCCTAGAAATGTCGCACCAAACGTGTGATGTGGGTCATACATGACCGAACGAGGTGTCCGAAAAACGGGCGTTACCATTTCGTGATCACTGTGTCCCCGTCTAGCGTCCCCGTCCATGAAGACCTTCCCCGCCCCGTCCGTGCGTACTTCCCTGCGCACCGGCCGGGAACGATTGATCCCCGCCGGCCTGGCGGCCCTTGCCACCGCTGTGTCTGCAGTCCTGGTGTGGTTGTTGGCCACCGCGGCTCCCAGCACCGCGAGTGCCCGGGCAGTGCACGTGGCCTCCGTCGATCGCTTGGCCGGATCCGATGTGGGTCTGCACCCGCGTGTGCGGGCGGTCGACGCCGAGGCGATGTCACTGCGTTCGGCCAGGCTTGCCGGAGCCCTCGAGATGTCCTCGGCAGCAGCGATCCGTGCGCAGGTCGTTGCGATGCGCGAGAAGGTGCTCACCGTCGCGCGCAAGCAACTCGGCGATCCGTATCGGGCAGGAAGCGCCGGTCCAGATGCCTTCGACTGTGGCGGCTTCACTCAGTTCGTCTTCAAGCGGGCATTGGGGATGGACATCGCTCGCACCTCTCGGGGTCAGTACCAGCAGGTCCAAAGGATCAAGACCAAGAACGCTCAACCGGGCGACCTCGTGTTCTTCTTCGAAGGCGGTGCACATCACGTCGGCATCTATGTCGGCGACGGAAAAATGATCGACGCGCCCAATCCTAGGGAAAGTGTGAGCATCAACCCGATTGATGGCGCGTGGTGGGGACGTAGCTTTACAGGTATCGGTCGCATCCTGCCCGCCGTTTAGTCGGCGCGTGATTCCCACCGCAATTCAGCCGTTCCACTTGAACGCCTAGCGGCAGGCGGTTAGCGTCAGCCTTCTAGTCGCGATCAAGGAGAACGCCATGGATGACACCGTTCGTCAGCACAAGTACGTGCTCAGCGAAGATCAGATGCCCACGGTCTGGTACAACATCATGGCCGATCTCCCGACGCCTCCGCCCCCGCCGCTGCACCCCGGCCGAATGGACCCGGTTGGCCCGGACGATCTCGCCCCGCTGTTCCCGATGGAACTGATCATGCAAGAGGTATCAACCGATCGGTACATCGAGATTCCTGGCGGTGTCCTGGATGTTTACCGCCAGTGGCGCCCCTCCCCGCTGTTCCGAGCCCACCGCCTCGAGCAGGCGCTTGGCACCCCGGCTCGCATCTACTACAAGTACGAGGGTGTTTCCCCGGCTGGATCACACAAGCCCAATACATCCGTTCCCCAGGCCTACTACAACAAGAAGGAGGGAACGACGCGGCTGACCACGGAGACGGGAGCCGGTCAGTGGGGTACCGCACTTGCCTTCGCCTGTGCGCTCTACGGGATGGAGTGCGACGTCTGGCAGGTCGGGGCGTCGTACGACTCCAAGCCCTACCGGCGTTTGATGATCGAGGCCTTCGGTGCGCAGGTCCACCGGTCACCGTCCGAACTCACCGAAGTCGGTCGTCAACTCGCCGCCGACCCGAAGAACCACAGTGGCTCGCTGGGCATCGCGATCTCCGAGGCTGTTGAGGTCGCGGCGATGGACCCGACTACTCGGTACGCACTGGGCTCGGTGTTGAACCACGTGCTGTTGCACCAGACGGTGATTGGCCAAGAGGCACTGCTGCAGCTTGAGATGGCCGGCGACACCCCGACCCTGATCGTCGGCTGCACCGGCGGGGGCTCGAACTTCGCTGGTTTGTCCTTCCCATTCATCAAGGAGAAGTTGGACGGCAAGATGAGCCCGCGCATCCTGGCAGCTGAGCCGGCATCGTGTCCGTCGCTTACGCGCGGCGTATATGCGTATGACTTCGGCGACACCGCCGGCATGACGCCACTGATGAAAATGCACACACTGGGTCACGACTTCATTCCTGATCCCATCCACGCCGGTGGGCTTCGCTACCACGGCATGGCACCGCTCATCTCGCACATGTACGAGGAAGGGTTGATGGATGCCGAATCGGTCCCACAGACCGAGTGCTTCCAGGCGGCGGTGCAGTTCGCGCGGACCGAGGGAATCGTCCCGGCTCCCGAGCCCACGCATGCGATCGCGCTAGCGATCCGCGAGGCGCTCAAGGCAAAGGAAACCGGCGAAGAAACAGTAATCCTGACCGCCCTGTGCGGACACGGACACTTCGATCTTGCGGCGTACGAGAACTACCTCGCCGGCGCGATGGTCGACGAAGAAGTCTCCGACGAGCGCTTTGCCGCCGCATTGGCGACGCTGCCGGAGGTTCAGACATCCTGATCTGACGAGCGGGGCGAATAGGGTTGTGTTCGTGAGCGAGTCGGATTCCACGAGCACCTCGCGGGCCACTTTGGCCAAGGGTCTGATCCTCGTTGGCGTTGCCACGTTGGTCGGTAATGGAGCCGCCTACCTGCTCAGCATGGTCGCGGCCCGGATCCTGAATCAGGCTGACTTTGGTGCGCTTGGGGCCCTGCTCGGCCTTCTCGTCATTCTCGCGACTCTTGGTATCTCTATCCAAGCGCTGGCAGCTCGTCGGGTGGCCACGGCCGATGCGAACCGCGCACAGGTCGAGGAGCAACTCATCCGGTTGTCGATCTTCCTGGGTTTCGGGGTCATCGTGGCGGGTGTTGCGGTGGCCTGGCCCATCGGTGTCATCTTCACGATCCCCACGCTCGCCGTTGCGACAGGAATCGGGTCGCTTGGCTTCGTCATCGTCGGATCCGCAGCTATGGGAATCGCGCAGGGTCGCGAGGAACACACGCGACTGTCCTTGGCCTTCATCGCCAACGGTGGTGGTCGAGCCCTCGGCGGGATCATCGGAGTGCTCGTTCTCGCGAGCGTGACCGGTGTCGGTATCGGCATCTTCATCGGATGCGCCGTCGGCGCCCTTATTGCCTACCGACTCGTGCGGCGTCCAGAGTGGAAGCCGTTTGGAACCAAGGTCGGTGCCGGAATCGGTGTCGAACTCGGCCACGTGGTCCATGCGCTGATGGTTTTGTTCACGTTGACCAACGTCGACATTCTCCTCGCCCGCTTCTTCCTCACGGAGGATCAGTCGGGTCAATACGCGGTCGGTGTTCTGCTCGCCAAGATCGCTTTCTTCCTGCCGAATGCGATCGTTATCGTGCTGTTCCCCAAGATGTCGGCAGAAGAGTCCCGTCGGACCGTCTATATCGCCACCGGCCTGACTGCTGTTGTCGGTGCGGTGATCACCACCTCAGCGTTCATGCTCGGAGACCTCGTCGTTCGCGTCCTCGGTGGCCAGCAGTACCTGTCCATGGGTGACGTCATCTGGTTGTTCGCACTCGAGGGCTCGGCTTTTGCGCTGGTTCAAGTGCTGCTGTACGCGCGACTCGCGGCGCAGGATCGAACGGCGGTGATTGCCGTTTGGGTTGCACTCATCGCGTTGGTCAGCGTCGTGGCGTTCTGGCGCAATGATTCGGTGACCGAAATCGTGACGACGGTTGTCGCGGTGTCACTCGTGTTGACCGTCGTTGGCCTTTTCCTAGATCGTCGAAAGAGTCCGGGTATCTCGATACCCATCGAATCCGCAGAGTAGTCACCAACTTGCGCACCCCGCGAAAGGAATTTGCATGATCAATATGTCGCTGGCTACTGCCATCCATCACACGCGGACCGGCAAAGCGCCCGATGATCATGCTGGGCACATCCGTCAGATCGAGACGGTTCACGATCTTTTTTCTGGACGGTACGAGGCGGTAACGACTGTGGGCGAGACGTTCTCCAACGCAGTTCTCGGAATTGGTGTTGCTGAAGGTGTGGATGGCGAGATCGTGCACCTGGACGGCACCACATGGCGGGTGCCCGCTGATGGGATTCCGCAGATTGCTCCCGCCGAGCTCGGCATGCCGTTCGCTGTCGCTGCGTACGGCGGAATTGCGACGCATCGTGATGTGCCTGAGGGCGCGACGATGACCGACATCACGGGACTTGTCGACGAGGTCCTCGCCGCAGAATCGCTGCACCACGACTATCTAGTTGCAGCGGTCGCTGTGACGGGTGAGTTCTCGCACGTCCTGCTGCGAAGCGAGCACGGACAGACCCCGCCGTATCAGCCGCTGGGCACCGAGGGCTCGGTCACCGGGGAAGTGCGCTTCGACTTGGCACCGTGGTCGGGGACCCTCGTGGGCTTCCGCTTCCCGGACGTGGCCGACGACATAGTCATCCCCGGACTCCACCTCCACGGCATCGCCCGGGACCACTCCAGTGGCGGGCATTGCCATGAACTCACCGTCACCGGGGCACGTTTGCAGGTGTGGGTAGACGATGTGGAGGTCGATGTGCCCGGTTTGCCCCTTGTGGCGTGACGTGAACGAAACAATGGCTCCCTAAAGTGCAGCCGTTGTAGCGAGGCGGATCGATCGGAAGGGGTTGCCGTGAGCGTTGATGCCCCTATGCCTGCTTCTGGAGAGGCTTCAGCTCGACCCGAGCCGTACGACGAAATGCTCGAAGCGGAGTCCCCGCGGTCCTCGCACCGCGCCCTGCACCAGATCCTCACCGCCCTAGGTCCCTCAGACCTGAACGAGCGGGCTCGTCAGCGCGATGCCTACCTCGACCGGCACGGCATTACTTTCTCTCTCGCCGGCCGCGAGCGGCCCTTGCCCCTGGACCTAGTCCCGCGACTGATCACGCCCGAAGAGTGGGCCACTATCGAAGCCGGGGTCGCCCAGCGCATTCGTGCGCTCGAGGCGTTCCTCGCCGACGTCTACTCCGATGGTCACATCATGCGCGATGGCGTCATTCCGCGTGCACTGGTGACGAGCTCGACTCACTACCAACGCAAGGCATGGGGTATCGAGCCAGCGAACGGCGTGCGGATCCACGTATCGGGCAGCGACCTCATCCGCGATGAGCAAGGGCAGTTCCGCGTTCTCGAAGATAACCTCCGAAACCCGTCGGGTGTGTCCTACGTCCTGGAAAACAGAAGGACGCTTGCGCATGTGCTTCCGGAAATCTTTGCCAAGCACCGAGTGCACCCGGTGAGTGAGTACCCGGAGAAGTTGCTCGAGGCGCTGCGCGCGGCTGGACCGGTGAATGTCGACGAACCGACTGTTGTGGTTCTCACCCCGGGTGTGCACAACTCCGCGCACTATGAGCACGCGTTCCTTGCGCGCCGGATGGGCGTTGAACTCGTCGAAGGACGCGATCTGTATTGCCGTGATCAGATGGTGTGGATGCGTACCACGTCTGGTCCGCGTCCGGTGCATGTCATCTACCGACGCATTGATGATGAATTCCTTGACCCGTTGCATATGCGTGCGGACAGCGTCCTGGGTGTACCGGGACTTTTGAACGTTGCACGAGCAAAGCGGGTGACCATCGCCAACGGAGTGGGCAATGGTGTAGCCGATGACAAAGCCGTTTACCCCTACGTTCCGGAGTTCATCCGTTACTACCTTGGTCAAGAGCCGATCTTGAACAACGTGGACACGTTCGACCTTTCCGATGTTGACCACCGCACGCACGTCTTCGAGCGCATGGACCGCATGGTGATCAAGCCGTCGGATGCCTCGGGTGGTTATGGCCTGGTTATGGGGCCCGATGCCACCGAAGAGGAACTGGCAGCGGTGCGTGTGGAGATTGAGTCGGACCCGCGCGGCTGGATCGCCCAGCCCGTTGTCACGTTCTCTACCTGCCCAACGGTTGTCGATGAGGGTGCGATTGAGCCCCGGCATGTTGACCTGCGGCCCTTCGCGGTGAACGACGGTGAGTCCGTCTACGTCCTGCCCGGTGGCTTGAGTCGTGTCGCGCTTCCCCGTGGAAGCCTGGTGGTCAACTCCAGTCAGGGTGGTGGCTCGAAAGACACGTGGGTTCTGGATGAAGAAGGGCCGCGCGTGGTTGCACCACCGGCTGTCCCCCGCGCCGTGGTGATCGACACCGACGCTCCCGAGCGCCACGACGCCCCGAATCAGCATGAGGATCGCCTCATCCAGCAAGAGCGCCAACAGCAACAGGGGCCGGCATGCTGAGTCGGCTGGCGGAGTCTTACTTCTGGCTCGGGCGCTACCTAGAGCGCGCCGAAGCCACCACACGGCTGCTTGCCGAGCATCACCAGCTGATGGTGGAAGACCAGTCGGTCTCGGAGCTTCTCGCGTGCGCAGTTTTACTCGAAGCACTTGCCCTTCCGCATAAAGATGTGTCCCACCCTGACGAACTGGTGCGTGCGGTCGTCGGGAACGAAGACGCCCCCTCGACGATCATCGGTTCCGTTGCCGCGGCGCGCGACAACGCCCGTGCGGTTCGTGACTCGTTGTCGGCGGAAACCTTCGAGGCGCTCAACACTGCCTATCTATCTCTGGTGCGAGGCGTGGTGATCACGTCGTCGCCTGGTGTGACGATGCACCGTTTGATGGAACGTCTTCTCACCGTCAACGGCGTGATCGAGTGGACGATGCCTCGTGATGAAGCGTTCCAATTCCTAGTGCTCGGGCGTGAACTTGAGCGCATCGACATGGTTGGCCGACTGTTGGCCGTTCGCCACGATCAACTCTGGCCGTCGGCCGGGCCGTCGGCAACGCTGCGGGCTGCTGGCGCCCAAACGGCCTTTACTCGGACAGGTGCTGCGCTTAATGGTGCGCAGGTCCGTGCTTACTTAGTCCTCGATCGAGTGTTCCCTCGCTCGATGCGCAACTGCGCTGCGGATGCGGAAGAAGGAGTGCGGTCACTGGCTCGACTGGGTGTTTCTGACAAGGGCGTCTTGCTGCGTGAAGTCGGCATGCTCCGATCTGCCTTGGAGTTCGAGATCGACGACGACACCGAATCGGTGGACCGGCTGGCTGAGCAGGCACGTAAGGCCGCGCACCGCGCCTCGGATCACGTCAACAAGGCGTTCTTCCGTCAATATGGCACCGTTGTGTGGAGTCACTAATGGCGGGCCGTCGACTCCGCATCGTCCACCACACCGCGTACCAATACTCAGAACCGGTGGAGGTGTCTTTCAACGAGGTACGGATGACGCCGCTGGACAGCGGTGGCCAGCGACTCCTAGGGCATGAATTATCGGTGTATCCGGGGGCAACCATCCAGACCTATACCGACTACTGGGGCGCGTTCGTCGAGGCGTTCGACGTCCACACCGAGCACCGGGTCTTGGAGATCACCGCGACCAGCACGGTGGATACTCCGGCGATGCCGACCGAGATCGGTGGTGGCACATGGTCCGATGTGCACGCAGCAAGTGTGCGTGATCGATTCGGTGAGTACCTGTCATTCAGTGACTACGTCGACCACGCTGATGCAGACGAACGACGCAAGGCCCTCGTGGGGCAACTTCGCGATCTTCCGCGCCCGCGTGATGCGGCTCTCGAGGCGATGCGGGCGATCCGTGCGCAAATGACATACACACCCGGCGTCACCGGCGTGTACACAACTGCTGCTGAAGCCTGGTCCGATGGCCACGGGGTGTGCCAGGACTTCACGCACGTGCTGCTCTCCCTGCTGCGCACTCTGGGGATTCCAGCGCGCTACGTCAGCGGCTACCTACACACCGAGGAAGAAGCGCCTGGCGACACCGTGGTCGGTGAGTCCCATGCGTGGGTCGAGTACTGGGACGGCGATTGGCATGCCCTTGATCCAACCAACGATCGTGCGGTCGGTAGCGCGCACGTGATCGTTGCGCGGGGCCGTGACTATTCCGACGTCGCTCCGGTGTCTGGTATCTACGCCGGTGGGCAAAGCGCCGGTTTCTTGGTGAGCGTGTCGATCACCCAACTCGTGGAATAGCCGATCACGAGGACGGTCCTTCCAGCGCGTGATGCCGACGTACTAGCGTTGGCTCTCCAGGCGAGGTGGCAGAGCGGCCGATTGCAGGCGCCTTGAAAGCGCCCGAGGGGAAACCCTCCGGGGGTTCAAATCCCTCCCTCGCCGCGTGAAGTTGTCGGGCGTGATGCATCGATGACGCTGGGCGGCTACGTACTGCTCGGTGTCATCGACATCGCGGTCATCGCCGGGCTTTCTGTTCTGATCGGTGCCACGGCTCCCCGTTGGCCTGATCGGTGGCTAAGCCACGATTCCGGGCTCACCCGCCCTGCCCGCTGGGAGACCGCTGCCTTCTACCGTCACTTGGGTGCAGCTCGTTTGGCGGTGAAACTGCCCGAGCTTGGGGCACTTTTTGGGGGTCGTAGCAAGAGCGATCTTCCGCAGCGGGATCTGGCGTCCCTGGAGATCTACCTGGTGGAAGTACGACGAGCCATTTGGGTGCACTCGCTGTCGCTTCTCACGTGGCTACCTCTCCTAGCATTCAATCCATGGTGGCTGTCGCTGGCCGGGGCGATCATCGCTATCGGTGTGAACCTGCCCTTCTTGATCATCCTGCGGGGCAATAACGTTCGACTCTCGCGCATGGTGACGGTCATGCGAGCCCGAGAGCAGGAGAGTGAACGGTGAACGAATTCGGTGTGCGTTCGATGACGGCCGACATGACGCGAGTAGCCGTACGCCCACCATCTGCGCGAGGTGACTACGGCGTCGCCCACTGGGAACAACCTCTGGACTTGGAACTCCTGGCCGAGCAGCACGCTGCGTTCACCGAGTTGCTTGCTCATTTCGGGTGTGACGTCGTCGTTCTCGATCCCGTCGATGACATGCCCGATGCGATTTTCACTTACGACCCATGCTTTGTAGTGAGTGATGGCTTCATTGAGTTCCAGGGCGCCAAGCAGGTGCGCGCTGGTGAGCCGCCGTTGTTGTCTGCGGAACTGCAAAATCTTGGAATTCCGTTCATTGGTCGCTTGAGCGGGAGCGCGACCGCTGATGGCGGTGACATGTTCTGGCTTGATGAGTCGACTCTCGCGGTAGGTCGCTCGTACCGCACGAATGATGCCGCGATCGAGCAACTGCGCGAGATGCTCGCACCGGATGTGTCTATGGAGGCGTTCGATCTACCGCATGATCAAGGCCCGGAGTTCTGCCTGCACCTGATGAGCGTCGTCTCACCGGTTCGTGACGACCTCGCTGTTGTGTGCGAGCGGTTGGCACCGATTCGTTTGCTTGAGGCATTGCGTGCGCGAGGTGTCGAACTACTGTCGCTACCAGAGGAGGATTACGCGACCTTAGGCTGCAATGTGCTCACGATCCGCCCCGGTGTTGCGGTGATCGCGTCCGGAAACGACGCCACTGTGCAGTTGCTGCGCAATCATGGTGTGGACGTGCACGTGTACGCGTCCAGTGAGATCACCAAGGGCGAAGGCGGGCCTACGTGTCTGACCCGCCCGATCTCCCGTCTTTAACCCGTCTCCCGAAACCACCCCCCGTTTCCCCCGGAATCCGGGGGATTTGACGTGAATCGCAGCGAAACCGGGGAAAGCAACGCGTTTCCCCCGGAATCCGGGGGAAACGCGTTGGAGGAGCGGATTGAGGGTTAGAACGTGGAGGCGTCGATCACAAAGCGGTAGCGGACGTCGCTATTCACCACGCGGTCCCAGGCTTCGTTGATCTGGCCGGCATCGATGAGTTCGATGTCCGCGGCGTACCCGTTCTCAGCGCAGAAGTCGAGCATCTCCTGGGTTTCGGGTATTCCACCGATATTGGACCCCGCGATCCGACGCCGCTGACTGTTGAGACCAAAGATGTTCATTTCCAGTGGCTTGTCAGGCAGGCCGACGTAGGCCATGGTTCCGTCGGTCTTGAGCAGATTAATTGCCGGATCGAGGTCGATCGGTGCGGAGACCGTGTTGACGATGAGGTCAAAGGTCATCGCCTGCTCCTTCATCGCCTCACGATCGGATAGCAGTAGAAAGTTGTGCGCGCCCAGACGCTTGGCATCCTCCTCCTTGCTCGGGGAGTGGGAGATCAACGTGACGTCGGCACCCATGGCAACGGCGTGCTTGAGGCCCATGTGACCGAGACCACCCAGGCCCATGATTCCGACCTTCTTCCCGGGTCCGGCTTCCCACTCTCGCAGCGGCGAGTAGGTGGTGATTCCGGCGCACAGCAGCGGTGCAGCAACGTCGAGTTCCATCCCGTCGGGAATGCGCAGAACGTAGTGATCCTCAACGACGATGGCCTTGGAGTAACCACCGTACATGACCTCACCCGCGTAGTTCTTGCCGTTGTAGGTCGGTACAAAGCCCTTGACGCAGTAGTTCTCGAGGCCGGCTTTGCAGTTGTCGCACTCCATGCACGTTTCCACGAAGACGCCCACGCCCACACGGTCGCCGGGAGCGAACTTCGTGACATCGCTGCCGACGGCAGAAACGATGCCCGCGATTTCGTGGCCGGGAACCATCGGGAAAATCGAGGTAAACCATTCCTCGCGCGCCTGGTGGATGTCGGAGTGACACACGCCGGAGTACTTGATGTCGATCAGAACATCGTGCGGGCGCAGGTCGCGGCGCTCGATGGTGTGCGGTTCGAGCGGGGCTCCGGCGCTCATGGCGGCGTAAGCGGCAGTCTCCATGGTGATCTCTCCTATATCCCTAGTGCTTCTTCGAGTGCGTGGTGCATGACGGTCGCATTGAGGGTCTGTCCCGTCCATAGACGAGCGTTGACGAGCGCTTGATTGACGAGCATGCCAAGGCCTGTCAGGGGTGTGCAGCCGGCGGCTTCGGCGGCCTGTAGCCATCGGGTCATCGGTGGATTAGCCACCACATCGGCGACGACCATTCCCGCGGCGAAACTTGAGGTATCGACATCCAGAGTTTGGTCGGCGTTGGGATGGAACCCAAGCGATGTCGCATTGATGGCGATGTCTATTCCTTCGGGAATGACGAAGTTGGACGTCCACGGCATGAATCGAGCGCTCGCTGGAGTCTGGGAATCGACCACAGCAGCGAGTTCCTCACCGCGGTCGACCGTACGGTTGACGACGGTGATGCTTGTGGCGCCTGCCAATGCGGACTCAACTGCGATGGCCCGAGCCGCGCCGCCGGCGCCGAAGATCACAATCTGCTTGCCCGCGGGATCGCTTACGGTGCGCAGTGACTCCACAAATCCTTGGCCGTCGGTGTTCTCCCCGGTAAGCCGTCCGTCCTTGATGACGACCGTGTTCACCGCACCGGTAATCGCCGCGCTCGGGGCGAGCTCGTCCAAGTACTCCAGAATCGACTGCTTGTGGGGAATGGAGCAGTTGAAGCCGAGCCATCCCATCCCGATGGCACCGCGAACGGCATCGGCGAGACTTTCCGCAGCCACCTCGCAATTGATGTAGCGAACATCCAGACCGGCATCGGTATAGGCAGCCTCCATGATCGCCACAGTGGGGTTCTGCGCAGAGGAGGTGGAGAAGGATCCAGTGAGTTCGCTGAGGAATCCGGGCACCACCGCAGCGTAATGCCGGTGGATACGTCACGACGAGTGCACCACAATGGCGGACATGACAATTCGGGTAGGTGTGATCGGAACGGGCAACATTGGAACAGCTCATGCGGTCTCGCTGGCGCGGGAGGTCTCCGGCGGCACGGTGACCGCCGTCTTCGATGTAGCAGCTGAGCGCGCGGAATCTTTGGCCGCAGATATCGGAGCGCGTGCTCTGCCCTCGGCTGAGGCGATCATCGACGACGATTCCGTCGACGCCGTCGTCATCGCCAGCCCAGACGATCTGCACGCCGAGCAGGCACTTGCGTGCCTGGTAGCGGGCAAGCCGATGATGCTTGAAAAGCCCCTGGCGCCGACCCTCGAGGAGGCCCAGCGGGTGATGGATGCCGAGGTGGCTGCAGGCAAGCGTTTGATCATGCTCGGATTCATGAGGCGCTTCGATCCTGGGTACGTGGCACTGAAGTCCGATCTGGATGCCGGACGCGTGGGCGAGGCGCTGGTGGTCCACAACATCCACCGCAATGCCTACGCTCCCTACGGACTTGACACCCGCCTGAGCCTCAACAACTCCGCCGTCCATGAAGTGGACATCAACCGTTGGCTGCTCGGTGAGGATTACTCGTGGGTGCAGGTCCTGTCCGGCAAGCCCGGCCCGGACGTCCCCGCCGGTCAGGCGGATCCGCTGCTTATGACCTTCAAGACCGTTTCCGGAGTCCTAGTCACCATCGAGATGTTCATGACGGCGAGGTACGGCTACGAGGTCCGCTGCTCGGTTGTCGGTGGAGACGGAATCTTGGACATGGGCGATGGCTCTTTCGTCACTCGAAGCTCTCAACGGTCTCGAGGCCAGGACATCCCCGAACTGTGGCTTGGTCGCTTCGGTGAGGCCTACCGCGCTGAACTCCAGGCCTGGATCGATTCGATTCGCGGACTCACCGGTCCGGCTGGTGCGTCGACGTGGGATGGGTACATGGCTTCGGTGTCATGTCGTGCCGCCGTCGAGGCCCTCAATAGCAACGGGGCGGTAGAGATCGAAATCCCCAACCGCCCCGCGCTGTACGCGTAGCGCTGCCGTCTAGGCGGGAGAACCCACCGGAGACAGCGTCTGCTCGTTCTCGGGCACCTGGAGTGCGCCGGTCATGATCGCCACTGCATCGTTCATCGAGTGCGTCTGCGGAGTAATGACCGCAGCGCGATGGCCTAGCCGCTGTACGTGGATGCGGTCCGCTACCTCGAACACCTGAGGCATGTTGTGCGAAATCAGGATGACCGACAGGCCACGATCACGCAGGTCCTGGATCAGGCTGAGCACCTTGGCCGATTCGCGAACGCCGAGAGCAGCGGTTGGCTCGTCAAGGATGATCACCTGGCTACCGAAAGCAGCCGCACGGGCGACGGACACCGCCTGGCGCTGACCGCCGGAGAGCGTCTCGACGGCCTGCGAGATGTTCTGCACCGTCATGATGCCGAGATCTTGCAGGTGCTCACCGGACTCCTTGCGCATCCGCTTCTTATCCATCTGGCGGAACACCTTGCCGAGAAAGCCCGACTTGCGGACCTCACGACCGAGGAAGAGGTTCGCGGAGATATCGAGAGCCGGCGCGACGGCAAGGGTCTGGAATACAGTCTCCACCCCGTGCTCACGAGCCTCGTGGGTGCTCTTGAACTCGACCTTCTCGCCCTTGACCCACATCTCACCTTCATCCGGGGTGTGTGCACCGGCGAAGCACTTGATGAGGGTGGACTTGCCTGCTCCGTTATCGCCGATCACAGCGAGGACCTCACCGGGGTACAGGTCGAAGTCCGCGTGGTTCAGGCCGGTGACGCTGCCGAATCGCTTGACGAGGTTACGTCCCTTGACGATGGGCTCGGTCATGCCTTCACCTTCCTAATCCACTGGTCGACGCCGACGGCCAAGATGACAAGGAGGCCGATGGCGGTTGTTCGGTACGCCTGGTCCACGCCCGCGAGTGAGAGGCCCATCTCGACGGCGTTAACGATGAGAGCTCCGAGTAGCGATCCGATCACCGCACCACGGCCACCGAAGAGCGAGGTGCCACCGATCACCACCGCGGTGATGGTCTGAAGGTTGAGCATTGGATCGACGTTCGGGCTGGCCGAACCGACTCGGCCGATTGTGATGTAGGCGGCAATACCCATCACCACACCGGCGACGAGGTAGACGCTGAAGAGCACACGCTTGGTGCTGATACCGGTGAGCTGCGCTGCAACGGGGTCATCACCGACGGCGTAGACGTGGGTGCCCCAGGCAGTGTTCTTCAGGATCCACGCGAAGAGTAGATACAGCAAGAACATCGTGACGACGCCCAAACTGAAGTTGAACGGTCCCACGGGGAAGGACTCACCCATGAGCTTCATCTGCTCGGGCATCTCTGGACCCTGGATGGTGCGTGCCTTGAAGAGGATGAGCGTCAGACCCATGAACACGCTCCAGGTGCCCAGGGTGACGATGAACGGTGGCAGGTTGAACCTGACTATGAGGAAGCCGTTAACTGCGCCAGCTGCTGTTGCTGCGCAGATCCCTAAGAAGATGGCTATCCAGGGGTTCTGCCCGGCGATGGGAAGAACGTTCGAGGCCGTCGTGTAGACGGCAAAGTTCGCCATCAGCATCTGGCCGAAGATCATGATTGCGCCGATCGACAGGTCGATTCCTGCGGTCAAGATGATCAGCGTCTGCGCGATGGCCAGGGTTCCGACGATCACCGTCTGCTGAATCATCAGCGAGATCGTCGACGGGAGAAGGAAACGCTCGTTTACCAAGCCGAAGATGATGATGACGACGATCAGAACGATGAGTGAGCTCAGCCAGGGATACCGGTGAAGCGTCATCTGCAGCCGCTGAACTGGCGTGCGCTTGACGGCGAACTCTTCGTCGAGGTCGTAGTCCGAGGTGGCAGGTGCGCTCACCGGGGGGCCTCCATACGTGAGTAGTAATCGGGGTTTCTTGTGGTGGTGCCGTTCAGTTTGGGTGAGTGTAGAGCGATTACTGAAGTAGCGCCGGGGTTTCTCTCACCTCGTTGGGTCCCCAGGTGCAGCCGAGGGGCAGCAGCGCGTGGCTGCTGCCCCTCGGTGCGCACATGACGCGCGGGGGTTTAGCCCCAGGCGTTGTCGATGCAGTACTGCGCGGACTCCTGCGGAGCCGACACGACAGTGTCCATCGGGTCGTCGGTGCACAGCGTCACTCCGGTGTCGAAGAACTCGCCATTGGCGGAAGTGTTCTCCGGCGGTGCGCCACCGTCGGCGATCGTCTTGATCGCCTCGACGCCGAGGCTCGCCATGCGCAGCGGGTACTGCTGCGAGGTGGCCTGGATGCTGCCGGCCTTGACGGCCTCGACACCAGCGAGACCACCGTCGACGGACACGATGATGACGTCCTCACCGACGGTCTTGCCAGCAGCCTCGAGGGCAACGGCAGCACCGAAGGCGGTGGGCTC
>JAURQC010000078.1 GCA_030836325.1 Candidatus Nanopelagicales bacterium
ACAGTACGCCCGTTCCCACACCCACGATGGCCGTAAGGATCGGCAATCCTGCAGCAATGACCGAGCCGAACGCGATGAGCAAAATGACAAGGGCGAAGATCACGCCGATGATCTCGCTGCTCGGGGGTTCACCACCGGCAAAGTCGAGAACCTGACCTTCCGCGCCCACCGCCAAGGAATCTGAGTTGGTCTCTTCGATCAACTCGAGGATCGCGGCCGCTTCCTCCATCGGCAGACCCTCGGTGCCATCACCAACGAACGAAACCGAGGCGTAGGCAACGGTTCCATCGGGGCTCACTGGTGCGAAGGAACTAGAAAGGATGTCGATTTCTTCAGGCGTAAGCAGCTGGAAGAGGGCCGCATTTTGGTCCCCACTCGGACAGTCCGAGCCGAAACCGGTCGTTGCCGGATCGAAAGGATTGGTCACACACGTGATCGACTCGAATTCCGCCATCTCTGCGAGCATCGGCACGATGTTTGTAGCCGTTTCCTCGGACAGCGCTGGTCCCTCAGCCGCCTTCCAAACGATGGTGGCGCCGCTTTCCAGTCCGGAGGTGTCGGTCCCGCTCTCGATAAGCAGGTCAGTGGCGGCCTTCGATTCGGTGTCCGGGAGATCGAAGCTGTCGTTGTAATTCCCTCCAAATCCGATGCCAAGCACTCCAATTGCCGCCACGGTGACGAACCAAGCGATAAGGGCAAGAACCGGACGGCGAACCGCCCAAGCGGACAAACCAGGCATGCGACTCCTTCAAAGATTACGCAAGGAACCTAACAGTGAACGATCGTGTTCACAAATCCAGAATTCAAGGAACATGACCGTTCACTGTGACGTACTGTGTGTCTGTGACCGCAGACGCATCGACCTCGCGCCGAACCGGTGAGGAGCTCGTCCTCGCCGTACACACGGCCGCGCTCGAGGAGATCGCAGAACACGGTCTACGCGGTGCATCTATGGACCGCATCGCCAAGCGGGCTGGGACCGGCAAGGCCGCGCTCTATCGACGCTGGGACAACGTTCGTGCCCTTGGACTGGACGTGTTCGTCTCAACCCTCGCTGAAGCGGTCCCACACTCCTATCCGGATACGGGATCTTTGCGAAGCGATCTGATCGGATCGATGAAGTCGTTCATCGACGTTCTGCGTGGTCCACTGCGGGTCGTGTTGCGCGAGCTCATCAGCGAGTCCGCCCACGATCCAAGCCTCGTCGCCGAGTTTCGCCAACGCATGGGACAGCCCATGGATGCTGAGCTGGTGACAGTCCTGCAACGCGCCATGGCCCGCGGTGAAATTCCCACCAAGCAGATCGATCCGCTGATCTTCGAACTTCCCAGTGCACTGGTCCTACACCGATTCTTGATGCTCGGTGAAGTCGTCGACGATCAGACCTGCGTCCATCTCGTCGATAACGTCCTGCTTCCGCTGCTCCAACAACGCGGCCACTGAATCTTTCGCCACCTGAAAGCACACGGATGGTGGGTAGCCCTTGCGCGCTAGTTGTCCGGCCAGCCGATTGATCGCCTTTGCGGGATTCTCCCCGGCCCTAAGGCGGGCCTTACGTCCAGCGAACTCCCGAGCGCGCGCCTCTTCGCGCTCGGCATCGATTTGATCAAGTGCCTGGCCGATCAGTTGATCCTCGACTCCACGCTCTCTGAGCTCTTGACGCAACACCGATCGAGCAAGTCCCCTGGCTCGGTGGCGTGACTCGACCCACATCTGAGCAAACTCGGCATCATCGATGAGACCGACTTCTTCGAATCGATCCAGTACCGCTTGTGATGCAGCGGGGTCAGCTCCCCGACGAGCCAAGTCTTTCTCCAGCTCCGAACGTGTCCGTGGAGCACTGGACAAACGCCGAAGGAGAATGGTCCGGACCGCAGATTCGGTGTCAGCCGTCTCCTCGACAGGGCGATCCGTCGGGGGCTCAGGCCGGCGGGGCGACATCCGCGAAGTCCTCGGCTGAGTCCGCGACTGAGTCTTCGTCCACAGCCGGTTGATCCGCCTGCGCGCCGATTCCCATGGACTCCTTGATGCGCTTTTCGAGTTCATTGGCCAAGTCAGGATTGTCCTTCAAGAACAGCCGCGCGTTCTCTTTTCCTTGTCCGAGCTGGTCGCCTTCGTAGGTGTACCAGGCACCCGACTTGTTGACGATGCCCGCCTCGACACCAAGGTCGATCAGCGAACCCTCGCGGGAGATGCCCTCGCCGTAGAGAATGTCGAACTCCGCCAGCTTGAACGGTGGGGCGACTTTGTTCTTCACGACCTTCACGCGCGTACGGTTGCCGACAGCCTCCGTACCGCCCTTGAGGGTCTCAATACGGCGAACATCGAGTCGCACCGAGGAGTAGAACTTCAACGCCTTGCCGCCAGTGGTTGTTTCAGGCGAACCGAACATCACACCGATCTTCTCGCGCAACTGGTTAATGAAGATCGCGGAGGTGTGGGTGCTACTCAACGCACCGGCCATCTTGCGAAGTGCTTGGCTCATCAGTCGAGCCTGCAGACCAACGTGGGAATCACCCATTTCGCCCTCGATCTCCGCTCGGGGCACAAGGGCGGCTACCGAGTCAATGACGATTAGATCGATCGCACCCGAGCGAACGAGCGTGTCCGCAATCTCGAGTGCTTGCTCGCCGGTATCGGGTTGGGAAACGTACAGATTGTCGAGATCGACACCCAGGGCCTGCGCGTACTCCGGATCAAGCGCGTGCTCGGCATCAACGAATGCCGCAAGGCCGCCGCTTGCTTGGACGCTGGCGATCGCGTGCAAAGCGACCGTGGTCTTGCCTGAACTCTCTGGGCCGTAGACCTCAATAATGCGCCCGCGGGGCAAACCCCCGATTCCCAGCGCGACATCCAGCGCGATGGAGCCGGTCGGAATCACCTCGATAGGTGCCCGGCCTTCCTGGCCGAGGCGCATGACCGAACCCTTGCCAAACTGCCGCTCGATCTGCGATAGCGCGGTCTCGAGCGCTTTCTCGCGATCGTCGGCGGCGCTGATGGAAGTCAACGGGGTGCTGGACTTGGCGCTGTTCTTGGCGGCCATCTAGGTCTCCTCGCGGTTGTGCTGATCATGGAATCCGGCCTCGTGGCCGAACTCGTGTGGACGCTAGGCCCACCCTGTGACAACGACCCGTGGCTGATCCAGCCCCAACCTCGCCCTGGGGATGGATTTCCACTTTCCTCGACGCCTGTGGAGGCCCCGATTCGTCTAGATCCTTGCCAACAACCGGGAAACTACATCGAACGGGTGTTCGAACGACGCCGACACGCCGGCAGGCTCGTCCAGACCGCTAGTCCGATGACGGGGATAGCCGCGACCGCGGTGAGCACGGCGTAACTCGAAAGCCACACGATCAGCCCAGCCACCACACCCCCAAGCGCGCCGGCCACGTTCATAGTCAAGTCCGACAGGCCCTGAACCGAGGGACGCTCGCGAGGCTCCACCTCATCGGTCACCAAGGTCGAACCGGCGATCAGGGTGCATGACCAACCAAGGCCGAGCAGGAAAAGACCGATACCCAAGGTCACGACGTCGTCCGCTGCAGACAGTCCGCTGATGACGCACGCCGCAAGCAAGATTGCGACACCGGCGAAGATCACCTGGATCCGACCGAACCGGTCAACCGCCATACC
>JAURQC010000079.1 GCA_030836325.1 Candidatus Nanopelagicales bacterium
ACCGTCCTCGATGGCTTGAACGTATGCGGCCAAGGAGTGCTCGGGTTCGAGAATCGAAGAACCCCGGTGCGCGACTACTTCAGGGCGGTGCCCGGTCATGACCGAAGCCTGGCATGGCCTCCAGGTTTAGCCCGTCATCCGCTACCGGGTGCGGGTCAACCCTCCTAGGAGTTCGCGGTCACCCTGCTCGATGCCTGTCCGGCAAGGTAGGCCAACCCAAAGGCGCTGAGCAAGCCGTTTCCGGCAAGGTACCCATCTGCGCCATGTCCGGAGATACCCGCAGCAGCACCACCTGCTGCATACAGTCCGCGCACTACTCCGCCGTCAGCCTTGAGCACTTGCGCGTTCCCATCGACCAAGAGGCCGCCTTGGGTGTGAAACAGCGCCGGCTGAACCTTGATGGCGATGTACGGGGCATGGATCACGTCTTCGAAGGCGGTGCGTCCAAAGTGATCGGAGCGTTCACCACGGGCAGCACTCGCAGCGTGCGCGAGCGTCTCCTCGAGGACCGACTCATCGACCTCGAGCACCGCAGCGAGTTCGGAGACATCCGCAGCCCGGCGTAGGGCTCCACTATCGACGGTCTCCTGATAGTCACGAAACGCCATACACGCATCGTGGACGCGCTCGTCGAGAATCAACCACCCTCGAGCTCCCGGTTGCTGGGCCAGCATGGCCGCGTACTCGCTGTAGCCGCACGTCTCGTCACCGAATCGTCGTCCTTCGGTGTTCACCAGGACCGCGCCGTGCATGATCGTGGCCCAACCGGCCAAGGTGGCACCGTGCACGGCCAAAGCCGCATGCCCTTGATACGCATCCAAAAAAGCCGGCTTGGCTCCGTAGTTCCCACCGATTCGGATCGCATCCCCGCGCGAGGCATCGCTGCCGTGGTAGACCGCATCGGCGATCTCCGGGATGTACTGACGAACCATGTCGGTATTGGCCCCGAATCCGTTCGTAGCCATCACAACCGAGCCGGTCAAGATCTCCTCGCGAGATCCATCGGGCATTTCCACGACCGCGGTCAGATCTCCAGTTTCGGGGATAACGACGTCCATCAACCGTGCTGGCACAAGCATGTCGATGGAATCACTGGCGTCCACGCGCGAAAGCAAGTGGGCAAGGACGCGATCACCCTTACGACCCTCAATGGAGTGGCACCGATCGACCGAGTGGCCTGGATAGTGGAAGTCGGTGATCAGGTGCAGGCCCACACCTTGGCTATCGGCCATCCATTCCACTAGTTCCGCACTCACCTCCGTCAACGTCTGCGTCGTCAACGGATCAGCACTGCCCTTGGTCTTCTTATTGATATCAGCCGCGAAGATCGCCGGCGAATCCTCCAAGCCCAGTTCGCGCTGCCACCTACTCCCGGCGCCGGGGAACATGGCAGTGGACATCGAGGTGTTGTTCCCTCGACGGAAATGCTCGCTCGCATCGATCAGGAGGACCCTCGAGCCGAGTTCTGCTGCCCGCAAAGCACCCGCAAGTCCTCCACCAGCCCCCGCGACGACGATGTCAACATCACTCATCGAGACTCCGCAGCTAGAGCTTCGAGCGCCTCCTGGGTCGGGTCAACCACGCGAACGCCCAGGCCCTCTTCGTCGACATCGACGGCCGAACAACCGTTGATGACGTTGCGCGCACCACGCTGCGCGAGCGCGGCGACAGCGTCGGTCATTGCCGCGTTCCACATCTCATGATTGGTAACCGCCTCGAAAGGAAGGTCCATGACCTGAATATCCACAAGATCTGCATCCATGCCGTACTCAACTACCCGGCGACGCAGTTCCTTGGCAATCGCCTGGTTACGCACGATGACGCCGTACGGCTCCCCGGACTTGGTCACCGACGTAATCGCCTGGTGTAACAGGCCACGCACGGCATCGTCACCCTTACTCGGAGCGAACGCTGGATCAAGAACACAATCGGGAAGGACGAGGTCGTAGTCGGCCCGATTGTTCGCCATGACCGCGGCTACGAACTCATCGCTTGCAAGCACGTCTTCATCGGTATTGAGCGCCGTTGGTGCCTGCGCAGGCAGGTCGACCACAGTGACCTCAACGCCGGCAGGTGACAAGCGCTGGTAGCGCTCTTGGCGACGGGCAAGTTCCTCGGTGCCCACGTGGATAGGGGTAATGGCCAAGATGCGCATAGTGTCTCCTTCTTCTGTTTCTCGCCTACGACGTTCTACCGACTTGTTTCGGTCCATTGGAGTAACGATGCGATGTCCGCAACAGACACCGCATCGGGGAGTTGCTCAGCGAACAACCACATCCGCTCGACAAGGGCAGGAGCAATGAGTCGCTGACCCTTACCTCGCAGACCTTCAGGGCTAAGCGGTGCGTAGTCGCTGTCGCCAATCGGGTTGGGCACCTCGTCTTCGAAGGACGTGCCGTTCACAAGGCTGATACGAACTCGCGCGGCCCGTTCCTCCGGCAGCCGCTGGCTCAAGGCTGCGTCGTGACGCACCTCGACTTTGGTTGCGAGGGCCTTGGTGTCCGGGCTCTGCAGACGATCGGACGAGTGTTCACTGGGGGTTACCTGTCCGTATCGCAGGGCCACCGCCACGACGTATGGGATCGAAAACATGGCTGATAGCCGCGAGCCCGGATTGCTCGCCGACAAGCCAGCCGCGAGGTAGTGCGTGTCGACGGTAATGGTGTCAATGTCGTCAACGAGAACATCCCGAAGTTGTGGATTGGCATTCACGAGAGCCAGCACTGCGTCAATGGGTGGATGGGTGAAGGCGCAGGCCGCATGCACCTTGAAGTAATTGCTGCGGGCATCCCAGCGGGAACCGAGTTCTTCTGTCAACGGGTCGGGATTCCACGATCCAAGGATTTGTCCGAGCACAGGTTCGGGTGTGCCAGTGCAGGAGGCGGTACCGGCGGCGGCGAGATAGGCCGACGCGATGCCCGACATCTGGGCGGCGCCCATCCACGAGTTGCGGACCAGGTTGCCATCGGTGGCACTCGAGAAGTGCCCGGCAATCCCCATGCCACTTCCATGGTCGATGGCAGCAGCGATCGCCGCGGCGTCAAGGCCCAACAGTTTGGCGCAGCCGGCGGCAGCCGCGGCAACGCCCCAATTGCCGTGCGGGTGGACTCCAGCATTGAGCGTTGTGGCTCGACCGAACCGCGCGGCCACCTCGTAGCCGGCGGCCACGGCCGTGGCGCATTGGGCACCCGAAGCACCACGGGCGATCGCGAGGGCCAACACAGCCGGTAGCACGTGTGCTGCCGGGTGACCCTTAGCAAACTTGTTGCCCTCATCCTGCTCGAGGGCAACCCCGACAGTGCCCAACATCCAGGCAGCCTGCTCGGGGGCTGTCGCAATACCGGTGCCAGGAATCGGGACCGGACCCGCGGGCATGGGCCAAATGTCGATGAGCGCTTCGTATTCAGGCAGTTGAGCACCGGCGCACGCAACAGTTAGGTAGTCCGCCCAAATCAGTTGGTGCCGTTGACGAACATCTTCGGGAACGTCGTCCCACGTGAGTTCAGCGACCCACGAGCTGAGTTCTGAGATCGCCTGAGAAGTGGGGGCGTGCACTACATGCCTAGGTAGGCCTGGCGGACTCGCTCATCGTCGAGCAGGTGGGTGCCCTTACCTTCGAAGGCGATCGCACCGTTCTCGATCACGTATGCGCGATCACTGATAGCCAAGGTGGCCGCCGCATTTTGTTCGACGATGAGCACGGTCACGCCGCTGTCTCGGATCTTTTGCACGGCCTCGAGTACCTGATTCACCAACTTCGGCGCCAAACCAATGCTGGGTTCGTCCAGCATCAACAACTTCGGGCGCGCCATCAGGCCGCGACCGATCGCCAGCATCTGCTGCTGGCCACCGCTCATGGTTTCCGCGTTTTGATTCTTGCGCTCGGCAAGAATCGGGAAGAGTTCGAAGACCTGGTCCAGGGCGTCCTTGCGCTCGGACTTCTTCGATGTCCAAGCTCCCATTGCCAAGTTCTCCTCGACGGACAGGACCCCGAAAAGTTCCCGACCCTCGGCGACCTGAACGAGTCCGCGAGCCACCCTCTTATCGCTGCGCATCGAGGTGACGTCATCGCCGTCGAACGTCACGGATCCGTCGCGCGCGTTCACCAGGCCGGAGATCACGCGAAGTGTGGTGGTCTTCCCCGCACCGTTAGCCCCGAGGAGCGCGACAATTTCACCGCGCTCAACGTTCATCGTGACGCCCTGAAGGATCTGCAGCGCTCCGTAACCGGCGGTGACGTCAGTGAGCGTCAGCATCAGTCACCTCATCTCCGAGGTAGGCCTCGATAACGTCTGGATTCTTTGTGACTTCCTCCGGTGTGCCGGACGCGAGCATCTCGCCTTGGTTCAACACGATCACACGGTCGGAAAGTGCCATGACGGCCTGCATCACGTGCTCGACGAACAGCAGCGTGGTTCCTTCGTCACGAATCGACAAAAGCAGATCGATGACGGGTTGACGCTCTGTGGGTACGAGTCCAGCCAGAACCTCGTCGAGCAGCAGCACACGGGGGTGCAGTGCCAGCGCACGAGCGAGCTCCAGCCGCTTGAGCCCCGCGGTGGGCAGATCCTTGGATGTACGAGTCGCATATTGACCAAGGCCCGTGCGTTGCACGATGTCCCACGCCTCGGCTTCTGCTTCCTTCTCGCTTTCACCACGCGCGGCCGCCGCCACAGCCACGTTCTCAACTACAGACATAGAGCCGAACGGCCGCATCAACTGGAAAGTGCGGACCATTCCAGCCCGGGCGAGACGAGCGTCGGACCAGCCGGTGACGTCCTGGCCTTCGTAGTGAACGGTGCCGGTCGAGGGTGGGAAGAGCCCAGCCATGCAGTTGAACAGTGTGGTCTTGCCGGCTCCATTGGGTCCGATGATGCCAAGGACCTCGCCTGGCTCGACGGTGAAGGACACGTCGTGCAATGCGCGCAAGCCCTTGAAGGACTTACCCATGTGTTCGACCGTGACGATCGGACTCATCGCTTCGTCACCTTCTCCTTGATGGTGCCGAAGACACCCTTGGGCAGGAACAAGATCACCAGGATGATCAAGATCGCGTAGAGCATCACGTCTAGGCCCGTTCGGCCCTGGAGGAATTCCAGGAACGGCGGGGGGTTACGCAGGATCGCTGCAGTGACGTCATTCAACGGCGCGAGCAGAACCGACCCGACGATGGGGCCCCAGATGGTGCCGATACCACCGACAACCGGGATCAAGATCGCCTCGATGGATCGGTACGCCCCGAAGCCAAGTTCGGGATCGATGAACAGGTAGTACTGCGTGTAGAACACTCCAGCGACGGCACCGATGGCTCCACTCAGAGCGATTGCCGTCAGCTTGTATCGCAGAACCGGCACACCGAGGGAGGAAGCCGCCGTCTCGTCCTCGCGGATGGCGATCGTGAAACGTCCAGCCTTGGATCGCATGAAAACGATCGTGACGACCAGGCACGCCGCCATCAGGCCAAGTCCCAGCCAGAAGTAGTTCGGGCTACCGGCCGGGAACTGCATGAGCCACCAACTCGATCCCTGGATCAAGGGGACGTTCCATCCGACGGAAGCGTTCAACACCTCAGCGCTTTGCACGAGGATGCGCAACATCTCGGCGAACGCGAACGTGGCGAGAGCAAAGTAGGTTCCGCGGAGTTTGTACCGGAAGCACAGCCAGCCGACCACCACTCCGTAGACCGCAGCGACGCCCATCCCGGCCACCATGCCGATCCACGGGCTGATGCCGAGGTTCACCAGAAGAATCGAGGATGTGTACCCGCCGATCCCAAAGTAGGCCGCATGGCCGAAGGAGAACATTCCACCGAAGCCGCTCATGATGTTCCACGACATTCCGAGCATCGCGAAGATGAGCACACGGATGGCGATCGCTTCTTGGCCTTGCTCGAGAAGGAGCGGCAGCGGGATGGCGAGGATCACGAGAACAACAACGGCGATCATGTTGCCGTCGAAGAACCGACGCTTCTTCAGGGGCGAGGGAACCGTCTGCACAAGTGTTTCGCTCATGTCAGGACCCACTCGAAAATAGGCCTTGCGGGCGCAGGAACAAAATCAAGACGAACACGATGAACACACCGAGCAGGTTGCTTTGGTCCGGGAACAAGATCCCACCGAACTGCTCGGCTAATCCGACGATCAAGCCACCGAAGACCGCACCGAGCACCTTGCCGAGGCCACCGAGGACGACGATGACGAATGCCGTGATGTTGAACACCTCTCCGGCCACCGGGGTTATCGAGATGATCGGTGAAACCAGCGTTCCGGCAGCGCCTGCGCACGCGATACCGAGTGCGAACGTGATGATGTAGATGCGCTTGGTATTGATCCCCACCAACCGCGCTCCGGTGGGATTAGCGGCCACGGCACGGATGGCTGTGCCAATCGGTGTGCGCTGCAACATGATGAAGAGCGCCAGCGCCAGAATCATCGCTCCGATGAAGGCGATAACGCGTGACTGAGTTGCCACCGCACCGAAGATGTTGAAGACACGGTCCTGTCCGGTCCGTACCGACTGCGGATTGCCGCTGAAGAAGAGCAGGAGTGAATTCTCAATCAGCAGCCCGATGCCCAAAGTGAGCAAGAGGGTGTTGGCATGGCTCTCACCCATCGCCCGATTAATGATGAACTTCTGGATAACTGCACCGAGCACGAGTAGCAGGGGAACGCTCACCACGATCGTCAGGTACGGGTTCCAGCCAAGGTTCGACGACAGCACATACGTGACATACATCCCCAGCGTCACGAACGCGCCGGTGGCGAAGTTGATGATGTGAAGGACGCCGAAAATGAGTGTCAAGCCAAGAGCAACGAGGCTGTAGACACCACCG
>JAURQC010000080.1 GCA_030836325.1 Candidatus Nanopelagicales bacterium
CATCTTGTTCGACCTCGCCGTCTTTACCGGCCTCAGCCACGATCATCTTGATTATCACGGCGACATGGAGATGTATTTTGCAGCGAAGGCGGCACTCTTCACCACCGAGCGAGCTCGGCGAGCCGTCGTCCTCATCGACGACGATTGGGGGGTACGACTCGCATCGTCGTCCACGATTCCCGTCATTACCGTTAGCACTCGTGGACGTGAGGCGGACTGGCAAGTAATCAAATCCGATGGTCTCTTGTTTTTGCGTGGTCGTGACCAGCAGGTGGTTCTCGACGTACCGGTCACTGCAGACTTCGTTCTCGCCAATGTCGCCGTTGCGGTCGTGTCGGCGTGTGCGATGGGTGTTCCTCTGGAGCGAGCTGCGCATGCAGCGGCGCATGCGCAGGTGCCTGGACGAATGGAACTCGTTGCCCGAGAAGGCGACGTTGACTTCATCGTCGACTACGCACACACCCCTGACGCGATTGAGCAGGTCGTCTCTGCAGCTCGGAAGGAACGCCAGGACCGCACTGGAGGCCGTGTCATTGTTGTGATCGGTGCCGGGGGAGACAGAGACCCGCTCAAACGAGCAGATATGGGTCGCGCTTCGGCCAGAGCGGACATGGTGATTGTGACCGATGACAACCCGCGATCGGAGAACCCCGCACAGATTCGATCGCAAGTTCTTTCGGGGCTGGACTCGAGCGACGATGGTCACGAGGTAGTTCGCCATGAGATCGCGTCACGACACGATGCGATCGGCAGGGCAGTGGCAGAAGCACGGGCCGGCGATGTCGTCCTCGTACTCGGCAAGGGACACGAGACGACACAAGAAGGGCCCGACGGGGTGATTGCCTTCGATGATCGTGTTGTGCTGGCATCCTTCGTAGACGGTCGTTTCCACGGGGAGTCCAAGGAGGGTGTCACATGAACGCGCTCTCCCTGGGGCAGATCGCCGAAGCCGCACAGGCTGTGCCCAATCAGGCGGCAGTTGATATCGGTCTCGACGTTGCGATTGTCGGCGCGACGGTGGATTCGCGCATGGTTCAGCCGGGAGATCTCTTTGTCGCTGTCGCCGGCGAGCGAGTGGACGGTCACGATTTTGCCCGGGCGGCGGTGGACTCTGGCGCTGTGGCCGTCCTAGCAAGCCGAGACATCGAGGATGTCCCGTGTTTAGTTACCGACGATCCCATTTTGTCGCTCGGCCGATTGGCCCATTGGTATCGAAGGAATGAGCTGACAGCCACCGTGATCGGAGTAACGGGATCCTCTGGAAAGACCACCACCAAAGACCTAATCGCCGACGTCTTACCAGGTGTTGTCGTAGCGGCTCAAGGCTCGTTCAACACCGAAGTTGGCGTTCCCTTGACAATTCTGCAGGCCGATTCGTCTACCGACTTCCTGATCTTGGAAATGGGAATGCGTGGATTGGGTCATATTCAGTACTTGGCCGAGATGGCCGAACCAGACGTCGGAGTAGTCCTCAACGTTGGGCTAGCGCACGTAGGGATGATGGACAGACCGGAGTCCATCGCTGAGGCAAAGAGCGAACTCGTTCAGGCGCTGTCTCAAGATGCCGTGGCTGTCTTGAATGTCGATGATCATGCGGTGCGACGCATGGCTGATGTCGTGGACGCTCGCATCTTCTGGTTCGGAGAAGGTGGCTCCGCAGATGTGCGTGCCGAGGATGTTCGAATCGACGAACGAGGGCGGCCGAGTTTCGAGTTGTGCGCGGACGGCGAACAATCTGTTCCAGTCAGCCTGCAATTCCATGGCGAGCACTTCGTGCACGCGGCTTTGGCGGCTGCGGCTGTTGGAAGTGCTTGTGCCATGACTGCACCAGACATCGGCCTTGCCCTCGAAAATGCCCGGCCACGAAGTCGCTGGCGGATGGATGTTGGAACGTCTCCTTCCGGCGTCACCGTCATCAACGATGCTTACAACGCGAATCCAGACTCCATGCGTGCGGCGCTGAAGACGCTGCGTGCGATGGGTGGATCCGGTCGAACCTGGGCTGTTCTCGGCGAAATGCTCGAGCTGGGGGAGATGTCCTTGGACGAGCACGACTCGATCGGTCGACTGGCGGTGCGCCTAGACATCTCGCGACTGGTGTGCGTGGGTCCTGGCACCAAGGTCATGCACTTGGCAGCCAGCAATGAAGGATCCTGGGCTGATGAGTCGGTGTGGGTAGCCGATGCTGAGGCCGCGATCGAACTGCTGGATCGAGAGCTCATTGCCGGGGACACTGTTTTGGTGAAAGCGTCACGGGCCGTGGGCATAGAGGTCATTGCGGACCATTTGATGTCCAGCCACGTGTCGGCGGACGGCCAAGCCGAGGTCGGTGATGGCCAATGAGGCTCGTGGTGATCGCATTGGCGATCGCGTCGATCGTTTCCCTTGTGGGTACTCCGATCTTGATCAAGATCCTGTCGCGTCGAGGCCATGCGCAGGCCATCCGGGTAAGCACCGACAACGAGGCCTATCCCGATCACGAAGCCAAGAAAGGCACGCCCTCGATGGGTGGTGTCGCGATCTTGATTGCTGTCCTGGCTGGCTACTTCGGTACCCACTTGCTCACGTGGAGGCCGGTAACGGTTTCAGGGCTCTTGGTGTTGTTCCTCATGGTTGGGCTCGGGCTCGTCGGCTTAGCGGACGATTACTTGAAGATCTTCAAGCAGCGCAGTACCGGACTTCGTGCCCGCACCAAACTCATCGGGCAGGCCTTGGTCGCCTTCGCTTTTGCCTACCTGTCTGTTCAATTCCCCGACGCTGATGGTCAAACCGCGGCATCGATGGCCGTGTCCTTCGTGCGAGACACGTCGTTGGTTCTTCCTCTTGGCTTGTTCTTGGTGTGGGTGTGGTTCTTGATCACGGCTACGACCAATGGTGTCAATCTGACCGACGGTCTTGATGGCCTTGCGGTTGGTGCGTCGGTGATGAGCTTCCTGGCTTACGTTCTCCTCGCGATCTGGCAATACGGCCAGAACTGCGCATTCGCCGCCAGCGAGTTCTGTTACACGACTCAAAACCCACTCGACCTAGGGATTGTGGCGGCTTCAGCTGCTGGAGCGTGTTTCGGTTTCCTTTGGTGGAACACTGCCCCCGCTCGAATCTTCATGGGCGATACCGGCTCCCTGGCCCTCGGCGGCGGCATCGCGGGCTTGGCGATCTTGAGTCGAACGGAACTGCTGCTCCCGTTCATCGCCGGCTTGTTCCTCATCACCACGATTTCAGTGATCTTGCAGGTCGGCTCCTTCAAGTTGACCGGCCGCCGGGTCTTCCGGATGGCGCCCTTGCATCATCACTTCGAAATGATCGGCTGGCCTGAAATACAGATTGTCGTGCGCCTATGGATCATTCAGGGCCTGTGTATCGGCGCCGGTCTCACGCTCTTCTACGCCGAATGGGTTCGTGCATGACGCGTAGCGGTGTTGAGTCCTTGACCCGCGACGCTGACTGGTCGAGCCTTTCCGTCGGCGTCGTGGGTCTCGGGATAGCCGGTTACTCGTGCGCCGACGTCATGATGCAGCTCGGCGCCAATGTCACGATCATCGATCAGGCGCCGGGGGAGTCACAGGGTGAGCGAGCCGAGGTACTCGGTTCGCTCGGCGCGACGATCCGCTTCGGTCCAGACGCCGAAGTTCCCATCGATAGTGACCTCGTAGTCGTCTCGCCCGGAGTGCGACCAACGTCGCCGATCCTGGTGTCGGTCCTAGGTGCGCGGATCCCGCTCTGGGGTGAGCTCGAGTTGGCATGGCGATTGCGCCGGGGACCTCACGACGCGCCGTGGTTGTGCGTCACAGGAACCAATGGCAAGACGACGGCAACACTGATGTTGGACTCCATACTGCGGGCGTCGGGGGCGACATCGGTGGCTGCGGGCAACATCGGCAATCCTGTTGTGGATGTAGTCATGCACGACGACGTCGACGTCATCGCGCTTGAGGTGGGCGCACCTCAATTGCCCTTCGTCCATTCGATGAGCCCCTGGGCATCCGCCTGCCTGAACATCGCACATGATCACATTGATCACTTTGGTTCATTTGATGAGTACATCAGGGTTAAGGAGCGCATCTATCGCAATACGCAAGTAGCCGCTGTCTATTCCGTGTCCGACACTGAGACTCGAGCTATGGTCGAGCGCGCGAATGTTGTCGAGGGGTGTCGAGCGATAGGCGTGACGCTCGGCGTTCCCGATATCTCCATGTTGGGAATCGTCGACGGCCTAATGGTGGATCGCGCTTTCGTCACCGACCGTGAGCGCGCCGCCCAAGAGTTGGCGAACGTCGCTGACGTTCAGCCGAATGCTCCGCACAATGTCAGCAACGCACTCGCAGCCGCGGCGCTGGCACGGTCGTACGGGGTTGAGGCGAGTGCTGTGCGCGATGGACTCCGTCAGTTTTCGCCGGCTCCTCACCGAATAGCTCCGGTCGGTGAAGTTGCGGGCGTGACCTTCGTCGATGATTCCAAGGCCACCAATGCCCATGCCGCCCAAACCTCAGTGCGCGCATTCGAGTCGGTGGTGTGGATTGCCGGTGGGCTCGCCAAGGGACAGGACTTCGATGATCTCGTCCGAAATGTTCGCGATCGACTCCGCGGGGTGGTGCTCCTGGGGACAGACGCTGGAGTAATCCGCGATGCTCTCAGCCGACACGCACCCGATGTTCCCGTAATCGTCGTGGAGCGCACCGACACTAGGGCGATGTCCGATGTCGTTGATGCTGCGTTTGGCATTGCGATCAGCGGGGATGTGGTTCTCCTCGCTCCGGGGTGTGCCTCGTGGGATATGTACAAGGACTACACCGAGCGGGGTCAGGCCTTCGTCGATGCCGTCGGCGAAGTGGAGTCACGACTGTGACGAATCGCATGCCGGAGAAATCCGACCCCGATCTCGACACGGGGCGCCGAGTGAATGCCAGTTCGCCGCTCGGGTTGCTGGTGCGACACCCGCTCAGCGCGTACTACCTGCTGATGGGCTCGGCGCTGCTGCTGTTGCTGCTCGGCTTGATCATGGTGATGTCTGCATCGAGTATTGAAAGCGTTCGAGTGTTCGGATCTCCTTACACGTTGGCTCAAAGGCAAGCGTTCTTTGCCCTGCTCGGTGTGATTGCCATGTTTCTCGCAGCCCGAACATCGGTGCAATTCTGGAGGGCTTTCGCCTGGCCGCTCCTGTTGGCGGCCTTCGGATTCTTAATCGCGGTGCTGGTGATCGGTGTTGAGGTCGCGGGCCAGAGGAACTGGATTGAGATCTTCGGCCCCTTCAGATTTCAGCCGAGCGAAATCGCGAAACTCGCACTCGTCGTCTGGGGTGCCGAGGTTCTATCGCGGCGGTCGCGCCGACTGGATACCTGGCGCGGGCTGTTGATTCCGATCCTGCCGGTGGCGGCGGTGATGATGGTCTTAGTTCTGGCTGAGGGTGACTTCGGGAACACCGTGATGTTGGGTGCGATCCTGACTGGCATCTTGTTCGCGGCCGGAGCCCCATTACGCGTTTTTGCCGGATTCGCCGCAGTTGGAGCTGTGGCGGTGTGGGTGTTGTCGTTGGCGGCTCCCTATCGGATGGAACGGATCTTGTCGTGGCTTGATCCGGGCTCGGATCGCCTGGGCTTTGGTTGGCAGGTCACCCAAGGTCAATATGCACTCGGGACCGGTGGATTCTGGGGCGTGGGCCTAGGCGCCAGCCGCGAGAAGTGGGGCACGCTGCCTGAGGCGCATACCGACTTCATCTACCCGGTGATCGGTGAAGAGCTCGGGCTATTAGGAACGTTGACGATCCTCGCCTTGTTCTCGATGCTCGCATTTGCGGTATTCCGGTTGAGTCGGAACACCAACGATCCATTCGTCCGCTATACGGCGGCAGGCGTGGGTTCCTGGATCGTCGTCCAGGCAGTTGTGAATATCGGTGGAGTCTTGGGTCTCCTGCCAGTTGCCGGCGTGACCTTGCCCCTCGTGTCCTACGGCGGGTCGTCACTGATTCCAACGTTGACTGCGATCGGGATGCTCATGGCCTTTGCCAGGCAAGAGCCCGAGGCCCGGCGTGCGCTCCGACGACGAAGTACTGCCCAAGCGCTGCGGCGTCGTTAGCGGTTCTCGGCCATGCACGTTGTTTTCGCGGCTGGTGGTACTGCTGGCCACCTCGAACCGGCCCTGACTACCGCCGACGCTCTCATCGCCCTCGATTCCTCGACTCAGGTGTCCTTTATCGGTGGAAGCCGCGGACTCGAACGAGACCTCGTCGCGCCTCGTGGGTTTCCTTTGGTGCAAACGCAGGCCCAACCTTTACCGCGCAAGATCGGCCCCGCCGCTGCGGCCTTTCCATTTGACACAGTAGGAAGTATCCGTCAAGCGCGGGCGCACCTTCGCTCGGCTAGGGCCGATGTGGTGGTCGGCTTCGGCGGCTATGCCGCTATCCCCGGTTATCTGGCCGCGTGGACGACCCGGACCCCGCTGATCATCCACGAGGCCAATTCCCGGGCTGGTTTCGCCAATGTCCTTGGGGCGAAGTTGACCCCGTATGTGGCAACCGTGCATCCACACGCCATCGGACACGCTCGGCGCATGGCGCTCCCGCTACGCGCCTCCATCGCACACCTGGATCGTCGCGCGCAACGGGATGCGGCTCGCGCCCAGTGGGGCGTGCCGGCCGATAGCCCAGTGTTGCTTGTTTTTGGGGGCAGTCAGGGCGCTCGGCGCCTGAACGATGCCGTCGCCGGCAGCCTGGCGACCCTGGCCGAGCATGGTGTGACGGTCATTCATGTTGTGGGCAAGAACAACGAGTTGCCGCCTGAGCGCCCCGGGTATCACCCAGTCCCGTATGCCGACCGAATGGATCTCGCTTATGCCGCAGCGGACCTCGCCGTCTGTCGGTCGGGGGCCATGACATGCGCGGAATTGACTGCCGTCGGGTTACCTGCGATCTACGTCCCGCTGCCAATCGGCAATGGTGAGCAGGCAGGGAATTCCCGGCCGATCGTGGAAGCCGGTGGTGGCCTGCAGTGCCTTGACCAGGACATGACTGCGGAGTGGCTGACGAGCACCGTGCCACCGCTGGTCCATGATGAAGTCCGACTCCGCGAGATGTCGCTCTCAGCTGCTTCCCTGGGTGACCGGCATGCGGATCGAGAACTTGCCAAGTGGATCGAAGAAGTCGCAGGGCAGCGGCGGAAAGGGTGATGATGGACGCGCCTGATCTGTCCACCCTAGGTCGCGTTCATATCGTGGGCATCGGTGGTGCCGGAATGTCGGGAATCGCTCGCATTGTCGCTGCGCGAGGACTCAGCGTTTCCGGCAGCGATGCCAAGGAATCTCGACGCCTTCAAGCTCTGCGGGCGATCGGGATCGAGGCAGCGGTTGGCCATGCAGAAGCTTTCGACGCGGACACGCTGGTCTATTCGACGGCAATTCCCGAGTCCAACTCCGAGCGCCGATACGCACGCGCCCAGGGAATCCCCGAGCTTTCCAGGGCGCAGGCTCTCGCCGCAGTGATGTCCGGATTCCGCGGGGTCGCGGTCTCCGGAACTCACGGCAAGACAACCACCACCTCCATGTTGACGGTCACCCTTCAGTCATGTGGTGCAGATCCATCCTTCGTCATCGGCAGTGAGTTGAACGAGTCTGGCTCGAATGCCCACCTGGGCACCGGTGAGGCCTTCGTTGTCGAGGCGGATGAGAGCGATGGTTCCTTTCTTGCGCTCCCGGCAACTGTCGGCATCGTTACGAACATCGAGCCGGACCACTTGAACCATTGGGGGGATTTCGCAGCGCTGGAAACTGCGTTCGACGATTTTGGTCGACAGATCGCACGCAACGCAGGGTTCGTCGTTGTTTGCGCAGACGATCCCGGCGCAAGGGCGATGGCCGAGCGGTTGGCAAGCGAGGGCCTCGACGTACGAACCTATGGTGAAAGCGAGGACGCGACTGTTCGCATGATTGATCCGGTGCGAGGTGAATTCGGGTGGTCCTTCATAGTGAGCAGAGACGGTGTCCGGTTAGGCGAGGTTTCTCTTAATGTGCCCGGTCGACACAATGCTTTGAATTCGCTGGCGGCCTACGTCGCTGCGACCGGACTGGGCTTCTCAGACGCTGATGTGCGTCGTGGGTTGGGTCTGTTCTCGGGAACACGCCGCCGGTTCGACTTCAAAGGTGAGGTGGCCGGGGTCAAGGTCTATGACGACTACGCGCACCACCCGACCGAGATCGCAGCGACCCTCAAGGCGGCGCGGGAGGTGGTCGGTGATGGGCGCTTGATCGTGGCATTCCAGGCCCATCACTACTACCGAACAGCGATGTTTGTACGGGAATTCGGCGAGGCACTCGGTCTGGCGGATGTGGCAGTCGTTCTCGAAGTGTTCGCGCCAGGGGAGGAGCCCATCCCCGGAGCCAGTGGTCAGACCCTCGCGGCCAGTGTGCCCTTGCCCGAAGGGAATGCGATCTTCGAGCCGTCGTGGACCTCCGTTGCGGGAATCCTGGCCGAGCGAGCTGGGCCTGGCGACATCGTCATGACCTTGGGGGCCGGTGATATCGGCATGCTCGGAACCGAAGTGCTGGACATTCTGCGGAGTCGCGTGTGAGTGTCCTGGACGAAAGCCGCACGAGAAGAGCGCCGGTAGGCGGTGCAGGGGATGCGACGAATGCGGAGGGTGCGCGGGCGACGGGTCGTCGGCGCCGTGTTGTCGCTTGGCGTCCGTTCCGCCGCCGCCGCACGTCCCAAGTTGCTGACCGATGGGTGGCAAAAGCCCAGCGCCAACGCCGCTGGAGGGTCGTCGGCATCATTGCTGTTCTGGCGCTGATCGCTTTCGCAGTGTGGGCCGTGTGGTTCTCACCCTTACTTGCTGTCCAGCGCGTGTCCGTCGTCGGCCTCAGTGCCGAAGGTGAGCTTGTGGGTGGTCAAGAGGTTCGATCCGCGGCATCGATACCCATCGGTACGCCTATCGCCCAACTCGACACCGATTTGGCGCAACGTCAGATCGCCCTCTTGCCCTGGGTCGAAACTGTCGAGGTACGTCGCGCGTGGCCCAACGACATCGTCATCGCTGTGTCTGAGCGAACACCGATCGCGGTGCTCGACGAGGGCCAGATCAAGCGCGGGATCGACGCCGCCGGCAACGTATTCGACCCTCCGGGTGGACTGTGGCTAACCGATCCGTTGATCAAAGGAAGCGAAGACGCCGTCGTCGAAGCCGTGCAGGTGGTTTCGTCGCTTCCGGAGGACCTACTTAGGCGCGTGCGGGTTATCCAAGCTGTGAGCGTCGACGACGTTCGGCTCCAGCTCGGCAATGAATCCATAGTCAGGTGGGGCAATGCCGGCGAAGCCGAATTCAAGGCTGAGGTTTTGCGTTCCTTGCTGCCTCGCCGTGCGCAGTCCTACGACGTCAGCGCCCCGTCGCTTCCAGCGACATTCGGCGAAAAGGGCCCGAAAAAGTAAGAAATTTCGTGTCTTGGGCATTTTCACCTTGCGCCACAGGGGTAACACCCCCTACCCTCCGGCCGGCTCAGGGCCGGGTGATGTTTCAGCCTGAAGTAAAGGTTGAGACTTTGGCCTGGGGCCGTATGAGTCGGTGCGCCCCCTCGCACCGGCGTGGAGGAAAGGACGGGCAGCTGTGGCGGCTCCCCAGAACTACTTGGCAGTAATCAAGGTCGTCGGTATCGGTGGCGGCGGTGTCAATGCGGTGAACCGCATGATCGAGGTCGGGTTGAAGGGCGTTGAGTTCATCGCAATCAACACCGACGCGCAGGCGCTGCTCATGAGCGATGCCGACGTGAAACTGGACATCGGTCGGGAATTGACCCGTGGTCTGGGAGCGGGTGCGAATCCCGAGGTGGGGCGCAAGGCTGCCGAGGACCACATCGAAGAGATCGAGGAGGTCCTTCAGGGTGCCGACATGGTCTTCGTTACGGCGGGTGAGGGCGGTGGTACCGGAACCGGAGGCGCGCCTGTCATCGCCAAGGTGGCCCGGTCCTTGGGAGCACTCACTATCGGCGTCGTGACCCGACCCTTCGGTTTCGAGGGTCGTCGCCGCCAGGTGCAAGCCGATCAGGGCGTCGAGGATCTCCGGGCCGAGGTCGACACTTTGATCGTCATCCCGAATGATCGACTGCTGTCTCTTGCGGATCGTGAGATCAGCGTCATCGACGCCTTCCGTCAGGCAGATCACGTGCTGTTGCAGGGTGTGTCGGGCATCACCGATCTCATCACCACACCGGGCCTGATCAATCTGGACTTCGCAGACGTCAAGAGTGTCATGCACTCTGCGGGCTCAGCGCTCATGGGAATCGGATCTGCTCGCGGCGAGGATCGTGCGATGCAGGCCGCAGAGAAAGCAATCTCCAGTCCACTCCTTGAAGCGGGTATCGACGGTGCGCACGGCGTGCTGCTTTCGGTGTCTGGGGGAAGTGACCTCGGCCTATTCGAGATCAACGAGGCCGCTCGTCTGGTGAGCGACGCTGCACATCCCGAAGCCAACATCATCTTCGGCGCCGTTATCGACGACACTTTGGGTGATGAGGTGCGCGTGACGGTTATCGCTGCTGGTTTCGAAGGCGGTGAACCGCCGGTCCGCAAGGTTGCCGCGCCGGTCCAGGCCAGCGACGCCACGGGCGACATTCCGACGGTCGCCCAGCCTCGCGCAGCGGTGTTCGCCGACTCCGATGACGACTTGGACGTCCCTGACTTCTTGAGGTAGGCGTGACCACGCACCCGAGTGCCGGTAGGGGCTTCCCCGACCTACGGACTCTCGGTCGCACGTGGGAGTCTCCGGCTGGCGCTCACGATGTCGTTGCCACGAACGACGACGGTCGGCCGCGCTACGTGATAACCCGTGCCGACGGTGGTCACAGCGAGGGCGAGTTCGCTCGAGGGAACCTCGCTGACCATGTGGGGGACGATGCCCAGTCGGTCTTCGTAAACCGAGGGCAACTTGCCACAACCCTCGGCGCGAGCCGCGGTCTGGCCTTCATCGGTGCGGTGCACGGTGGTGCCGTCGCGTGGGTTGATAGCCCAGGGACGTATCCCGGTGTGGACGCACTGATCACCGACAAGCCTGGGCTTGGGCTCGTTGCGTTGGGAGCTGACTGTGCGGTGATCGGCTTGCATAGCCATCGTGTCGATTCGCCACCGCTGGCGGCTGTGGCCCATTGCGGGTGGAAGGGCTTGGTGGCCGACGTGATCGGTGCTGTGGTCGAGTCCATGCGTGAAGCCGGTGGCGTCGGAATCCAGGCAGTGGTCGGGCCCGCCATCTGTGGACGGTGCTATCAGGTAGACGCTGATCGCTGCAGGAAGGTTCGATCGGCTGTAAGTCCGCGTGTTGGCAGCGCCGCTGTCTGTCCCGGGATGACTAGCGCTGACGAGGGTTCGTGCGGAATCGACATTCGAGCTGGAGCGCGCGAGCGGCTGATGGAACTCGGAGTGCAGGTTGATGATCATCCGCTTCTGTCGGGCATCGAGTGCACCTTCGAGTCGGAGTTGTGGTTTAGCTTTCGGCGTGCGTCGGTTGCTGGAGGAACAGGGCGAACGGGCCGCCAGGCGCTCGCTGTGGTTGCTGGGGGCACACCGAGCGATCATGGAGTGGTGGATAGTGACGTGACTGCATGACCGTGGACAGACGTGATGCACTTCGCCAGGGCTTGGACTCGGTGCTAGCCAGGATTCAACGGGCGAAAATTGCTGCCGGCCGCACTGATCCTGACGACCATGTTCGGCTCGTCGTCGTCACGAAGACTTTCCCGGCCAGCGACGTACAAGTGCTATCCGACCTCGGTGTTCGCGACGTGGGCGAGAACCGGGACCAGGAAGCCCGTGACAAACGCTCGAGCCTTGGCCAGTTGCCCGTGCGTTGGCACATGATCGGTGGTCTCCAACGCAACAAGGCCTCCTCGGTTGCCCGATGGGCCGATGTAGTTGAGTCGGTAGACAGGCCGGAGTTGATCTCACCCCTGGGCGCGGCCGCGATCCGTTATGAGAGAGCACCACTGGAGGTCCTCATTCAGGTGAACCTGGATCTCGAGCCCACGGCAGGTCGTGCGGGCGCCATTGCCGCCGATGTCCCCGCCTTGGCCGAAGCCATCTCCAATGAGCCGGGCTTGCGCCTGTCGGGCGTCATGGCCGTTGCCCCGCACCCCGATACCGGCATTGACCCAAGAGCGGCGTTCGGGCGACTCAGGGAGGTTGCCGAGGTGCTACGGGCGAATTGGCCAACTGCCATCGAGATATCAGCCGGTATGAGCCACGATCTTGAGGCCGGTATCGCCGCCGGTGCGACACAGGTTCGCGTTGGGGGAGCGATACTCGGGGAACGCACCTACGTGCAGTAGCGTCGGAGTGTTCGAGAGCCCTCGACGCCGACGTTGCGTGGGTAAAGCGGTCCACGCACGAACAACGGACTACATCAAGGAGGTAGGCGATGGCTGGCGCGATGCGCAAGATGGCTGTGTACCTCGGATTGGTGGAGGACTCCTCCTACGACGAGTATGACGAGTTCGACGAATACGAGGAGCCGGCCCGGGAGACCCGAAGAGAGCGCGGATCTAGGCGCGGATTTCGGGACCGGTACGAGAACGAGGAGTCGGATGACCGATACGCCGTTCGCAGCGTTCGTCCCATAAATGAACCTCGCTCAGTGCGCACCATTCGTCCTGACTCCGACGTCGAGCGCCAGCCTGTGGCTGCCCCGGTTGGTCGGGGCCCCTCGTTTGGTGATCTGAGTCGCATCGAGACCATCCATCCCCGGTCCTATAACGATGCTCGGCGCATCGGAGAGGAATTCCGTGCTGGGGTACCCGTCATCATGAACTTGGGTGACATGGGGGAGATGGATGCCAAGCGCATCATCGATTTCGCCGCTGGGCTCGTCTTTGGTCTTCATGGCACCATCGAGCGAATCACCGGCAAGGTTTTCTTGCTATCCCCAGCAAATGTCGACCTCGGTGATCAGGCGCGAGCGCAAATCGCGGAAGATGGGTTCTTCAATCAAAGCTGACGATCCCGTACGAGGAGTGTCTAAGCCGTGAGCATCATCGGCCAAGTTCTTGGAACCGTCCTGTGGCTCTATTGGCTCGTGCTAATTGCGCGCCTGGTCCTGGATTTCGTACAGATCTTCGCTCGGTCATGGCAACCGCGTGGACCGCTGCTGCTTGTCGCCGAGTTCGTCTACACGATCACCGATCCCCCGCTACGCGCTCTACGCAAGATCATCCCGCCGTTACGACTGGGGAGCGTCTCGCTGGATCTTGCTTTCCTCGTCTTGATTCTCGGTGTTCAGTTGCTGATCAACTTCGTCGTGTTGCTCTAGGGTCGTGACCGTGACTTTGAGCGCGCAAGACGTGCGAGATGCTCGTTTTGGAACCACCCGGGTTCGTGCGGGCTACAAGATGTCCGAAGTGGATGAATTCCTCGATCGCATCGAAGCTGCAATTGGTCAGTACGCTGAGGACAAGCAGCGAATGGGTGATGAAGCCGATGTGCTTCGATCCCAGGTACAGCAACTCCAGGGTCGGCTAGCGGCTGTGCAACAGGAATTGCAGGAGCTCCACGATTTTCAGGCGAATGCAGCGCCTGAAACCGAACAGGCGGGCCACGACACCGTCATCACACCACTGCCGGACACTGAAACTACGGCCGAGAATCCGGTGGTCGCCCCGGCTCGTATGGAGCCTCCGAAAGCACAAGGGAACGCGCTTACGCACATCGAACAACTGGTGGAAGTGCGTGATCGCGTCCGCGAGATGCTGCAGCATCAGTTGTCGATCGTGGATGAGATGGACCTCGAGCCACGGGTAGATTCGTCGGCGTCTTCGAGCACGCCTACGGACTAGCCGTTGCGCGTGACTGCGAGGTCGACGGTTAGGTCGGTGTCCACTCGCGAGTAGTCACCTGATGCATGTCCTCGTTCAATGGACGTGGCCAAGACTTCCGATCCGATCGCTTCGCCGTGCTCGGCGAAAACAGCTTCGATGTCCGCATCATCGGAATTCCACATCAAGGAAATGCGATCGGAAATGTCGAATCCTGCAGTCTTGCGGGTCTCCTGGATGCTTCTGATCAACTCGCGCGCGATGCCAGCACGACGCAGATCGTCGTCGATGTGGAGGTCGATGGCAACGGATTCCTCTGCGTCGCTGGCAACCGTCCATCCCTCGCGCGGCGATTCGGTGACGATGATGTCGTCGCTGTGGACTGTATGGCTCTCGCCGTCTACCTCAAGGTCATAGGAGCCTTCAGAACGAAGCGCGTCGACGAGGATTGCGGGATCGGCTGCAGTAATGGCTGCAGCAATCTGGGGAGTTTGCTTCGCGAAACGCTTGCCCAATTCCCGGAAGTTGGGCTTGACGACTACGTCGACGAGTCCGGCTGCTTCGCCGAGTTGCTCGATGGTGCGGACGTTGAGTTCGTCAGTCACTTCCGCTACCAACTCTGCAGGTAGATCCTGCCACCCGGGTGCGGAGACGAGAGCCCGAGACAGGGGCTGACGTGTTCGCACGCTGCTCGAGGCTCGTGCTGCTCGTCCGAGTTCCACCACACGACGCACCAGCGCCATGTGATCTCTCAAGGTGTCGTCGATGCTGCTGTCATCGGGCGTGGGCCACGATGCCAGGTGGACGGAGGTGGGGGCATTTTGATCCGTCAGTCGGAAGAGGTCCTGCCACACCCGCTCGGCGATGAAAGGGGTGTAGGGCGCCAGACACAAGGTGACGATCCGCAAGGCCTCGTGCAGTGTCGCCAGAGCCGATGGATCGCCGTCCCAGAAGCGTCGTCTCGAGCGCCGCACGTACCAGTTTGAAAGATCATCGATGAACTCGGCGAGGATTCGACCGCCGCGTTGGGTATCAAAATTCTCGAGGGCGTCGTCGACGTCGCGTCCGACCCGGTTGGCCTCGGAAAGGACCCACTGATCGATGAGGGGCCGATCCTTGGGATCGGGTGCGCCATCGGCTGGCTGCCAGTTGGAAGTTCTCGCGTAAAGAGACTGGAAGGAAACCGTGTTCCAGTAGGTGAGCAGGGTGCGTCGAACAACATCGGCGATTGCAGCGTGGCCGACTCGACGGGCTTGCCACGGTGAACCCGAGGCGAGCATGAACCACCGCACTGCATCTGCGCCGTGTTCGTCCATCAACGGGATCGGCTCGAGCACGTTCCCCAGATGCTTACTCATCTTGCGGCCGTCCTCATCAAGGATGTGTCCGAGGCAGACCACGTTCTTGTAGGAGGACTGTCCGAAGACAAGCGTGCCGACAGCCATGAGCGAGTAGAACCAGCCGCGCGTTTGATCGATCGCCTCGCAGATGAAATCAGCGGGGTATTGCTTGTCGAATTCCTCAGCGTTGTTATGTGGGTAGCCGAGCGCGGCGAAGGGCATGGCTCCGGAGTCGTACCAGCAGTCGATGACTTCCGGCACACGTCGGGCCTGCGCGCCACAGTCGGGGCACGTAATAACGACGTCGTCCACGAAGGGCCGGTGCGGATCGACGTCTGCCACATTTCTACTGGCGAGGGAGGCGAGCTCGGCCATGGATTCCACCGCCGTGAGGTGGCCGTCGTCGCAGCGCCAGATGGGCAAGGGAGTTCCCCAGTAGCGGTTGCGGGAGAGTGCCCAGTCGACGTTGTTCGTGAGCCAGTCCCCGTAGCGGCCCCACTTGATGGTCGGTGGATACCAGTTGGTGCCTTCGTTCTGCTCGAGCAGGGCATCCTTCATCGCCGTTGTTTTGATGTACCAGGACGGCTGTGCGTAGTACAGCAAAGGAGTGTGGCAGCGCCAGCAATGTGGATAGGAGTGCTCGTAGGGGTCTCGACGGAACAGCAGGCCACGATGGGCAAGATCGGAGGTCAGAGTTTCGTCGGCCTTCTTGAAGAACATGCCGCCCACCATCGGGACGTCGTCGACGAACGCCCCGTCGGGTTGGACAGGATTGACCACGGGTAGGCCGTAGGCGCGGCAGCTGATGAGGTCGTCGGCGCCGAAAGCTGGAGCCTGGTGCACTAGTCCAGTGCCGTCGTCAGTGGTGACGTAGTCGGCGAGGATCACGTAGTGGGAGTCCGGGATCTCGACGAGATCGAAGGGACGCTGGTACTCCGTACGCTCGAGAGCCGAACCCTCGAACGTATCGATGATCTCGACGGCTTCGTCCTTGAACACGTGCTCGATGAGTTCTTGCGCGACCACCAGTTCCTCGCCGTCGGAGGTCTTGACCACCACGTAGGTTGCATCGGGCCGGACAGCAACAGCTGTGTTGGACACCAGGGTCCAGGGAGTCGTGGTCCATACGAGCAGTTGGGCCGACGGATGTTGGGCGTGCAGAGGACCACCGGTGACGGGAAAGCGGACATAGACCGAAGGGTCAACAACGGTTTCGTAGCCCTGGGCAAGCTCGTGGTCGCTGAGTCCGGTGCCGCATCGCGGGCAGTAGGGCGCGACTCGGTGGTCTTGGACGAGCAAGCCGGCATCAAAGATTTTCTTCAGCGACCACCACACGCTTTGGATGTAGTCGCGATCCATCGTCCAGTAGGCGGAATCGGTATCCACCCAGAAGGCCATGCGCTTGCTCATCTGGGTGAATTCATCCACGTGACGCAGGACGGACTCGCGGCATTTGGCGTTGAACTCGGCAATGCCGTAGTCCTCGATGTCCTGTTTGCCGCTGAAGCCGAGTTCTCGCTCAACCGCGAGCTCGACCGGCAGTCCGTGGCAGTCCCACCCAGCCTGTCGGGGAACGAAGTACCCCTTCATCGTCCGATATCGGGGGAATATGTCCTTGAAGACACGGGCCTCAACATGGTGGGCACCCGGGGTGCCATTGGCGGTCGGTGGACCCTCGTAGAAGGTCCATAAGGGGCGTCCCTCGGCCTGGGCTACGGATTGCTCGAAGACAGATTCACGATCCCAAAGATCGAGAATCTCGTGCTCCATGGCCGGCAGATCTATCTGCACGGGCACGGCCTTATACATAGCGCCTCCTGTCCGAACGGGCAGGATAGTCGTGTGGGGTCGGCGTGCCGGTGACCCATGACCCCTCGCGCCCCCCTAGCATTCGGGCACGTCGCGATCGGCAAGCGCAGCCGAGGCCCCAGACGGTCCAAGGCTAGATCTGCGACTGACTGGATCTGCGACCGAAGAGGACGTTGACGAGGGGATGGCGATGGCAGCCACGAAGAACAGCGCGAAGAAGGCTCCCGCGAAGAAGGCTCCCGCGAAGAAGGCCGTGAAGAAGGCTCCCGCGAAGAAGGCTCCCGCGAAGAAGGCCGTGAAGAAGGCTCCCGCGA